>CAYJEQ010000021.1:0-33237 GCA_964369235.1 uncultured Oscillospiraceae bacterium | reverse complement strand
CTACATCTAGGTTTATTATATCTTTTGAAAAGCTGTGATTCTTTTATAATACTAGGGTCTATGTATCTTTTGCTATCATAGGTAATAACAGTAAAAAATTCTGATAGGCAGTCGGTGATAATATTATTATTTTTAATTAAAGCCTCCATAGACTTTTCATGACTACTACTTTTAAACATAGTATAAGATAAAATAATTACAATAACAGAGGAAGCTATAAGCACAGGGTATATTGTAGTGGTTTTGCTATTGTTGTAATGCATAATAATAGCAGTGACTATGGCACCCACAAATAATAGGAAGATTACCCAAAATGATTTATTATAGTGTCTAGATTGGTTTTTAAGTTCTGCTAGTTCCTTAGATAGTTCATTGTCGCTAGGTCTATTAAGATTATCCATAAAATCACCATTCCTTTCTTTGTATTTTCTTTATTTTTATAGATTTAATTATGTTATACCTGTATCTGAGGAGGAGGGAACCTCCTCAGATACAGGTGACAGCCAGCAACACTATACTTATGTATATGTGGGAAATAGATATATAATAATTATTTTAAAGATTCGCTAATTAGAAGATAAAATATATTTAGTTAAACTTTCTTTTATCAGAGTCTAAATCTCTGCAGTGGTATATTTAGGGAAATACCTTCTAATATAGGTAGTTTTCTATGATAAAATAATATATCATTTATCTACACTGACTGTATATAAAAGGAGAGAAATATCAGTAATTAGCTAATATTCCAGAATAAACCTTGATGATTATTAGGGAATCCAGTGTATCCAATATAGTCGATATACTGGGAGTTTTCATTATTTATGAAATACTCATCATAAGTCCATTCTCTAGCTGTGACACCATAAACAAAGTTATCATAATCAATAGGCATAATAACATCAAACTGACAGAAATAAACTATATAGTACCCATCAATAGAATAATCTATAGTATAGTCAAGTCCCACAGCAATATTTACATCTTCGCCATTATGGGGAACCCAATATGAGTAAATTTTAGAGTTGTTATCCTGAGAATATAAGAAATAATCATTAGTAGGCAGATGATAACCAGTTTCTAAATCATATAGACTATATGTCCATGAAAAATTATACTCAAGTGGATCATAGGGGATAGAGTCCAGTGGGAAAGCAGTTATAGCCTGAAAAGAAACTGCCTTCATACCATCAACTATCTGACTATTTGTAATTTCTACCGAGTGTTCGCTGTAAAATGTGTTGTAATCTTCATTATCAAGTACCCTAAAATAGTTTCCACCGTCTTCCAGTCCGTATAGGCTACCATCTAGATCGTAAATTACATCAATGCCTAGATTATAAAAGGAGGTATCCTCTAGGTAGTAAGTATCATCTGTAGGGTAATCATCATCCCACTGCTGACTATAGCTATCCAAATCTTCTTTGTAGAAATAGTTAGGTATACCACTAATATAAAGGGAGTGGCTTTCCTCGCCTACAAAATATCCAGTTAGCTCACCACTGCTACCTATAAAACTAATATTACCCTCAGTGTAGGTATAATCGCTATAATGGTCAGTGTAATTGTCTACATAGTGAACAAGACCATCACTGGCAAAATCCAGAGATATATCCTCAGAGAAGTGAAGCCAATATCCTTCTAAATCCTCTGTATCTAGTACTACTGAATTAGGATCAGTATTAAAAGTAAGCTCTTTTTTAAAGTAATAGTCGCTATCATCAAATATCATTAAATCATCACTTTGTAGATAAGCTTTATTAAAGGGGCTACCATTATCATCAAGAAAAATATCCAAATCATCATATTGATAAGAGCCTGATACTGCATTGTCATCATCAGTTAAGGTGTATCCACCAAAGCCATCAAAATATATATTGGTGTAATCATCAGGGGAAGTGAAATGCCACAAACCCTCTAGGTGATCTGCCTCTTGGCTAGGCTGATCTTCTGGTAAATCATCAGCTATACTACTTTTTATATAGATAGAAGACTGATTAGGGGTGCTACAAGAAGTTAATATAAGTGCAAAGGAACAAGTAATGGAAATAAAACCAAGGGAAACAAAGCTAAAATATTTTAATAATTTCATATCTGCAACCATTCCTTTTCTTGATATATTTGAGATTTGCTATAAGGGATATGCTCTATCACTGGATAGTAGTTCTAGCTCCTGTAAGAGAAGATTAACATCAAAGGGTTTTCTTATCCAAATATCTGCACCAGCCTTAATAAGTTCCTCCTTATTATCTCCACCAGATATTACTAAGACTTTCTTTATGCTATATAAGGTTTTAAGTATCTTTATAAATAGGACAATTTCTTTTTTAGGGGTATCGGCTTCTAAGATAATAATGTCTGGCTTATAATCTTTAATCATTGTGCCTACTGCCGGTAAACAACAGCAGTTAACAGCTTGGTAGCCGTTTCGTGTTAATATTCTCACTGCTGTTTCACCAAGGAGGTTATTAGAATCGATTAGTAGAATTTTGGCTTTTGCCACATTATGACCTCCCTATAATTACTGGATATACAAGAAAAATCTGCCATACATAAAGTATAACAGATTTTTTTACAAATTTTGAAATGTGAAGAAAAAGGAACAATTGTCCTAGTAGAGGATTACTGTAGTAAATTAACATCGGATGAATTTGTAACCTTTACCATAACTAGAAATTATATCATAACTATCACTGTCATCACAAAGAGTTTTCTGTCGCAGCTTAGATATATGCTTACTAACTACCCTTGTATCGTCTTTAGGGTGGTTTCCCCAAACTTCTTCATAGATTCTCTCTTTAGTAAGCTCTTTATCTATGTTTTGCATTAAAAAAAGTAACAGTGCAAATTCAGTTTTAGTCAGAAGCAAATCCTTGCCATCTAGAAATACTGCATTTTTTGACATATCTAACACAAGATTTCCCACAGTTAAAACCGTTCCTTGATTTTGTAATATATCCTTTTCTCGGTCTAGTAAGCGCTGGATTACAGCGTAAAATTCATCAAAACTATAGGGCTTAGTTAAATAATAATCACAACCACATTTAAGACTTTCTATTCGGTCGTTAATTTCGGTTTTTGCCGATAGAAACAGCACTGGATTATTACTAGTTTGGCGAAAGTGCTGGCATATTTCATAGCCTGTCCCATCGGGTAGCATAATGTCAAGAATTAATAAATTAGGCTGATGGGTAGATAGTAATGTAAGGGCTTCTTTTACAGTCTGAGCAGTTAGTACTAGGCAGTTTCTACGTTGTAATAAACGCTGATTAGCCTGAAGAACCTCTAGCTGATCCTCCACCATTAAAATAACCTCTTTCACTTATAAATCACACCTTTCTCATTAATAGTATTAAACATAATAATTAAACATTATTAGGCAGATTAAAGGACACGGTAGTACCTTGTCCTATCTGACTAACTATATCTATAGTACCATTGTGGGCAGTGATAATCTGGTGAGAAACATAAAGACCAATTCCATGACGCCAGTAATCTTTGTCTAAGGAAACATAGCCTTTAAACACATCTTGACGGATTTTTTCAGACATGCCTTTGCCTGTATCGGATATACTTACTCTATAGCTGTCATTACGGGCTTTAAGAGAAAGGGTAATTCTGCCTTTTTCGGTGTGTTTTACCGAGTTAGACAGTAGATTAATAACCACCTGAATTAATCGGTCAAAATCTCCTTGTATAGGAGGTAAGCTATCTATATCCCAGATAATTATATTGCCTTTTGATTTAATATCACTGGATAAAGTAGCTACAGCTTCTCTTAACACATCTTCTATATCTACCAAAGACAGTGATAGAGATAATCGCCCCTGTTCAATAGAAACAGTATCCATTAAATCAACTAATATACGGTCAATTCTAAGGACAACATTGCCGATAGTCCTAAGATTGCTTTTTAAAAGTTCTATATCCTGTGGCTGTTCATTTAACATCTCTAAGGTATCATGGGAGGTTATGGATATAGCTGCTAGAGGGTTTTTAACCTCGTGGGCAACTGTGGTCAGAAATGTAGATTTAGCTTGATCGTATCGTAGTAGCTTTTGATTTTGTAAAGATATCTGTGTTCTTTGCCTTGAGTATTCATTAAGATGGATGTATAAAACCACTGCACATACCACACTTACTATAGTAAGTCCAATAACTGTGTCAAAAACAATGGTTGCCTCATCTTTTAGCCTAACTACATAATGGGGGTTATAGTAGGCAAATAAACACAGCCCAATATATAGCAGTATCTCAAGGATAGTGGTAATAATAGCATTTTTCCCCTCTAACATTAAGATGGTAAACACAACTGCAAAGATAAAATAAAAGGGCATACCACCATCGTAGCCACCACCAGTAAAGAATATTATGGGGAAGACTATAAAGAATACTCCAATTATTGTAATGTTGTAGCAGAGATTATAGTTGCCACTTTTCTGGGAATAGATAAGCATACCAAAGGCAAACAAAGATGAAGAAAAACAGATTAACATAGCAATAGGATGTTCTTTATTAACAATGGTAGCTATAAAGGTAAGGATATTCATTATAGCAGCAGAGAAGGCAAGTACATTAAAAAGCCGTACCCTAAAATCAAGCTGATTATTAAAAAAACGCTGGAGGAAGTCTTTTTTAAACTGTTGTATATCCATTAAAATAGCATTTCCTTTCTTGAATTTTAGCTTTATTAGTAGTTATTTATATAATAGTAAAGTGAGAGATTTTTCTTATCTTTAGTTTAGCAGAGAAGTAAATTAAGTGCAATATATAGATTGATTTTGTTAATAAAATTATTATGTATATGGTGGGTATAGGTTTTAGGTAAAGCAAAAGCCTATTTATTAGGGTAAAGTAGATACTCTAATAAATAGGCTTAAAATTATTTATATGTAGTTTACCCTTATAAAAAACTTCTACTCTAACTCAGCAAATTTCTTAGCCATAGTAGGATTGTTTTTAGTTAGCTTTTTAATAGTTAAATCCTGAGCCTTATTATTAGCAAGACGAAGGTTATTTTCAGAGGATAGGAGAGCATCTTTGGTTTTTTCAAGATGTTTAATTGTTTCGTCAATTTCCTTAATAGCAGTTTGGAATTTTCTGCTGGCAAGGTCGTAGTTTTTACTAAACTTATCCTTAAAATCTACCATATCTCTCTCGAAATTAGATATATCTATATTCTGATTGCGAACCTCTGCCAGTTGCTGACGATATTCTAGCGAGTTCATGGCAGCATTTCTCAGTAGGGTAATAATAGGGATAAAAAACTGTGGACGGATTATATACATTTTAGGGTAACGGTGGGACATATCCACAATACCAGTATTGTAGTATTCGTTATCAGACTCTAGCAGTGATACCAGTACAGCATATTCACAGCCCTTTTCTGTTCTGTCCTTGTCTAGCTCTTTTAGGAAATCTTCGTTTTTCTTTTTGGTGGCAGTGGTGTCCATTTCGTTTTTCATCTCAAACATTATAGAGATAAACTCCACACCTTCCTCACTGTGCTCCCTAAAGATATAATCTCCCTTACTACCTGACTTAGCGTCGTTATCCTTCTCAAAATAAGCATTTCTAAAGCCAGTAGGACGCAGTCGATTAAACTCAATCTCACAGTGTTGCTCTAGGGTTTCCCCAAGCATTTTTGTGGAGAGTTTAGTTTTGTAATCCTTGTAATAGTCAATGGTTTCGTCCTTTTGCTTTAATCTGGCTTCGTAGTTTTCCTTTAGGTTTTTAAGCTCTAGCTCAGTGCCAGCTTTCTCGGCTTCAATCTGAGCTTTAAGGCGTGTTATCTGGATTTCCTTATCAGAAATTTCTTCTTTTTTCTTAAACTCTTCCTCTTTAATAGCCATGATTTTTTCGTTATGGGCAGATTGTATCTGTGCCTTTAACTTTTCTATCTCGCTCCTTGACTCAGATAGATTTTTCTCCAAATCAGCCTGAGCATTGGCAGTAAGTACCTTTATTTCGTTTTCTTTTTCAGCCTTTAGCAGTATTTCTTTCTGCTCTAGCTCACTTTTAAGTTTTGCAATTAGGGCGTTTTTGTCTGATAGCTCCTCTAGTTTCTCAGTTTCCTTATCCTTAATAGCTATGAGCTTTTGATTTTCGGCAGTGCTAATCTGAGATTTAAGCTGTTCAATCTCCTGTTTAGAACTAGAAAGTAACTTTTCTAGTTCTGCCTTAGCATTGGCTTCATATAGCTTTAACTGGTTTTCCTTTTCGGCTTTTATTAGCTTTTCTCGTTGGTTAATTTCCTTTTGAAATTCAGCATCTCTAATCTGTCCAGCTATGGCGATATAGCCAGATTCATCAACTGTAAAGGCTTCGCCACATTTTGGGCATTTAATCTCACTCATTATTTATACCTCCATTTATTAATTTGTAAAACTTTGATTTAATCACCCATTACTTTTGGTTGCCACACCGGTGGCGAAAAAGTGAGAATATAAAATATAATAAACACTAGTAGTTATTATATTCACTAGTGTTTATTATATCATAACGGTGTACGGGAATAAAGGGAATATCATGGTAATTTTTAGCCATTTAACAGTGAAGAAAATCAATAAAAATAAAAAGAGTCTATAACCTATAACCACATCTGTAAAAGTTATTAGTATTAGATGCATGTGTCTAAATATTATATAAAATATCTGACAAAATTTTTATTGTTTAAATCTATAATCTATGATATAATCTATTAGTTAAAATGCGATAATTATACACTTTAAGAATGTGTCTACTAAATTATGGTAGAATATTTAATAATTATAATATATGGTTATAGGAAGGGCATGGCTGAGAGATGATAATATTAGGGATAGACCCAGGTTATGCCATAGTGGGATATGGGGTTACAGTTTACGATAAAACAAAGTTTAAACTACTTGATTACGGGGCAATAACCACCAATGCAGGCACCTTATTTGAATACAGAATAAAAGATGTTTACGACGGAATTAATGAACTTATTAACAAGTATAATCCTGATGCAATAAGCATAGAACAGTTATTTTTCACCAGCAATCAGAAAACTGCCATAATGGTGGCACAGGCTAGAGGTGTGGTGCTTTTAGCAGCTACTAATCATGGTATACCAATATATGAGTACACACCGCTACAGGTAAAACAATCGGTGGTAGGTTATGGTAGAGCAGAGAAGAAACAGGTTATGGAGATGACGAGAATAATCATGGGACTGGACAAAGTGCCAAAGCCCGATGATGCTGCGGACGCACTGGCAGTGGCGATTTGTCATGGACATAGCTCAGGCTCACTACTGGCTAAAAAGAAATACCTAGAAATGATGAAATAAACTACAGTGCAAAAAGTTACAGTGAAAGGAATTAACATCTGATGATATATTCAGTTAGAGGAACTTTAATACATAAAGAGCCGACCTTTGCAGTGGTAGAGTGTGGAGGAGTAGGGTATAAATGCTTTATATCTCTATCTACCTATAGTGCAATAGGGGAGGTAAATAGCCAGCTAATGCTACTTACACATATGAGTGTTAAGGAAGATGCAATGGATCTTTTTGGCTTTGCTGAGATTAAAGAGATGGAATGCTTTAAGCTACTTACTACAGTTTCTGGTGTAGGGGCTAAGGTGGGATTATCCATACTATCAGAGATGACTCCAGATGCTGTAACCCTTGCAATAATCGGTGGAGATGCTAAAGCCTTTACTAAATGTGGTGGTGTAGGACCTAAACTTGCCTCCCGTATTGTATTAGAGCTTAAAGATAAGTTTAAAGGCGTTGATATAAGTGGAACAGTGGACTTTTCCTCTAGTAAAACTTCAAAATCCACTGTGGTGGCTGGTGCAGAAGGTGAGGCTATTGCAGCACTAATGGCACTGGGATATACACAGGGTGAAGCAGCAAGCGTAATTGCACCACTGGATAAGAGCCTATCAGCACAGGATATGATAAAAACAGGACTAAAAGAATTAGCTAAAAAATTCTAAAATATAGAAAGGAGGCATAATATATGGAGATGGATTTTGAAAATAGGATAATTACACCAGAATATTCCTCAGAGGATTTTGACATGGAATTATCTCTGCGACCTAAATCTTTAAGGGACTATATAGGACAGGAAAAAGTCAAAGAAAATATGACTATATATATAGAGGCAGCAAAGGGACGAGGAGAGCCTATTGACCATGTTCTATTATACGGGCCTCCAGGACTGGGTAAAACCACACTGTCAGCGATTATAGCTAATGAGATGGGTGTAAATATTCGCATAACCTCCGGCCCAGCTATAGAGAAACCAGGGGATTTAGCAGCACTGCTAACAAATCTAAGTGAGAATGATATATTATTTATTGATGAGATACACCGACTTAACCGAAGTGTAGAGGAGGTGCTATATCCAGCAATGGAAGACTATGCACTGGATATAATTATCGGTAAAGGCCCCTCAGCACGAAGCCTTAGAATAGATCTACCTAAATTTACACTGGTAGGAGCAACAACTAGAGCTGGACAGCTATCTGCACCACTGAGAGATAGATTTGGTGTGGTAGAAAGACTGGAGCTGTACACCACAGAGGAGCTTGCTATGATTATTAGCCGTAGTGCTAGTATTTTAGGTATAGGCTGTGATGACACAGGGGCACAGGAGCTGTCACGAAGAAGTCGTGGAACACCTCGTATAGCTAACCGACTGCTTAAAAGAGCAAGGGACTTTGCACAGGTAATGGGTGATGGGGTAATCACTGCAGAGATAGCAAAGGTGGCACTGGATAGAATGGAGATAGACCAGTTAGGGTTAGATTCCATTGATAGAAGAATGCTAATGGCTATTATAAAAAATTACGGTGGTGGCCCTGTAGGTATAGAAACTATAGCAGCAGCCATAGGAGAAGAAGCAATAACCTTAGAGGATGTATGTGAGCCTTTCTTAATGCAGGAAGGATTTTTAACTAGAACACCTAGGGGAAGATGTGTAACTATTAAAGCATATGAGCACCTAGGGCTTAAATCCCCTAATGACGGAGGACAGACCTCATTATTGTAATAGATAAATGGAGAAAGATAGATGGGAAGAATATTTGGTACTGATGGTATTAGAGGTGTAGCTGGGGTGGATTTAACTATTAACCTAGCGACACAGATAGGTAAAGCACTGGCACAGGTAATAAAAAGAGAAGATGGGGAAAAGCCTTGTATCCTAATTGGTAAGGACACCCGTATCTCAGGAGATATGTTAGAATCAGCCCTTGCAGCAGGACTGTGTGCTGAGGGTGTTAATGTGGTAAAGATTGGCGTAGTACCTACACCAGCAGTTGCCCATATAGTAAGAGAGTTTAAAGCAGATGGTGGGGTGATGATTTCAGCCAGCCACAATAGCTATGAAGACAATGGAATAAAGATTTTTTCTGCCACAGGACATAAACTGTCCGATAGTCAGGAAGAGGAGATTGAAGCCTTAATATTTGGGGAGAAGCAGTTTGAAAAGGAAGTTTCTCACAGTAATATTGGTAGGGTAGAGTTTAATCACAAGGCTAGAGAGATCTACTGTGATTATATAAGATCCTCTGTAGGTATAGAGAATATGCCAAAGCTAAAGATTGCCATTGATTGTAGTAATGGCAGTGCCTCTACAACAGCAGGGCTTATCTTTGGTGAGCTTTCAGAGGAAGTTATACTCCTTAATAACACCCCTGATGGAATAAATATTAATAAAGAATGTGGTTCAACCCATATGGATAAATTAAAAGAATATGTGGTGGAAAATAGCTGTGATATAGGTATTGCCTTAGATGGGGACGCAGATAGATTTTTAGCTGTGGATAATAAGGGAACTATAGTAGATGGCGATGTTATTATGGCTATAATAGGTAACTATCTAAAGGAAAATAATCAGCTAAAAAACAACACAATAGTGGCAACAGTAATGAGCAATCTAGGCTTTATGAAATTTGCTAGGGACAGTGGAATTAATGCAGTAGCAACTAAGGTTGGGGATAGATATGTACTGGAAAATATGATAGAAAATGGTCATAATATTGGTGGCGAGCAGTCAGGCCATATTATACTACTAGATTATATGACTACAGGAGATGGACAGCTGGCAGCCTTAATGATACTTAAAATAATGGCTGAAAGTGGTAAAAGTCTAGCAGAGCTAGGTGAAATAATGAAGGTCTACCCACAAACTTTAGTTAATATTAGAGTTACCCCAGAAATAAGAGATAACTATAGTGATAATAAGAAGGTACAGGAAAAAATCGCTTATCACAATGGGGCTTTAGGGGACAGAGGTAGAATTTTAGTAAGAGCCTCTGGCACTGAGCCTTTAGTAAGGGTAATGGTAGAGGGCGAAAATATAGAAGAGGTTAATACTATAGCAGAAGATATAGCATTAGTCATAAGAGAATTAGTATAAAGGTTAATATAACTAAATAGACAGTTATAGGATGAGAAAGGCACAGGTTTAAAAAAGTGAGAATTGCAGATGGATGGAAAGATTTTCAGGTAATAGATTGTACATCAGGTGAGAAGCTAGAGCGTTGGGGCGATGTAATACTTGCACGCCCAGATCCACAGGTGCTGTGGAATACCCCAAAGGGTAAATCATGGGATAAGGCAGACGCAAGATACCATCGTTCCTCAGCAGGTGGTGGTAGTTGGGATAAAGCAGAGATGCTTAAAAAAGAATGGAAGATTAACTATAAAGAGTTAAAATTCCATATCCGTCCTACAGGATTTAAGCATACAGGGCTGTTTCCAGAACAGGCTGTAAACTGGGACTGGATGGCAGAAAAAATCAAATCAGCTAATCGCCCTGTAAAGGTACTTAATCTATTTGCTTATACAGGTGGTGCAACTCTAGCCTGTGCTGCTGCAGGGGCTAGTGTTTGCCATGTAGATGCCAGTAAAGGCATGGTGCAGTGGGCAAGAGATAACGCAAAATTATCTGGACTAGAAGAAGCACCAATTAGATGGATAGTAGATGATTGTGTTAAGTTTATCCAGAGAGAGATTAGACGAGGCAATACCTATGATGGTATTATAATGGATCCTCCGTCCTATGGCAGAGGCCCAGGTGGGGAAATTTGGAAACTAGAAGATCAGGTTTTTGAGCTGGCACAACTATGTACACAGCTACTGACTAAGGATTCACTATTTTTACTACTTAACTCCTACACAACAGGGCTAAGTGCCTCTGTTATGGAATATCTACTAGGGGTAACAGTGGCTAAGGAACATGGTGGACAGGTGTCCTCCTCAGAAATTGGACTACCTGTAAAGGAAACAGGGTATGTTCTACCATGTGGTAGCACAGCCATATGGAAAGGGGACAAAGCCTAGTGGATCAGATTATTAAGACTTTTGATCTTGCCTTTGGTTACAGCGATGAAACAGGGAAGGTTAATCAGGTTTTTAAGGATCTTAATCTAAGCATTAACACTGGACAGCTAACGGCAATACTAGGCCATAATGGATCAGGAAAATCCACCCTAGCAAAGCATTTTAACGCAGTGTTAATTCCAGAAAAAGGTAAATGCTTAGTTCTTGATATGGACACAGCAGATTACGATAAAATCTATGATATAAGAAGCTCTGTAGGCATGGTGTTTCAAAACCCTGACAATCAGATAGTAGCTACAATTGTAGAGGAAGATGTTGCCTTTGCACTGGAAAATATGGGTGTAGAGCCACAGGAAATAAGAAGTCGTGTAGATGAAGCCCTTAAAACTGTAGGTATGTATGAGTTTAAGGATCACGCACCTCATCTACTATCTGGCGGACAGAAACAGCGTATTGCCATAGCTGGTATTATTGCCATGCGTCCTAAGTGTATACTTCTTGATGAGCCTACAGCAATGTTAGACCCACGAGGCAGACAGGAAGTAATGTCCACAGTTAAAATGCTAAAAGAAAAGTATGGAATAACTGTAGTTATAATTACCCACTATATGGACGAGGCAGCAATGTGCGACAGAGTGGTAGTAATGGATAAAGGCCAGATTATATTAGATGATATTCCAAGTAAGGTTTTCTCACATATATCGGTATTAAAGGAAGTGGGACTTGATGTGCCACAAACCACCGAGCTAATATATGAGCTGAGAAAAGCAGGATATAATCTTCCAGAGGATATTATAAGTGAGGAGCAGTGCATAGAAGCAGTGCTTACACTTTTTAAAAAATAAATGTAATCTTTCCTACTATTATAGTAGTGCTATTATAGTAGTGCTATTATAGCAGTACTATTTATAGTGGATAGAAAGGCAAGGTCTAATAATGTTAGCAATTAAAATAGAAAATCTAACCCATGTTTACTCTAAGGATACTCCTTTTGAGCGAGTGGCAATAGATAATATAAACCTAGAGATAGAAAAAGGACAGCTAGTAGGACTAATCGGTCATACTGGCTCTGGTAAGTCTACATTAATACAGCATTTTAACGGACTGCTAAAGCCTACCACAGGGAAGATTATTATAGATAATCAGGAAATGTGGGCAGAAGGCAGTAAAATCAGAGATTTCCGTTTTAAGGTAGGACTGGTTTTCCAGTATCCAGAGTATCAGCTTTTTGAGGAAACTGTATATAAGGATATAGCCTTTGGGCCTGGTAATATGGGACTAAGTAAGGAAGAGATCCACCGTAGAGTGCTAAAATCTGCACAACTAGTAGGACTAAGTGAGAATCTGCTGGAAAAATCTCCTTTTGATCTATCTGGTGGGCAGAAACGCCGTGTAGCTATTGCTGGAGTAATAGCCATGGAGCCGTCGGTACTGGTACTAGATGAGCCTACAGCAGGACTTGATCCAATGGGTAGGGATCAGATATTTAATATGATTAAAGAGTATCATAAATCCCAAGGGAATACTGTAATAATTGTTTCCCACAGCATGGAGGATATAGCTAATCACACAGAAAAAGTTCTAGTGATGAATGATAGCAAGGTCTTTAGTTATGGTGATGTTAAGGATGTTTTTACAAAGTCTAAGGAGATTACCCAGATGGGACTGGCACTGCCACAGATAACTAGGATTATGCAAGGACTTGTGGCTAGAGGTATAGAGGTAGATGGGAATGTGTACAGTATAGAACAGGCAAAGCAGGAGATTATAAAAGCTCTCACTAAGTCAAATCAATAACCCATTATATAAAGCTGAAATGGAGCGATTAAATGCTTAAAGATATAACTATTGGGCAGTATTTCCCAGGAAATTCTGCTTTACACAAACTAGATCCACGAATGAAGATAATAATTACCTGTATATATATTACTCTACTATTTGTAGCACAGAATTTATATGGAGTGGCTCTAGGTGGTGCTCTTGCTATGGCAGGTTACACCATAGCAAAAATCCCACTAAAGATGATAGGGAGAAGTTTAAAACCAGTGCTGCCTATTGTAATATTTACAGCGCTGATTAATATGTTTTTCCTAGAGGGTGGACAGGTATTAGTTTCCTTTAGGGTAATTAAGATTACCAGTCAAGGGGTACTTATATCTATAATGATGGCAGCTCGTATAATCTGTCTAATTGCAGGCAGTTCACTGCTGACCTATACCACCTCACCTATAGCCCTAACTGACGCTATAGAAAGACTACTAAATCCACTTAAAAAACTTAAGCTACCAGTTCATGAGCTGGCTATGATGATGACTATTGCACTGAGATTTATCCCGACACTGATTGATGAAACAGATAAAATTATGTCTGCTCAAAAAGCAAGAGGTGCTGATATGGAGCAGGGTAATTTAATACAGCGAGCTAAGGCACTAGTTCCTATATTAATACCACTATTTATCTCTGCTTTTAGGCGTGCAGATGAGTTAGCCCTAGCTATGGAATGTAGATGCTATCGTGGTGATGAGGGCAGAACAAGAATGAAGGTGTTAAAACTTACTGGCAAGGATTTTGTAGGGCTGTTTATTATTATAGGGATATTAGGGGCTATAATAGCACTCAATATGGTATTCCCATCGGTGTACCAGTATGTATAATTATCTATTTAGAATTGCTTATTGTGGCAGTAACTACAAAGGCTTTCAGGTGCAGAAAAACGGTCTAGCAGTAGCAGAGGTTTTTCAAAATGCAGTGGAGATTGTATTTGGTCAGCGATGTGATATTAAGGGATGTTCTCGTACCGACTCAGGGGTACATGCTAGGGATTTCTGTATATCTATGAAATCAGAAAAACTAATACCTTGCGAAGGTGTTGTAAGAGGACTTAATATTAATCTTCCCAGTGATGTAGCAGTTAAATCCTGTGAGATGGTGGAAGAAGATTTTCACGCTAGGTATAATAGCCTAGGTAAGCGCTATGTATATGCAGTACATAATAGCCATGTGAAAGATCCTTTTAACTATGGTAAGGTTATGGAATTTAGGTATCATATAGATGAAGAAATAGCCAACAAAGCTGCACAGGATTTTGTAGGCTATCATGATTTTAAGGCTTTCTGTCGTGCTGGTAGCACCATTGAGGATTTCCGTCGCACTATCTACAGTGCCAAAGTTCACCGAGAAGGTGACATGGTATACTTTACTGTAGAGGGTGATGGATTCCTTTATAATATGGTAAGGATTATGGCAGGAACACTAATTGATATAACCCAAGGGAAACTTAAAGCAGATAGTATACCTAGCATTATAGAGTCTAGAGAACGAACAAGGGCAGGGGTAACAGCCCCACCAGAAGGGTTATACCTAGACTATGTATACTATGAAGATGCACCTTGGCTGGGGAAAAATTCCTAATAAGGAGGTGGCAGAATGAGCAATATTACTGATTTCGACAGGATTAGGAAAGAACGAAATAAAAAAAGAGCCCATAACCAGTTGGTGGGTATGATAAAATTCATCTGTATAGTATTTGCAGTGGTTGCCATTTGCTATTATGTGTTTTATGGTGACGCCTTGAAAGAAATAAATCAGGAAATTACGGAATTTTCTCAGGGAGAGGGATACCCAGTAAAACTTTCTGCTGACGAAGTAGTGGACTTAGATGTAGTAAGCAATAGTAGTATACTCCTTACAGAAACCTATGTATATGTATATAATACTAAGGGCAGATCTCTATACAGCCAGCAACATGGACTTAACCAGCCTTTTGTAGTTTCTGATGGTGATAGTTTTATACTATCCCAGCGTGGAGGAAATAGCTTAAAGATAATAGAGTTAGACCAAGAGGTATTTAGCTATACTAGCCCAGAGGCAATACTTGATGCCTGTTATATTAATGAGGAATATTTTGGGCTGATTACCCAGTCAGATCGTTTCCAAGGAGAGGTAAAACTCTTTGCACAGGATAATGTTTATGGATATTCAGAGATTTTTAGCTGGAAATCTGCAGATTATATTATTACCGATGTGGCTGTGTCACAGGACGGCAGTAAAATCCTTGCAACTACTATAGGTAGTGTGGACGGTATTTTAAAGTCAGATATAAATATATTTGATGTATATGCCGGTGAGGAGATATACAGTGTAACTTTACCTGGAGAGATGGTAATGGAAACCGACTTTAAAGATGACAAAGCAGTTATATTAACTCAAAATGGATTACATAGTATAGATACAGATGTTATGGAAATAACTAGTTATGATTATCAAAGTAGAGATTTACTAGCTTATAGTATAGGCAGTGATGATTATATACTCTTAGCATTAGAAAAGCCAGAGGACGCTGACTATGTAACTTTAGTTACACTGGATAGCAGTGGTAAGGTTGTAGGTGAAGCTGAGGTTTTACAGGGGATATCCTCTGTTAATGCTGATGATGAAGGTAGCTATGTAGTGACACAGCAAAGTATTTATTGTTATAATATAAATATGAGTGAGGTAATGGAATATTCTCTGCCAATGGGTAAAAAAGCTATGGCACTAGGGGAGGACTTCTACTACACAACACCTACAGAACTTATGTATACAGATTTTGAGCGACCTAGAAACTAGAATATAGTTATAATTAAATTAAGAAAGGGTGACAGTTATAATGGAGGATTTTATCTGGATAGTGCTAGATTTATTAATGATTTTGATTATAGTGCTTTTTGGTATTTCAGGAAAGCAAAAAGGATTTGCAGCAACTGTTATATCTTTTATTGGGGTATTCGCCAGTGCAGTAATAGCCTTTATCCTAAGTAGCATTATTGGAGAATTTGTCTTTAATACTTTTATTGCAAATAATCTAAGTGAGCACCTTTACACTACAATAGAAAGTACCCCTTTAGCACAGGGAATAATAACCACAGACGGAGTAGCAAGCAGTATCCCTATGCTAGTTAATAGCATTACAGCCATAGTTGATAGCATTACAGAAGGGCTACCTAGCTTTTTAGGTGATATTGTAGATAGCCATATATCAGATAGTGGCATAGAGAATATAGTGCCATCTGTTGTTACATCTATAGATGATATAGTTAACTTTATAGTACTTGACATAGTAAAACCTGTGGTAATGCCTTTAATAAATGGGATTATCCTTATTATTTTATTTGTAATACTACTAGTTCTATTTGCATTCATGGCAAAATCTGCTGAACTTATTAAATATATTCCATTTATCGGTGGTGTAAACGCATTACTTGGTGGGATAATAGGAGTAATAAGTGGTTTAGTGGTAGTATTTATACTGGCAAATCTAATTAGTGTAGTTGCTATGCTATCAGGTGGTAGTATATCCTTCTTAACTCCACAGATTATTAGGGATACATTTATAGTTGATTTTATGACAAATCTATGGCAAAATTATAGGGTATCAATAAATTAGCTAGTAGTTATTGTCAGAGAATAACAAATAAACACTTTAGTTTGACAAAATCTTATAAAGCTTGTATTTTAAGTAAAAAAATGTTAAAATTATTATAGGCAATATCAGTATAAACAGTTACACTCATTTACAGAGAATGGTGGTGTTTTTATGAATAATATTCCTAATATTTTAACAGCTTCCAGAATAGTGATGGTTCCATTTTTTGTGTGGCAATTTATGCTATCATTAGAAACAGGTGACTATGTTATTCCAGCACTCATATTAATTATATCCGGTATCACTGATGTGCTAGATGGATATATTGCAAGAAAGTTTAATATGGTTAGTGAGCTAGGTAAAGTCCTAGATCCTCTAGCAGATAAGATAACCGTTTTTGCAGTATGTGGGTGTTTGTGGATGGTGTCTTTTGAACACAGAATGCTACTTGTTTTCTTTGTAGTAAAGGAAATAATAGTTATGAGTGGTGCATGGGTTTTAATTAGTAATGGTAGAAAAGTCTCTGGTTCCCTATGGTTTGGGAAACTTTATACTATTGTTTTTTACGCTATAAGCATAGCACTTCTAGTGTTTAATGTAAGGTTAGAAGGTGTTGTGGTTTATATGTTAGTGTTTATGGCAGTATTTTCTGCTTTTTCACTACTTATGTATATACCAGTATTCTTTAAACTACTAAATACTAAAGAAAGTATTTAACATTTAATTATTTATTACGACATATTCATATGATATAATAACAAAATATATCATCTTATAAATATCAGTAGCCTGGGTGTTAATTATATTTATATGCTATGATTAGTTTATAATAGTTAGTTTATGTTATAAGTCAATTAGATATTGGATTAATGGATTTAGTAATATATTTTAATAGCTACAATCCCATATACTTTATGTCTTATGGGATTGTAGTTTTATTTAGAAATTTCATCATTAGGCTAGATTGGAGATTACTCCTCTAGTTAAGGGTAGGTTTAAAATAAACCTTAATGGAAAGTTTAAAATAGCTTAAAATATACAGTTGATAAACTTTCTTATACCCTAGAAAGGTATGGTTAATATATATGAATATGATGTGTAGTCGCTGTAATAAGCGTATGGCTGTTCTATTTATGACAAGACTGGAAAATGGACAGACAATTAATGAGGGCGTATGCCTGCAATGTGCTAAGGAACTTAATATTCCACAGGTAAAAGAACTGGTGGATAAGATGGGTATCTCTGATGAAGACATTGAAACAATGAGCAATCAGATGATGGATTTAATGGGTGATGATGATTTTGAATTAGGTGGGGCACAAACCTTCCCATTTCTACAAAATCTTTTTGGGGTAAATGATCCTGGTAACATTAAGTCCAGCGATGAACTAGTCCTGCCAGAGGTGGAAAAAAGCAAAACTAAAGAAACCAGCACCAAGGCAAGAGAAGAAGATCGCAGAGATAAGAAAAAACGCAAGCACCTAGATGCCTACTGCGAAAATCTAACTAAAAAAGCTAGAAAAGGCAAACTAGACAGCATAATCGGTAGGGATGAAGAGATTTACCGAGTAATGCAGATACTTAATAGAAGAACAAAAAACAATCCTTGCTTAATTGGTGAGCCAGGTGTTGGTAAAACTGCTGTGGCTGAGGGTATTGCTATTAGGCTAGCAGATGGTAATGTACCACCTAGACTTGCTGAGAAAGAACTGTTTATGCTGGATTTAACTGCCTTAGTAGCAGGGACACAGTTTAGAGGACAGTTTGAGAGTAGGGTTAAAGGTCTTGTAGAAGAGATTAAAGAAGATGGCAATATTATTCTATTTATAGATGAGATACACAATCTTGTGGGAGTAGGGGATTCTGAAGGCTCCATGAATGCAGCAAATATCCTAAAACCAGCACTTTCTAGAGGAGAGATACAGGTTATAGGTGCTACCACATTTAACGAGTATAGAAAGCATATTGAAAAAGATGCTGCCTTAGAGAGAAGATTTCAGCCTGTAAAGATTGAGGAGCCATCTATAGCAGATGCCATTGAGGTAATCAAAGGAATTAAGAGTTACTACGAAAGCTACCATAGGGTAAAAGTTAGTGAAGATATCGCAAGACGAACGGTAATAATGAGTGAGAGATATATCACCGATAGATACCTTCCAGATAAAGCAATAGATTTATTAGACGAGGCTTGTTCCTGTAGCACCTTAGAAAATGAAAGCCTTAATAAGCTAGATCAGCTTAATAAGGAGCTTAAGAATGTAGTAGAACAGATGGAAGAGATGGAGAGAAATAACACCGACGACTATGAGAAACTAGCAAAAGTCAGAGCAGAAAAAATCTACATCGAAAGCCAGTTAAAAGACATAGAGCCTCTAGCCCTAGGGAGAGAGGTAACAGTAGATGACCTAGCAAGAGTAATCGAGCTATGGACAGGAATACCAGCAAGCAAGATTAAAGAAAGCGAAATGGCTAAGGTTGGTAAACTAGACACAGTGTTAAAAGAAAAGATAATCGGACAGGACGAAGCTGTAGAGTTAGTAGCTAAAGCAGTTTTAAGATCTCGAGTGCAGATTACAGGGAGAGCGAGACCAGCATCATTTATATTTGTAGGGCCAACAGGTGTAGGTAAAACCGAGCTTGTTAAGGTGCTAGCATCTGAGTTATTTAGCAATACAGATCCACTAATTAGACTGGATATGTCTGAGTTTATGGAGAAACACTCTGTATCAAGAATAGTCGGTTCACCTCCAGGGTATGTAGGTTATGACGAGGCTGGACAGCTAACAGAAAAAGTAAGAAGAAAACCTTACTCTGTAGTGCTTTTTGATGAAATAGAAAAGGCACACCCAGATGTATTAAATATTCTACTACAGATTTTAGACGAAGGTAAAATAACCGATTCCCATGGTAGAATAGTGTCCTTTGAAAATACAGTAGTTGTAATGACTTCTAATGCAGGTAGTAATATTAAAGAGAACGGACTGGGCTTTGACAAACAGCCAGCTAAGATGGCAGGGGATAAAGCACATAAGGCTCTGAGAGATTTCCTACGACCTGAGTTTATTGCAAGAGTTGATGAAATAGTGGTATTTGCGCCACTTACTGAGGAAGACTACAGTAAAATATCAGGACTGATGTTAACCGAGCTTGTAGCTCCAATGGGCGAGCGAGGCATTAAGCTAAGCTGGAATGATGAAGTAACAGCACTAATTGCTAAAGAAACCATCGGAGATAGAAATGGCGCTAGAGCAATCAGACGATATATCCGTAAAGAGATTGAAGATGCAATCTGCATGATACTAGTGGAAAAATCTGGAGATGAGCCACAGGAAATAATAATTTCTGTATCAATGTCAGCGGATAAGGGTAAAATAACTGTAAATTATAATTAAATATGTATTTACAATTAAATCTCTTTATGATATAATAAACACCGTTGATACTCCAAAAGGTTTAAATCACAAGGTGTTTATCATAATAGAATGCCTAGGCATATACGCCATGCTTGCGTAGCAAGCCATTGCTCCATGCCTTAATGGCAAATTATATCAAATTTCTACGAAGTTGTGATATAATAAACACCGTTAAGTTAATACACATGATTTAAATCAGATGGTGTTTATCATAATAGCAAATATAGCTAATATATAAATTAGTTATAATATAAAAGAGTATGACCGTTTTCATGGTTTAGGGGCTTTGCTTATACAGTGAATCACCACCCTTTACTAAGATGACGGCGTATATAAAAAATTTAAAGGTGATAGTTTAAAACAATGTTTTAAACCAGCAGAAAGGTATGGCTAATATGCTACTAAAAGAAGACAAAAACTTAGTTATCGAAGCTAACAAAACACACGAGAACGACACTGGTTCACCAGAAGTTCAGATTGCAATCCTTACAAAGAGAATTAACGACCTAACAGGTCACCTTAAGACTCATAAGAAGGATCATCACTCCAGACGTGGTCTACTAAAAATGGTTGGTAAAAGAAGAAACCTTCTTAACTACCTAATGAAGAAAGACATTACTCGTTACCGTGCAATCATTGCGAAACTAGGTCTTCGTAAGTAATTATGGTTTTCAAAAGGCAGGTGTCATTACACCTGCCTTTCAAACTATGATTATTCCATATGAAAAATAGGTTAGGGAGGGGTAGCAGTGAACTGTTAATCCGATATTTCGGGGTAAGAGTTTATTGCTATGAGCTCCATAACTTATAAATAAAAAAGCCTACAAGGATAAATAGATAGCCTATGTAGGAGAAGTAAACAGACTGCATGAGCAGTTGTGAAAGAAAGGAAATTAATATGTTCGAGAATTTCAGAGTATTTGAAACCACATTCGCAGGCAAGAAAATTTCATTTGAAACAGGTAAAATGTGTGGTCTATCCAACGGATCCTGTTTAGTTCGTTACGGCGAAACAACAGTATTAGTAAATGTTACAGCTTCCCAGAAGCCAAGAGACGGTATTGACTTCTTCCCACTATCTGTGGATTTTGAAGAAAAACTATATGCAGTAGGTAAAATCCCAGGCTCTTTCCTAAAAAGAGAAGGCAGACCTACAGAAAAAGCTGTTCTATCCTCCCGTGTGGTAGATAGATCCATCAGACCACTATTCCCAACAGACATGAGAAATGACTGTGTAGTAGTAATGACAGTAATGTCCGTAGATCCAGACTACTCTCCAGAAGTAGCAGGTATGGTTGGTACATCTTTTGCACTAGCTATCTCTGATATTCCATGGAACGGCCCTATTGCTGGTGTAAGCGTAGGTCTAGTAGATGGGGAAATCGTAGTAAACCCAGACGAAGCACAGAGAGAAAAAAGCAAAATGGAGCTTACAGTAGCTGGTACAGCTCATAAGGTTTGTATGCTTGAGTGTGGTGCTGAGCAGGTTGACGAAGCTACAATGATGAAGGGTATCGAAGAAGGATTTGCAGAAGTTCAGAAAATGGTACAGTTTATCCTAGGTGTACAGGCTGAAATCGGCAAGGAAAAATTCACATACGAAACAAAAACTGTAGATCCTGAAATGTTTGAAGCAATTAAGGAATTTGCAATTGATAAAGTAAAAGCAGCTCTTGATACAGATGACAAGAACGAAAGAGATGCAAGACTAGCACCAGTAATCACAGAAATTCACGAGAAATTCGATGAAGTATACGGTGAGAGAGCTGGAGAAATCGGCGAGTGTATCTACAAACTACAGAAATATGTAGTAAGAAGATGGCTACTAGACGAGGGCAAGCGTGTTGACGGCAGAGGAATGGACGAAATTAGACCACTAGATGCAGAGGTTGCACTAATTCCTCGTGTACATGGTTCTGGTATGTTTACAAGAGGCCAGACACAGGTGATGACAATTGCTACACTAGGTGCAATGAGAGAAGCTCAGATCCTAGATGGTATTGATAAAGAAGACAGCAAGCGTTATATGCACCACTACAACTTCCCATCTTACTCTGTAGGTGAAGCAAGACCTTCCAGAGGTGCGGGTAGAAGAGAAATCGGACATGGTGCGCTAGCTGAAAAAGCGCTACTACCTGTAATTCCAGATGTAGCAGATTTCCCATATTCCTTTAGACTTGTTTCTGAGGTTCTATCCTCTAACGGTTCTACATCTCAGGGTTCTATCTGTGGTTCTACACTAGCTCTAATGGATGCTGGTGTACCAATTAAGGCTCCAGTTGCTGGTATCTCCTGTGGTCTAATCACAGAAGGTGACAGATGGATGACAATGCTTGATATTCAGGGTCTAGAAGATTTCTTCGGCGATATGGACTTTAAGGTTGGTGGTACACATACAGGTATCACAGCTATTCAGGTTGATATTAAGAGCGATGGTCTAGCTATGGAAGTTATTAAAGAATCCCTAGAAAAATGCCGTACAGCAAGACTACACATCCTAGATGATGTAATGCTTAAAGCTATTCCTCAGTACAGAGAAGAGCTATCTGAGTATGCACCTAAGATGTTCACACTAAAAATCCACCCAGATAAGATTAGAGAAGTTATCGGTTCTGGTGGTAAGGTTATTCAGAAGATTAGCGCAGATTGTAGCGTTAAGATTGATATTGAGGACGACGGTAGCGTATTTGTGTCTGGTATCGACCTAGAAGGCGCTAAGCGTGCAGTAATGATTATCGAAACAATCGCTAAGGATCCAGAAGTAGGTGCTATCTACAATGGTAAGGTAACAAGAATAATGGCTTTCGGTGCATTTGTTGAGATTGCACCAGGTAAAGAAGGTCTAGTACACATCTCCAAACTAGCTGAGGAGAGAGTTGCTAAGGTTGAAGATGTTGTAGCAATCGGCGATCAGGTACTTGTAAAGGTAGTTGAAATTGACGATCAGGGCAGAATTAACCTATCCAGAAAAGACGCTATAGCAGCAGTAGAAGCTAACAAGCGCAAGGACTAATAATTAATAATCCCCCTCCTGTTATGCAGGAGGGGAATTTTCTTAAGGAAATTTCTAAAAAAATAGGGAAAACCCTTTGCATTTTTTCTTAATTTCTGATAAAATTAAACTGTTATACATAAATTTGAAATATTTTATAGTTATATTTCTATTTAAGGTATGATAAACTAACCTATGGCTTATATATTAAGCTAACTAAATTTCAATTAACAGGAGTGATTTGCTTTGAGCGATGGCCCGATAATGTACTTTGTACTTACATTTTTAATAATTTGTTCTGCTTTCTTTTCGGGTATAGAAACAGCCTTTTCCTCAGTAAACAAGATTAGGCTGAAGAATTATGAAGAAAATGGTGTGAAAAACGCCAATACTGCACTGGAGATTGCCGAGAATTTTGATAAGGCACTATCTACTATATTAGTAGGTAATAATGTGGTGAATATTAGCTCTGCTTCTATAACTACCATACTTGCCACCGAAGCTTTTGGTGCTAGTGGGGTAGCTTATGCTACAGCCTTTACAACCGTTCTTGTACTTATATTTGGAGAGATTTTGCCTAAGAGCTATGCTAAGGCTAACAGCGAAATGGTAGCCCTTAAAACAGCAGGGTTTTTAAAACTCCTTATAAAATTATTCTCCCCAGTTGTATTTATCTTTGTAAAGATTAAAGACGCAGTTGCCAAGTATATGGCAAGTGATGATAATAACCCATCGGTAACTGAACAAGAATTAATGTATATCATCGAAACAATCGAAGAAGAAGGGGTACTAAATGAGCAGGAAAGCGAGTTAGTACAATCTGCTATTGAATTTGATGATATTATGGTACAGGAAGTATTAACCCATCGTGTGGATTTAGTGGCGCTGGATATTAATGACAGTGATGAGGAAATCATAGCTCAGGTGCTGGCAGAGAGATATAGTCGTATGCCTGTGTATGAGAAAAATCTTGATAATATAATTGGTATAATTAGAACTAGAGATATATTAGAAGGGCTAATATCAGGTGAGGAACTTAATCTAAGATCCCATCTGTCCACACCAGTATATGTTCATAAAACCAAAACAATAGGTAGCCTACTTACAGAATTTAAACGCAGTAAAACCCACCTAGCAGTAGTAACTGACGATTACGGAGGTACACTGGGTATCGTAACTATGGAAGACCTACTAGAGGAGCTAGTAGGGGAGATATGGGACGAGGACGAAGAGGTAGAACAGGAACTACAACAGATTACTGATAATACCTATCTAGTAAGTGGTGATATGAATGTTTATGATCTATTAGAACAGCTTGATTTAGAGGATAAGAACTTTGATAGTGATTATAACTCTGTAAGTGGTTGGGCATTCCAGATGATTGGTCATATACCAGAGGTAGGAGAAACATTTACCTATAACACAATGAAAATCACTGTAAAAACAGTAGAAGAACAGCGTGTATTATGGGTTGACCTAGAGATAATAGAACTAGAAGATAAATAGTAAAAGAGGTGTTGCCTATTCTAGGTAACACCTCTTTTTATAGTAGTTTTATTAAATATTAGGTAAAATTATATGGGCTGCCCTCGCTGTCGGTGAGGAAATACACCCCACTAATTGATATAGAACCTTTATGCATAGTCTTACAAATCACAAGCTGATTTACCCTGTGTATCTATAAATATATTTACATTATCATCTATACTAATATTAGGCTTATGCCATAATAGTTGGGATCTGCCTTTAAGCTGATTTCCATTGTAATTATATGTATACTCTACTACATAGGGATAACTGCCTCCTAACTTACAGTACCACAGCTTGGATACTTTGGAAACTTTGCCTGTGGAAACCACTTTTTCATTAAGAAGTTTATTGTAATTTTTAAGGTGGTACTTATACACTATACCAAAGATTATTCCAGTAAATATACTTACTAGTGATATGGCTAAAAATAATATAGCCATAGTATCTGTATCCTGTATAAATGAGTGTGGTGAGGGCTTTAACATACCAATATAGATTAAAACAACAAATGGAATAAACATTATTCCTATAAAAGTATAGGCTATGCTATAAACACCTGAGATAAATTTAGGTTTTCTCATAATATCCCTCCCTTAGCTTTAATAGTAAGAATGATTTATAGGCTAATACTATCATAAAGCTATAAAAAGTCAAGACCACCTGTGTTAATAGGTGGTCTTAATTACAAAGTAGATAGCAGTAATAACAAGCCATACTACTATTAATTATCTATTCAGGGGATATTTGTGTAGTTGTAAGATGATTATTATAAGCTGACATAACTGTGTTTTCGATAATTTCTCTGCTAGTAGCTGAAATAGGATGACAGATGTCACGGAAAACTCCCTGTTCGTCCCTACGGCTAGGCATAGCAACAAATAAACGGTCAGCACCTTGGATAATTTTGATGTCGTGTATTGCAATTTCATTATCAAAGGTTAGGGATACTAAAGCCCTTAGCTTACCTTCCTCATAGGTTCTTCTAATACGGATGTCTGTGATGGTCATTTTATTTCCTCCTAATGTCATTATTATAGATATTATTAAACTTTTGCTGTTAAAATATACATATAATCCAAAAGCAAAATATAATTGATGAATTAACTTGTATTTAATATGAATTGTTGGTAAAATTAAACTGTTAGTGCAATAAAAGATTAAATTTAATGCACTTATTAATGTAGCATTTATTAGAAAATTACTTAGATTTGATATAATAGCTTAAGGAAAGGACGGCTTACTAATTTGGAAACAATCATAAGCGTAAAAAATCTCCGTAAAGCATATAAACTAGGCAGGGAAAGTGTCATTGCCCTTAATAATATTAACCTAGATATTAAACAAGGGGAAGTATGCTGTATATTAGGTACCTCAGGGTCTGGTAAATCCACACTGCTTAATATGTTAGCAGGGCTGGAGAAGCCAACAAAAGGTGCAGTATTTATAGGCAAGCACAATATATCAAGGTTTTCTGAGGTAAGACTTGCAAGGTTTAGACAGAAGCATATAGGGTTTGTATTTCAGTCCTATAATCTTTTGCCAGCCCTTACAGCTTTAGAAAATGTAAGTATGCCTTTAATGTTTAGAGGCATGGATAAAACCAAGCGCAATCGTGAAGCAACATTTATGCTAAAGCAGGTTGGACTAGCCACAAGACTACATCATCGCCCCTCCCAGATGTCTGGTGGACAGCAACAGCGTGTAGGTATCGCTAGGGCATTTGTGGCAAAGCCTAAGATAGTTTTTGCTGATGAGCCTACAGGAAATCTAGATACCAAAACCACAGTAGAGGTAATGGAGCTATTAGTTAGAATGAGTAGGGAAAATAACCAAACCTTTGTACTAGTTACCCATGATAGAGAGCTTGCCCAGTATGCTGATAGAATTGTTACAATAATAGATGGGCATATAGTTAGCGATGAAGCTAATATCTCAAAAATTGACCGAAAAACAGCCTTAGAAAATCAACTAGAAACTGCTGATAGTCAAGGTATGGAAATTATATCAGAAATCAGTGATGAAATTGTGATGGAAAATCCACAGATTGCAAATGAAAGTGAAGAAACAGTTATAACAGCTAAGGAAATTAAATCAGAACAGGGTAAAGAATTAGGAGAAAATTCTTTAAATGAGAAATTAGTTTCTGAAAACTTATCAGAAGAAGATTTAACAGGACAGGCTATATCTAATGAAATTTCGACCCCAGAGGAAGATATAGATAAAATACAGTAGCAAAGTATAAACATACAGTTTGAATACAAAATACATATACGAGAGGGATAAATTAAGATGAAGATTGTAAAAAAAGTGTTGGCATTAATGTTTGCTGGTGTGATGATGGTATCATCTATAGCAGTAGCTTTACCTAGGGCTTTAGTAGTAGCAGAGGCAGCTGATAGCTATACCTTAGATATTACTACTGAAAACACAGGTTATACAGTAGAAGAAACTACTGCTATTGATGAAACAGTTTTTGTTATGGGCTCAGAAACAGAAAAAGATTTTGTGTTTACAGTGGAATCAGATGCTACTACTGGAGAGTTATCTTTAGAGCTTGGTAGTGATACTGTAGCAGATGTATTGTTTGACATTACAACACCAACAGCCTCTACAGCAGTTTTTGCTGGGATAACTGTAACTAAAAGTACAGCATGGGTAGCTGGAGATACATTTACCCTAACAGTAACTAAAACTAGTGGTACTGTTACTACACCAGTAACAGGTACTGGTGAAATAGTAATAAGTGATAGATATATCTACCGTGAAGGTAGAACACAAGAAATCTCCTCAATAGATAAAAATGATCGTGTTGATATTAAACTAACTGCAAAGGTATTTGATACCCCTGGTATGGTAGATGCTATGACTACACAGGTGTTTATGGACGGTGGTTCTTTTAAAATGGTTAATAGTACAACCAGCCCAAGCACAGCTCGAGCAGTCTATGGTGGAACAGTAAATGGAGTATCTACTTTTACTATAACATTTGACAGTGTTCAGTTTACTGGAGAAGGTGAAAGTGTAGACTTTGTACTGCTTTTTGAGGACGGTGGTAAGGAATATAGCTTCGATGTAAGCCAACCATTTACCGAGTATTATCTAGAACAATATGTGCCTAGAGTCGATGACGACGATGATGATGATGATGACGAAGAAATCGAATTTGCACCAATAACCCCACATATTATAGTTGATGAGTATTCTTTTGGTGGGGAAGCTGTAACTGCTGGGACAGATGTAACCCTTAAGCTAAGCCTTAAAAATACAAGCATAGGTTATCCACTGGATAATATTATAATGAAAGTTGATCTGCCAGATGGTATTACATTAGCAAATGGATCAAACTCATACCACCTAGATAGACTAGCTAAAGGTGGTACCTTTGAACAAACCCTAAACCTAAAGGTGCTAGCAAGTGCATTGCCAAAATCCCATGAAATATCAATTGATTTTTCATTCCAGTATATGGCTAATGACACAAGACTTGATGGCAGTTCACAGGAAACAATAGCAATTCCCGTTGTACAGGTAGATAGATTTAGTATTAATAGCGCAGAAGCGCCTGAAGAAATCTATCAAGATGATAATGATTATCTTACAGTAGCACTAATTAACAAAGGACAATCACCAGTATATAATGTTTCAGCAGTATTAATAGGAGATATAGGAGGAGCAGGTTCTAGTGAGTTCTTAGGTAATGTAGAATCTGGCGCTGAAGAAAATGTAGAGTTTAGAATTACAGGAACGACACCTGGTATACAGCAGTGCACAGTAGAGATTACATATGAGGACTCCAATCTTAATATTAAAAAGTTAACCTATCCAATTAGTATAAATGTAATTGAATACGAAGAATATGATCCTTGGACAGATCCGTATTACCCAGGTGGAGATGGAATGATTCCAGAGGAGCCAGTTGAGCCTACAGGTGGGATAGACCTTAGCGAAGGCAGTAGCATGAGAAATATACTAACTATCTGTGGATCTATAATAGCATTAATTACAGCATATACAACTATAATGAAAATAAAGGTACAGAGGAGCGAATTTGCTGATGAAGATATCTGATCTAATCACCATGTGTATACAAAACCTTACAAGGCGTAAGGTTCGCACCCTACTTACTGTAGTTGGTGTTGTGGTTGGTATATGTGCAATTGTAGTTACAGTATCCATCGGTGTTGGCATGAGTATATCTCAGGAAGAGATGTTAGCACAGATGGGTGACCTTACAATGATAGAGGTATATAACTATTCCTCTGCACCAGATACACCAAAGCTTAATGATGAGATGGTAGCAACTATACAGGCAATGGATGGGGTACAGATAGCGACACCGTTTTATCAGCCTAGATATCTTGAAGCTATGATGGTTGCAGGGGAAGAAGACAGATATGAAGCACAGCTATGGAATATTGTGGGTATTTACCCTGACGCAATGGAAGCTTTTGGTTATCAGGTAAACGAAGGTGAACTTATGAATAGCCAATCTGAGCCATATACAGTAATGCTAGGACAATATGCTGAATACAATTTTAGAGATACTAAGCGAGATGGTAGAGATTCCTATGTAAACTACTGGCCAGATGAACGAGGCAATGTAGAGGATCCATTTGTGGACTATGAACAGCATGAAATATTAATAAAAACCTATAAGGAATCAGAAAACAGTGATGACGAAGATGATCGAGTAGTAGAACGAGAATACAAACTAAATGTAGCTGGTACTCTTGTTGAGGACTATAATATAGGCTACGAAACAAGTCAAGGTGTTTTTATGAATATTAATGATTTAAAACAGTTAGAAGCTGATTATATCAAAGATAATGATATTAAAATCACCGAAGAAGACGAAGCAAACTACGACTATATTAAGGTTAAAACAACAGAAATTGATAATGTAGAGGAAGTTGAAGAAGCAATACAGGCACTGGGCTATGATACATGGTCAATGGAACAGATTAGAAAACCTATGATAGAGCAGACACAGCAAACCCAGATGGTACTAGGTAGCCTAGGTGCTATATCCCTATTTGTAGCTGCTATAGGTATTACTAATACAATGTTTATGTCAATCTATGAGCGTACTAGAGAGATTGGCGTAATGAAGGTACTGGGATGCTTTGTATCAGATATAAGAACAGTATTTTTAATGGAAGCTGGCTTGATCGGATTTATAGGAGGGGTTATAGGGATAATCCTTAGCTTTGGTATATCCTTTGCTATGAACTACTTTGGGTTAGATATTGACCTAGGTGGTAGTAATATGTTTGGTTATATGGGTGGTGGCTCAGGACAGGTATCTGTTATACCAATGTGGCTAGTAGGCTTTGCGCTGGTATTTGCAACTCTCATTGGACTGGGCTCAGGATATCTACCTGCAAACCGAGCAGTTAAAATCTCTGCCCTAGAGGCAATTAAGCAGGATGTATAATAGCTATTAAATAAGAGTTGTACCCCAACAGAATTTTACCCAACTATGGACAAAGAGCCACTTTAGATACACACAAACCCCCAGTTGCTAGAACAATCTAGTAACTGGGGGTTAATCTGTTGTGGTTTATACAAATATTTAAATATAAAACTACTTAATAAGTTCAGTTAAATCTTCTCTAGAGAACAGCTCTTTATTATTACAGAAGTGACACTCAACCTGAGTTGTTTCCCGTTCTTCTTTTAGACGCTCTATCTCTTCTCTGCCTAGGCTGATAAGTGCTCTTTCTACTCTTTCTCTGGAGCAGTCGCATTTATAGGTAGCAAATCCTTCGTCAAGTATCTGTGGATTCATACCATCTAATACTGCAAAAGCAATCTGCTCGGGAGTCATGCCTTCTTCAATCATAGTAGAAATAGGTTTTAGCTTCTTAATATTCTCCTCAAGCTGATCGATTACGGATTCATCGGTAAAAGGTAGTAGCTGAACTAGATAACCACCAGAAGCTATTACAGTAAGATCAGTATTTACAAGTACACCTAAAGCACATACAGTAGGAATCTGCTCGCTCATAGCATAGTAGTAGGTAATGTCTTCTGCAATTTCACCACTAACTATCTGGCTGTGACCTGTAGAAGGCTCTGGAGCACCTACATCCTTAATAACAGATAGATATCCATCTTTACCAACTGCGCCAGCAACATCAAGCTTGCCATACTGATTTAGTGGTAGCTCTACTACTGGATTAGTTACATAACCTTTTACATGGCCTTTTCCATTACCTACAGCAATAAGATTGCCAGCAGGCCCGTTACCATTAAGTCTAATAGTTACGCTGTCATCTAGGTTTTTCATCATATAGCCCATAATTGAGGAGGCTGTAAGAAGTCTACCCATAGCTGCAGTTACTGTAGCAGATGTTTTGTGAATTTGTTCGCTCATTGCAGCAATATCGGTGCTGTCAATGGCACAACAAACAATACCACCATCTTCGGTGATGGCTCTAATTATCTTTCCCATTTGTGATAATCCTCTCTAATATACCTATGAAATATCTTTTGCTTATATTATAGGTGAAAATTCTTATATTGTCTAGCTATAATTTGCGATATAATAACTAAACTCTTTTATTCCTTCTAGCTACTACTACCCAACGCTGTGAGGTGCTAGTAGGAGTGTTAAAGCTATCTTCATCATAAACTGCTTCTAATGTAAAGTGATTATTATTTAGTAGCTTTTCTATGGTGGAGATAGGGTAGGCTTTTTCCTTAAAGGTTTCGTTACTGCGATAGTAAGCACCATCTTCATATTCAAAGAAATCAAGACTGATGTTTACCGTGGCATTGTCTTCCTCTAGAGTGTTCTGCCATACACAGTACACATCGTCCATGTCATACACAAAGGTTTCGTTGGCTAGGATGTGGCTGTGTTTATAGGGGGTATTTACATCGAATATAAATAATCCATCATCTGTGACGAAGTTTTGTAGCCTAGCAAAAACCATAGCTAATTCTTCTTCACTGGTGATATGGTTAATACAGTCTAGTGCAGAGATAACAGTGTCCATAGTGCCGTATAAATCTAGCTGTCGCATGTCTTGACACAGGTATAAAATACTGTGTTCACAGTCGGACAGCTTGTTCATAGCTTCACTGAGCATTGACATGGAGATATCCACCCCTGTAACATCATAACCAAAATTAGCAAGCTCCACACAAAGACTTCCCGTACCACAGCCCATATCTAGTACAAGCTTGGTATCGGGAAGATATTTATCTATAATTTTTTTGAAATAGATTGCTCTGTCTCTGTAGGATAGCTCAGTAATTAATGTATCATAATACTTAGCAAATCCATTATACATTCTTTTCCTCAAGTCTTTCAAAAACTTGTTTATATCCATCAGAACCGTAGTTTAGACAACGATTTACTCTGCTGATTGTTGCAGTACTAGCACCAGTCTGTGCAACGATATCGCTATACACATTGTTATCTAGTAGCATTTTAGCTACCTGAAAACGCTGGGAAAGTGCCTTTAGCTCAGGTACTGTGCATAGATCATCGAAGAATTTGTAGCAGTCCTCCATAGTTTCTAGTGTTAGGACAGCCATGTATAAATTTTCTAGTTCTGTACCTTTGATTTTGTCGCTATAGCTCATTTTTAAATTTCCTCCAAATTGGTTGACAGTTATTTTTTTATTTCAACTTTTTCTTTATTTTACCACATTAAATTACAAAAGTAAATAGTAAATTAAACTATCTATATAAAAAATTACAGTGGGTGGAATAATTTTGTATAGTATTACCTTTTGTTTTTCGGTTTAATGTATATGTAACAATATATTTAGCTATTATTTTAAATAGTGCTAAACTTTTCAAATATAAAATAGTCTAATCCTACTGATTAGAACTCATCATCTTCTTCCTCTAGTGCCTCTAAAGCACGCTGGGCTTCAATCTCTGCTAGGGCTTCAGAAATATCTTCACTAGCAATGTCCATAACAATAGATTTTATATCCTCAACACCTTCTCCAGTTTGAGCTGAGAAAGGTATCATGGTTATTTCACTACCATATGGTATTTCAGTTTTAAAAGCCTCTAGGCGTTCTGCTTGTTCACGCTTACTAAGTTTATCTTTTTTAGTAAGAATAATAACAAAAGGTATCTCGTTTTCCACTAGGAAATTAATCATCTGCATATCGTCCTTAGTAGGAGGATGGCGCATATCGATTAGCTGGAAAACAAGAAATAAAAATCTATCATCAGCAAAATAACCTTCAATTAGTTTTGCCCAACGGGATTTTTCTGTTTTAGCAACCTTTGCATATCCATATCCAGGCAAATCCACAAATCTAACATTATCTAACTTAAAGAAGTTAATTGTGGTAGTTTTACCGGGCATGGAGCTGACTCTTGCTAGGTGTTTTCTGTTAAATAGTTTGTTAATCATAGAAGATTTACCAACATTGGATCTGCCAGAAAAGGCAATCTCAATAGTGGTAGACCTAGGCATCTGATCAAATCGTCCATAGGATGTTTCAAACTCAACATAATTAAAATTCATATAAATCTACTCCTTTCTAAATTTTCTTATGGAAAGCTCATATATTCACAGTTATAGAGCCCCTTGTAAGGAGCTCTATA
>CAYJEQ010000020.1:17725-34536 GCA_964369235.1 uncultured Oscillospiraceae bacterium | reverse complement strand
TGCGTACATTATTGAGCTTCTAACTAGATTTCTTGGTTTTCTAGTTAGATATATGGACAACATATCCTGCTGAGTATAAATACTAATTAGATTAATAAAACTAAATAATACTATCTCTAACTCTCTGGTAATCATATGAGAAACCTCTTATCTACAAATCCCACATATCTCTCATAGGTGTCCTGACGGTATTTTGCTCCTATATTAATCTGTTTACCTGTGGCTTTAATCTCTATTTTATCCCCTTGTATATTTACAAATTTAAGATTAAATATAAAAGATCGATGGGGCATAATAAACTGCTTATGTATAGCTAATCTCTGCCATACTGCTGATAGAGTATCATAAAAGCTATAACTTTCTTTTGTTGTATATATAAACACCTGATTGCGTCTACTTTCAAAATATACAATATCGCTTATAGGAATATGGTTCGGTATCCCCTTATTATGAAATAAAAATATATTCTGCCCATCTTTTCTCATAGCTTTATAGGCTTTAATTAGTTCTTCCTCTAATCTCTCTACCTGAACAGGCTTATCGATAAATCCTATAGTTCTAAAACCTATTAACTCCCTCCATCTATTATCATAGGAGGATATAAATATTATCATACTATCCACACCAAGACTACGGATTTTTTTAGATACCTCTATCCCATCCATTCCATTATCCATACAGATATCTAGTAGTATAATATCATAATGATTATTATGTAAATCTCTACACAAACTCTCTCCATCGCCAAAAGAATATATCTCAAAGGCTTTACCCCATCTCTCCTCTATCTGGGTAAGAGCAATCATCACCTGTGTACGATCTGCCTTGTTATCGTCACAGTGAGCTATCTTTAACATTAAACCACTGCCTCCATTCTTATAATTTGTAATTTTTTCCATTAAATCTTTAGGATTATAACATATTCTACCTAGTATTACTATTATTATTTCATACAAAAATACGAAATATTCATATTATTTTTTGGTACTTCTAGTCTTTGTATACTATTTAAGTAGTATTTTACCTGTAAAAAAAAGCAATGTGCTAATATGGGTTACCCAGTGTAACTTAGATAGTGTTAACTATATAACAATGTATCTTTGACATAAAATTTAATATTTGGTATAATTACACTAATAAAACTAACCGAAAGGACATTGTAATTATGGCTTTATTCTCAGCTAAATGTACTACCTGTGGTGCTAATGTAGATGTGGACTCTTTTAAAGATACTGCACTATGTGACTATTGTGGCACTGAGTTTTTCATAGAGAAAAACACACCTAGCACTATAAGTGCCTCGGTGGTAAATGTATATAAAAATGAAGGTGCCCCTGTAGATTTTATTGTAGTTGCAGGGACTTTAAGTAAATATAACGGCTCTAGCCCTAATGTAGTTATCCCAGAGGGAGTTATTACTATTGGAAACACTGCTTTTAGTGGTTGTACTGGTATTACCTCTATTATTATGTCTGACACAGTGCGCCACATTGGCAACTGGTCTTTTGGTGGCTGTAGTGAACTAGAAAGAGTTAAATTATCTAGTAAACTTACATCTATAGGTCCTTGGGCTTTTAGTGGCTGTAGAAATCTTACTGAGATTACCCTGCCAGAAACCTTAAGAGATATTAAATCTTCTGCTTTTAATGATTGTGTAAAACTAACCTCTATTAAGATACCAGAGGGTGTAACTACTATTAATACAGGTGCTTTTAACCGTTGTCACAGTCTTATTAACATAGAGATACCTATGTCTGTACTGTCTATTGAAAAGGAAGCTTTCGCCCATTGTTATAATCTAGAAAACCTTTCACTGCCTAGTAGTCTTGTTTCTATAGGGGATAGTGCTTTTGAGGGTTGCGCTAAACTACATAATCTATCCGTACCTCAAGGGGTTATAAGCATTGGCAGTGAAGCATTTTCAAACTGTATAGCTCTTGACCATGTTACACTTCCTCAGTCTTTAGTAGAGCTTTCCAGCGATGCTTTTCAGGGATGCTTTAATCTAATGGAAATAAGCCATCCACCACAGTTTGACTGGAAGGATTTTAAAGGCACAGCCTATCACAAAGCACTGGATAACACCAATATGCCAAAAATCAAAGAAAAAATGGGGTGCTATATAGCCACTGCTGTTTATGGCAGTTATAACTGTCCAGAGCTTTGGGTTTTAAGAAGATTTAGAGATAATGTACTTGCCAAAAGTATTATAGGTAGAGCCTTTATCAAGATATACTATGGTCTTAGCCCTCTACTTATATCCTTAGTAGGAGATAAGCAGTTCTTTACATCTACAGCTAAACACTGTTTAGATTGGTTTACTAGTATTCTTGAAAATAAAGGATTTAGCAGTAAACCCTATAATGATCCTAGATAGTATTTTACAGTGGTTTCAAATAATAAGAGATTACCGATTTTGTAACCTTTCAGACCTTTCAAATAGAAATTTACGAACACCATAAGTAGTTTGCTACCAGTTATGGGAATAATAAATAGGCTGTGAACAAGTTTTTTAATTACATAACCATAAGGGCTAATTTCCTTATAAGGAAATTAGCCCTATCTTTATAAGTGAAGTCTATATAACAGAAAAACTATTCTGCGGTAATATAAATTCGCCACAACTTTTCTACTATAACTAAAAAAGCCTTCCACCGAAATGATGGAAGGCTTTCTTTATAGCTTAATCTTTAGGTATAATCCCTAAAATTACTGAGTAACAGTAATTTCTACTGGGAAGCTGTTAGCATAAGCTCTTTCAATAGCTGTGATAAAGTCACCATGTGGATCATTTAGACTCATTGTTGCTCCTGCTGTTAGCTCAACTAAAGCAGCCTGATCTTCAGCAGATAGTGCGTCAAACTTAGCCTTATCTTCATCAGAGGAATCATCTGTAATCTTTAGTGGTCTACCATTTTTATCAGAGGTATTAGCTGTGTACCATGCTCTTACTTCTTCTACTGTCATGCCGATGAAGAATTCTTCAAAAGCATCTGTCTGAGCTGCCCAAGAACCAGATCCCATCATGTAGCTTTCGCCTCTGTCGCCCTTAGTTACGATGTTTGAGAACTCAGCCATATTTGTTAGATCAGCTGTGATTGTACCATCTAGTGTACCATCGCCATCTGCATCGTTATTATAGCTCTGTCCTTCCCAACCGATGAACTTAACTGGAGCTGCGCCATCATAGTTAGGTGTCATTACTTCGTAGATATCCATATCAAGTGTTAGAATCCTGCCTTCTGCATCAAATGTTGCATATGCAAATGTTTCGTTAAAGGAATATACCTGTACTTCGCTTGCATCTTTACCAGGGCCAATTCTTCCTACTGTGCTAACACCCATACCTTCTCTTGCAATAGTTGTATCAACTTCTACTGGCTGTCTGTTTTCGTAGGATTTGACAAGAGCTTCTAGGATATTACCATGCTGATCGTTAAGGCTCATAGATGCACCAGCTGTTAGCTCAACAAGTGTAGCCTGATCTTCTGCTGGTAGTGCTTCAAACTTAGCCTTATCTTCATCTGTGATAGTATCTGTAATCTTTAGCGGTCTACCGTTAACATCAGACTGAGCTGTGTGCCAAGTCATGATTTCATCTACAGTTTTACCAATAAAGAATTCCTCAAATACATCCATCTGCTCTGCCCATGTACCAGATGTCATCTTGTATGTATCGCCACGCTCTCTCTTTGTTTTAAGAGTTGTGAAAGATTCCATAAATAGATCTTCTGTAACTTCCATTACTGTTTCTGCTGTGCCATCATGGTCAGCGTCGTAGTTGTAGCTCTGTCCAGGCCAGCCATAGAAGTGTGGCATTACTGGGTTAGCTACATTTGGTGTACCTCTTTCAACCTGGTCAATAGTAATCTCTACTATCTTGCCATCATTATCAAAAATTGCACCAACAAATACATTGTTCATGTAGTTGTATGGAACACCTTGATCATCTGCTAATGTGCCTAGCTGTCCTGCCATAGTAGAAGAACCTAGACCGATGTTTAGGCCAGATGCAGACTGTGCTACTACTTCTTTTTCTCCTGCTTCTTCCTTAACTGGAGCTGGATATGTAGCTGGGTCAATAGCATTGTTTACTGCGTATTTAATAGCTTCAGATGTTACTGTAGCTGTTGCAACACTTTCTACCTCTGTGGAGTTAGCTTCTACGATTGCAGCTGGGATACCTTCTAGTGCTGGATCAGAGATTCCAGCTGTTTCATTGTGGCTATCCACTGTTACTGCTGTAATTGTATCTCCTTCTTTAGTTACTGTTACTGTTAGCTCACCGCCGAAACCTTCACCTACACCTGTTAGTGTTTCTGTAGTTGCTGCTGGTGTTTCAGAAGATGCTGGTGTTTCAGATGATGCTGGTTCAGTTGTTGTACAACCAGTTACTGATAGTGCTAAAGCTAGTAGTAGCATTGTTAAAATTGATTTTTTCATATTACAATTTCCTTTCTCTAGGCCCTGTTTTTGTAAGTTTGACAAAAACTAGACCTTTTTAGTGTCAATGTGTTTATAATATTTATCTGCCATATTATATACCTATGATAATTAAATGTCAATGAAATATTCACACTTGTTTTGACTTTGTTACCATTTTGCTATTTTTATTAATATTTTCCCTCTAAAATAAAGGTATCATTGGGTTTTTTAGACATATTTAACCCTTAATTTAGTAATTATTAGTGTAGCACTAAAACACCCTACTCTATCTATAACTTTATAGTAATTTCATACTAATATATTATCTTTACAAATATAACCATCTATGCTAGACTAAATCATTAATAACTTTAAGGAGTAACCCAATGAAAAAAACACTGACCCTATTAATCACCTTAACACTATTACTCACTAGCTGTACCACTACAGCCCCTGTAGAAAACAGCACTGATAGTGATAACTCTACAGCAGTTACTTCAGCTATCCCTACCACTACCCTAAAAGATGAAGGAATAAAGATAATAGAGGAATTATCTGCACTTGCTTCTAATGATAATTATGCTAATCTATACTCCACTAGTGATGAGCTTGTATCTATAATTACCTCTATTGGGCAGACAGATTATAGCACTCCTACTACTATATACGAAATTACAGGTATAGCCAAACTTGCTACCCAGTTATCAGGAAGCAGTGATGCTATGCCGGACTTAGGGGAATTGCAACCAATTATTGAGGAAAAAATGTCCCTGTCTATTGCTGGTATAATTAATGGTTTAGATGGTGTTAATACTATTGCTGCTACATCTATGCTAGTTAGCAGTACCCACGGATTTCACTACGAGGGTCTAGAGGAGATTACCACATATATTTATGAGTATCCAGGGGATTTTAGTGTAATAGTAACATTTATACCAGAGTATAATAATATAGTATTAGCTAGTGGTCAATTTATCTCTAATAACTTTAACCAGTCCATGGGTAGTCTTTCTGAGTTAGCTACACTGGCACCACTGGCTGGGATTAGTATTGAAACTATTCCTGTAGAATAGGTTATTATAGTTTTTTTCTATTAAATATAGTTTTTTGTTAAATAAGGGTTGACATTCTGCTAATAATGTGATAATTTAAGTAGGTAACAATTTAACATGCTAAACATTAGGAAAAGGAATAGTAGTTTATAATGAAGTCACAGAGAGCCATCGGTAGGTGTGAGATGGTACTTTAAAATAGATGAACTCACCTTTGAATGGTTCGCTGAAATTATAGTAGGTGGAAACGGATGCCAACCGTTATAGTGGCAGGATATCGGCAGTTTGCCTGTATCTGTTGAGTGCTTTCTATATAGTATAGAAGGAATTAGAGTGGTAACACGGAAGATTTATACCTTTCGTCTCTTTAGGCTATGCCTAGATAGACGGAAGGTTTTTTGTTTTTCCAAAATTTACTATTTAATAGCATATCATGAAAGTAAATAGTTTGAAACAAAGTTTCAAGCATGGGTTTTGCGGTTTTCGGTAATTATAACACCGGAAATTTTCTCATAACAAATCATGAGAAAATCACACAAAACTCAAAGAAAGGAAGGAACATTATTATGATGAATTATCAGAAGTATCAAGCCTACCCTACAGTTAATCTTCCACAGAGAAGATGGCCTAGTAACATTATAGACAAAGCGCCTATCTGGTGTAGTGTTGACCTGAGAGATGGTAACCAGTCACTGGAAGTACCTATGAGCCTACAGCAGAAAATTGATTTTTTTGCTTTTCTAGTAAAGATGGGATTTAAAGAAATCGAAATAGGCTTCCCTGCTGCTTCCGACACCGAGTATGAATTTACCAGATATCTAATTGATAATAATCTTATTCCTGATGATGTAATTATACAGGTGCTTACCCAGTCAAGGGAACATATTATCAAGAGAACATTTGAGGCACTTAAAGGCGCTAAGAAAGCTATTGTCCATCTGTATAACTCCACCTCTACCCTACAGCGAGATGTGGTATTTAATAACAGCCCACAGGAAACTATAGATCTTGCTGTATACGGGGCAAATATGCTACTAGAGGAAGAAAAAAACTACCCAGAAACTAAGTTTTTCTATGAGTATTCCCCTGAGAGTTTTACAGGTACTGAGCTACCCTTTGCAGCAGAGATATGTAATGCAGTAATAGATGTGCTAAAGCCAACAGCAGATAAAAAAGTAATAATTAACCTACCGGCTACTGTAGAAATGTCCACACCAAACATCTATGCAGACCAGATTGAATATATGCACTACAATCTAAATTGTCGTGAGAATATTATAATTAGCCTCCATGCCCACAACGACCGAGGCACAGCAGTGGCAGCTACCGAGCTAGGTTTAATGGCTGGAGCTGATAAGGTAGAAGGTACATTATTTGGTAATGGGGAACGAACAGGTAATGCAGATATACTAACATTAGCCCTTAACCTATTCTCTCAGGGAATTAATCCTAAGCTGGACTTTAGTAATATTAATGATATTATTAATATATATGAAAGTGTCACTGCACTACCTGTACATCCTCGTCACCCTTATGCTGGTGAACTTGTGTACACTGCTTTCTCTGGTTCCCATCAGGATGCTATTAAAAAAGGTATGAACCGAGTAACCAAAGAGCAGACCAAGTGGGAAGTTCCATACCTACCTATTGACCCAATGGATTTAGGCAGAAGCTATGAGCCCATTATCCGTATTAACAGCCAATCTGGAAAAGGTGGAGTTGCCTTTATACTAGAGCAGAATTACGGATTATTCCTTCCTCGTGCCTTCCAGCAGGATTTCAGTAAGATAATTACTAAGAAATCTGACGAGGAGAATTCCTTCCTAAGTACCGATAAAATCTACGATACATTTATGGAAAACTATGTAGATATAAGAAGCCCTCTAACACTAAAATGGTATGATGAAACATTTATAGGTGAGGACAAAACCCAGATTGATATTAAGGTAGATTATAATGGACAGGAACATAATTTACAGGGTATAGGTAATGGGGTAATGTCTGCTATGTGTAATGCTATTGAGGAATTTTTAGGGGTACATATGGATATTATTGACTACCGAGAGCATTCTCTATCTAAGGGTAGTAAGGCAAGGGCTATCTCCTATATTGAGGCAGGTAATGGTGTAAGATATTATGGAGCAGGCACATCAAGTAATATTACAAAATCCTCTCTAAGAGCTATTATAAGTGTGGCTAATAAAATCTTAGCTAATAAGAGCTAATTGGCCGAAATTGTAAAGAAACTAAGAAGAATGTAGATACAAATAGTATTTAGTGGATAAATAAATACTGTTTGTAATCAAAAATATAAAATAACGGAGGTTTTCCCATGGGTATGACAATGACACAGAAGATCTTAGCAGCACATGCTGGACTATCTGAAGTAGCTGCTGGGCAGTTAATTAACGCAAAACTAGACATAGTATTAGGTAATGATATTACCACAGCAGTGGCAATTCCTGAGTTTAAGAAAACAGGTGCTACTGAAGTTTTTGACAAGGAAAAGGTGGTAATTGTACTAGACCACTTTACCCCTAATAAGGATATTAAAGCAGCAGAACAATGTAAGTCCTGTAGAGAGTTTGCCTTTGAGAAGGATATTACAAATTTCTATGATGTTGGTGAGATGGGTATTGAACATGCCTTACTACCTGAAAAAGGGCTAGTGGTTGCTGGGGATTTGGTAATTGGTGCTGACTCCCACACCTGTACCTATGGTGCATTAGGTGCATTCTCCACAGGTATAGGCAGTACCGACATGGCTATTGGTATGGCAACTGGTGAAGGCTGGTTTAAGGTACCTTCTGCTATTAAGTTTAACATTATCGGTAAGCCTTCCACCCATGTGAGTGGTAAAGATGTTATTTTACATATTATCGGTATGATTGGTGTAGATGGTGCATTGTACAAATCTATGGAGTTTGTAGGCGAAGGTATCAAAAACCTTAATATGGACGATAGATTTACCATAGCAAACATGGCTATTGAAGCAGGGGCAAAAAACGGTATCTTCCCTGTTGATGAGCAGACTATAGAGTATATTAATGGACATTCTAAAAAGCCATATACAGTTTACGAAGCAGATGCTGACGCAGTTTACGATGAGGAATACACCATTGACCTAGATACTCTAAGACCTACAGTATCCTTCCCCCACCTACCTGATAACACCAGAACTATTGATGAAGTGGGACAGGTTAAGATTGATCAGGTTATTATCGGCTCCTGTACCAATGGTAGACTTAATGATATGAAGATCGCTGCTGATATTATGAGAGGCAAAAAAGTAGCTAAGGGCGTTCGTGTTGTGGTTATTCCAGCTACACAGAAAATCTATCTAGAGTGTGTAAAACTAGGTTATGTTGAGGACTTTATTAATGCTGGTGCAGTGTTCTCCACCCCAACCTGTGGCCCATGCTTAGGTGGACATATGGGTATTATGGCTGCTGGTGAGCGTTCAGTGGCAACAACTAATAGAAACTTTGTAGGTAGAATGGGACATGTGGAAAGTGAAGTATACCTAGCAAGCCCAGCAGTGGCAGCAGCCTCTGCTATTACAGGATTTATCTCAAATCCTGAAACACTTTAAGGAGGAGTTAACAATGGAAGCTAAAGGTAAAGTTTTTAAATACGGGGATAATATCGACACAGATGTAATTATTCCAGCTAGATATCTAAATGTATCCACAGGGGAAGAACTAGCAAAATACTGTATGAAGGATATTGATGAGGATTTTGTAAATAAAGTTGCTACTGGGGATATTATTGTAGCTACTAAGAATTTTGGTTGTGGCTCCTCTAGAGAACACGCCCCACTAGCTATTAAATGTGCAGGTGTATCCTGTGTAATTGCCTCAACATTTGCTAGAATATTCTATCGCAATGCTATAAATATTGGTTTGCCAATTCTTGAGTGTCAGGAGGCAGCTAATGATATTGAGGAAGGCGAAGAGGTTTCGGTAGACTTTAACAGTGGTATTATTACAAATATCACCAAGGGCAAAACCTATCAGTCTGCACCCTTCCCAGCCTTTATCCAAAACATTATGAAAAATGATGGACTGGTACAGTACACCAAAGCCAAAATTGAGAAAAACTAATATTATTATATAGAAAGTTGGTACATTACAATGGGTATCTATAATATTGCAGTTATTAAGGGCGATGGTATCGGCCCTGAGATAGTAAATGAAACCATCAAGGTTTTAGATAAAGTGGCAGCAAACTATAATCATAGCTTTAACTACACCGATATACTTCTAGGTGGGGTAGCTATTGATAAAACTGGCACACCACTGCCAGAGGAAACAGTAGAAATCGCTAAAAAAAGTGACTGTGTGCTCATGGGTGCTATTGGTGATCCTAAGTATGATACACTGCCAGGAGATCAGCGTCCAGAAAAAGGCCTGCTAAAAATCCGTGAGGCATTAGGACTTTACTGTAATCTTCGTCCAGCAGTTATCCACAATACTCTAATAGATGCATGCCCTCTAAAATCTGAGATTGTTCAGGGTGGACTGGATATTATGATAGTTCGTGAGCTAACAGGTGGGATATACTTTGGTGATAGAGGTTATCGTCAAGGCCGTCATGGTGAAGAAGCCTACGACACTGAAAGCTACAGCCCTATGGAGATTAAGCGTATAGCAAAAATCGCCTTCGACACTGCTATGGTGCGAAATAAAAAGCTAACTAGCGTAGACAAAGCCAATGTACTAGAAAGCTCCCGACTGTGGAGAAAGATAGTTACTGAAATGTCAGCAGACTATCCACAGGTTACCCTAGAGCATATGTATGTGGACAACGCAGCTATGCAGTTAGTGAGAAATCCTAAACAGTTTGATGTTATTCTTACTAATAATATCTTTGGGGATATTCTATCTGATGAGGCTAGTATGATAACAGGCTCTATTGGTATGCTGCCTTCTGCTAGCTTAAGTGGTGCTGATGGTGTAGGTTTATATGAGCCTATTCACGGCAGTGCCCCTGATATTGCAGGACAGAACAAGGCAAATCCTATAGCTACTATACTATCAGCAGCTATGATGCTACGCTATGCTCTAGGCCTAGAAACCGAGGCTAAAGCAGTGGAAGCAGCAGTAACTAAGGTGCTAGAAGCTGGCTACCGTACTCCTGATATTATTAGCGAGGGTATGACAGAGGTAGGCACTAAGGAAATTGGCGACCTAATTGCTCAGATGTTAGTGTAAGATATTTATCTAGAAATTATATAAGAATATTAATAAAGACACAAACTGTCACTATCAAAAAAATCCATAGTGACAGTTTGTTTTTATTTATGGCTCTTTCTCAATAGTTGGGGTAGTCAATAAAAAAAGCGGGAATATTAGCTGTAAAAGAAACTACTAATCTTTGAAAACCTTAACATGAAAGTCAAAGGTAAATAAAATATTATACCCCCCTCCTAATTTGGAGGGGGGTATAATTGCTTCTATAGAAAATGTTGGGTACTGCCACTAGCATTGGCATGGGCAGTACCACAAGGGAATTACACCCCAAGTATTGACTAAGAGCTTATAATTTTATTTTATCCCAACAGAATTTCGACCAATATTTACTCTAAATTGCTTCTTCCTAGCTTTATAATCTCATACTGATAGAGTAGTGCTGGTATTAAACTTTCCACAAATATAAGAATTGCTAATAGCATTATAAGGGATAAGCCAATACCATCATATAGTATGTAGGCAAAAAGTCCTGTACTTAAAATTAGTGGTGTAAGTTTAAAGTTTCTTAGGGTTTTATAGTAATTTAACTTATCTTCTCTGGTGGTATGTAGCTTAAATTCGCTGCTATTGGTCAGTTTCTCTACAATGATAAGCTCTTTGTTGTAGGTAGTGCCACTATGGGCAAGCTTACCACCTTTGTTTGACATAGGTCGTAGTTTAACCTTAAATAATGATAGGTCAAGATTTAAGTTTTTATAAAAAACCTTATAGCCCATATCTTCTAGGAAAGATTTATAATCCCTACTTTGCTGATGATTTTTATCAGCTACAAAATCCACAGCATATTGGTAACTCTTATCTAAAGTTTTTTCGAAAGTGTATTTCAGTTTTCCTACTTTAATAAGCCTATAGCCTTTTGATGCCATTTTATTTAAAAAATTCTCTTGCCTATTTAAAAAACCACCGAAATATCTATATTTATTTACCATAGTATTACCATTCCTTTCTGAATACTACAAAGGATATACCTAATCCTCTGTAATCTCTCTAGCTGTTTTGATAAGTTCCTCTAGTCTTGTCTTTTCTGTTTCAACAATAGCTTTACCTGAATCAGTAATTAGGTATTGCTTTTTTCTACTAGAGCTATCTACTTCATAAGGTGTTATATAGCCTTTTTCTTGCAGATTAGTTAAAGCACCATATAATGAGCCAGCTCCTAATATTAATCTGCCAGATGTTTTACTTTCTATAAACTGCATAATGCTATAGCCATGTCGTGGCTGGTATAGGGATAACAGTATAAAAAAGCTCACCTCAGTTAAAGCTCCAGACTTTGCATTGTCACGAATACTACCCACCTCCTACTATTACGGTTACCGTAATATAACTATATCACTAACCGTAATAGTCGTCAAGAATATTTTCAAACTTCTAAATATTAGTAATAAAATATTTACAAAAAATAGCTCTATTCATAAGGATTTAGCCTATAGTAGCTATTAACTTTTATAAGTTTTGGTCGATAAAATAACCATAGAGTGTATAAAAACAAATCAACTAATATATTACAAGTACACAAGGAGGATTTAATATGTCAGTAAGTTCAGTAAGTAGTTCTTATAGCAATAGTTTACAAGGTTATGGCGGTCTTGCCAGTGGACTAGATAGAGATTCATTAATCGAGGGGATGACCCTTGCAACTAGAACAAAGATAGAGTCAAAGGAACAGGAAAAACAAGCTTTAGAATGGGAACAGTCTGCTTTACAGGATCTTATAAGCAAGGTTTATAGTTTTACAGATAAATTCACATCCTTTACTTCATCATCTAATATACTATCATCTAACCTGTTTTTAGGTAATAGAGTTTCTAGTTTAGGTGCTAATAGTGATAAAATTTCTGCTACAGCTAATAATGTAAGTGGATCCCCAATGTCCATACTTGGGGTTAAATCTATGGCTAGAGATGAAACAGCTATCTCTGATAGTGTATCCAATAAAGTTTTACAAACAGGTGAGCTAGCTGGATTTGATAGCAATATAGATACAAACCTAGTGGAAGGTAGCACCATGAGAATTAAATATGGTGAAACCACCTACACTATTACACTAGATGGTGATCATGACTATAGCACAGCAGAGGGTGTTGCAGCTGGGATTAACGAAGCACTTTCAGAGGTAAGTGTTGCAGCAGCAGAGGATGGTACACTGGCAAGTGCTTTAACAGTTGGTGTTTCCGGTGGTGCTTTAACATTTACTGGTGATGGCAACCATGTTGAGATAGTAAGTGGCTCAGGTGATACACTGAAAAATCTAGGTCTAGAAGGTAAAGAGCTTACTATTGGCACAACAGCTTTAGTAGCAGATGCTCCAACTTTAACTGAAACCAAGACAGTTGCAGAAACTATGGAAGGCCAGAGCTTAACATTTACCTATAATGGTAAATCAGAAACCATAACTTTAGGTTCATACGCTGATGCTACAGCTATGGCAGAAGATATTCAAAAACAGCTTAACTCAGCCTTTGGTAATGGTAGAATAGAGGTTAGCTACGAAGAAAACCGTCTATCTTTTCAAACTACAATTCCAGGAGCTTCAGCTGGGTCTAATACCGATAATAGCTCAACACTTGTTATCTCAGGAAGTTCTGATCTAGTAAGTGAAGATGGAATTTTCGGCATTGCTGCTGGAACATCTAACAGAGTAAACACAACTGCTTCTATTGCAGATTCAGGGCTAAAAAATGCTGCAGCTGCAACAGGTGATATGATTATTAGCAATAATGGTGTAGAGGTTAATCTAGCAGATCATGGTCTTACATGGGATAGCTCTGTTTCTGAAATTATGAATACAATTAATGGAATTGAAGAGTTGGAAATTGAGATTAGCTATCAGTCTGAAACAGATAAATTCTCCATTACCTCTACTCAAAAAGGTGCAAGTGGTGAGATTAGCCTTGGTGGATCAGTATCTGAGGCACTATTCGGTGGCGCAGCTGGATTAACAGTACAGGAAGGTCAAGATGCTGTTATAAGAGTGCAGTATGAAGGATCTGATGAAGCTATTGAAATTGTAAGAGATAGTAACTCCTTTACAGTAGATGGTTTGACTGTTGGTGTTAAGGGTGAGTTTGGCTATGATGCTAGTGGTAATTATATTGAAGGCACTGAAGCTATAACCTTTGAGACAACAGTAGATATTGAGAACACAACCGAAATTGTTAAGGATATGATTGAGGAATACAATAGTATCATTGACGAGCTGGCTAGTGCAGTTAATACAAGATATGACCGAGATTATCAGCCACTTACAGATGCGCAAAAAGAAGAGATGAGCGAAAGCGAAATAGAAAACTGGGAAGAAAAAGCTAAGGAAGGTCTACTATATAATGACACAGATGTTAGAAATATGCTAGACGATCTTAGATTTATCCTACCAAGTAATATGTATCAGGCTTTTGAAGAGATTGGAATTACAGTTTCTTCTAACTATCAGGATAATGGTAAGTTAATTTTTGATGAGAATAAGTTTACAGAGGCTATGGAAACTGATAGTGAAAATGTAAGAGAGCTATTATCAACAGGAACAGACGGTAGTAGCGGTCTTGTAAACAGTATGAAGGATATAATGGACAGATATGCTCAGACAACAGGTGCTGATAAAGGTATATTTGTTGATCGTGCAGGGTCTAGCCTTGCTCCTTCCACAGTGCTAACAAATAGTATGCAGCAGGAGTTAGATGATCTAGACGATTATATTAAAAATCTAAACGACTTACTGCAAACAGAGGAAGATAGATATATTCAGGAGTTTACAGCTCTTGAAACACTGATATCCAATATGAACACCCAGAGCAGTTATCTATCATCAATGTTTGCTTAATAATTAATTGGAAGTAGGAATGATTTTGAACAGAAATGGTTATGAACAATACAAAACACAATCTATTAATACAATGACCAACTCAGAGCTTCTAATTGTATTATATGATGAACTGTTAAAAAGATTAAAGAGAGCTGAGTTTGCCTTAGATAATGGGGATTTTGCTATGTTTGACCAGTCTGTGACAAGATGCAAGGAGATAGTAAAGCATCTTGAAATAACACTGGATAAAAGCTATCCTATTGCTGAGGAAATATCTAGACTTTATGAATTTTTACAGTATCAATTAGCTAGATTACAAAGTGGAAGGCGTAAAGAGATAATCAAAGAAATTGAGCCTTTTGTTATCCAGTTTAGAGATGCTTTTAAAGAAGCTAGCAAGGTGGTATAAACTATGGAAAATAATCAGTTTGTATCAGAAGTAGTAGCTATCTTAAAGGAACAGTATCGCCATGTGTGCGAGGTTTACAACACCACTAAGGAGCTAAGGGACTGTATAAATAGCGACGAAAGAACCTTGGTAAAGGACGCCTTAAAAGCACGAGGGATAGCTATGGAAAAGGTATCCGACTGTAGAATGTCCATAGAGAGATTAGCTAGAAAATACCATAGTATTGATGTAGCTAACTTTATGCTACTAGTAAAGGGCGACTACGAAAAAAGTGGATATAGACAAGAGGAAAGCTTTAAACCTATAAAGGAACAGGTGGATTTATCCAAAATTATCTGGAGTAAAACTGTGGAGATGGATAAAGCACTAAGTAATAGACTCATAGGAAAAGACTCCTACTATAATTAAATTTAAATGATTTACTTTGTGATTGGGGTGGTTTTATATCACCCCAATTATATTATTAAAGATGGTTTTGCCAGAGTGTGCAAGGAGAGTTTGGTATATGAGCAGTTCTAAAATAAGAAATTATGATAACCAGTGTATGTTTGAGTTAATTAGTGCAATTATAAATGAAGAAGAAATTCCCAAATGGCAACAAAATCCTAAATGGGATAGTGTTTATAAAACTGCGGATTATCATAATCTTTCAAATATACTTTTTTATGGCACTATATGTATGGATAGTAGTCAGGAAACAGGTTGGAAGAATAAATTCACCGATAAATACCAACAATCAGTGCGAAATCATAATAGATATATGGGAGCTATACCAGAGCTTTTAGAGGGATTTGAGAGCGCTAAGGTATATGTAATGGTAATAAAGGGGTATACATTTAAGGAATACTATCCTATGCCAGAGATGAAAGAGCTTAAAACAGTGGATTTACTGGTGGAAAAAGGCAAATCATCACAGATAGAAAAGATATTTACAAAACAGGGATATGACAAACAGATTAATAACGAAGAAGGCTATGAAGCCTACTATAAAAGCCCAGGGGTACTGGTGCATGTATATAATCAGCTGAATTTTGAAGGATCAAAAATAAAGAAGCATTTTATTACACCTATGAAAAAATACCCCTCTTTAGAGGGATATGAGTATATTAAGGTAATGTCACCAGAAGATTTTTATGTCTATGTAGTGTCACTAGGTGCAGAGGAATTTGCTAAGGGTAGACTTGATATACGAGATGTATTAGATATATGGTGCTACTACCTTAAGGTATATGAGCAGTTGGATTTTACCCAGATTAACAAAATAATGGATGGACTGGATATAAATAAATTCCATACATTATTAATTCAGCTAGGGGCATTTTGGTTTGGTGGAATGCTATTTCCAGAGAACAATCAACTCTTTGGGGCAATGGAAGAATATATAATGTCCAAAGGCACAAAACAGCGAGAATTATGTGGTAGCATACTGCCACTTATAATAGAACTTTCTGATAAATATGATAAAGAATTAAGCGAAAAGCGAAAAAAACAAGCGTTAGAATGGATAATGCCTCCTATAGAGTATATGGACGGAATGTTTGAAATTTTAAAAAAACACCCTAAATTACTACCTGTTTTTTGGGTAATAAGGCTATTTAGGATAGGATTTAGGTCGGTGGCAAGAAATGTTAAATTCGCTTATAGTAAATTTATTGATGTAACCAAGCCTGCAAGAATTTGTATAATAAATACAGGCAAACAGTTACAGGATTGGTTTATTAAGGTTACAAAATTTATAAAAAGTCACATTAGTAATCTTGTACAATTGGTTGGTAGTATTTTCAAAAAAGCTAGAAAAACCTTTAAAAACCTAGTTAAATTCAAAAAAAATACTTAATTTTGTCTAGATTGTGACGATAGATATGTAGAAG
>CAYJEQ010000020.1:2921-17715 GCA_964369235.1 uncultured Oscillospiraceae bacterium | reverse complement strand
TAGAAGCGAATAGCTATAACAAATATAGCAAGAAAGGGGAATTTTTATGGGAATTTCTATGGACAATATAAATAATTACATTACTAATAAGATTACTGGAACACCCACGGCAAATAAAACAACAATTACTATGACTAAGGGTGGACAGTTTGATGAAATTTTCATTTCCTCTAACAAAAGAGATGTAGAAGAAAAACTTATGACAGAACAAATGGCAAAAACAGTAAAAGTACAGGTAAGAGAAGAAACCAGTGAAGATAAACTAAATAGACTTAGCCAAGAGATTGCTAGTGGTAACTACAAGATTAATCCAGAAGCAATAGCAGAAAAAATGATGTTATTTTAAGGGAGCTAATATTAGTGAAAGAATTTAAAACTGTTATAGAAGAACTAATTTCAATATTTAGAGAACTGACATCAATTGCACAGGTAAAGCTACAAGCCTCAAAAAATAATCAGGTAGCAACTATAGAGGCCTGTATGACAAAAGAACAATCCATCATTATGCGTCTTAAAGGCGCAGAGTTAAAAAGAGAAAAACTGCAAAAAGAAATGGGTATGGAAAATCTGTCTTTTCAGCAGATGTTAGATGCAATGTCCCCAGAGGAACAGCAGAATATGGTGCCTTACTTTGATTTATTAAGTCGTGAGATACAGGGATTTCAGATTGTCCACGATAGTGTACAAAAAAGCATTAAGCTAAACCTAAGACAGATTAATAATAATCTAGTAAAACAGGGTGGACAGAGTACACATGGTATAGATGAGTTAAATAGATCCATAAAATTTACTGAAAAAAGAGTATAATTTTTTTGAGGATGAACTTTTTCTGTCCAGAACAGAAATTTGCTTCCCAAAGCCCTCAAAATATTCAGATTATAGAAAGGCATGGTCATAATTATGATTAGATCAACTTTTGCAACATTTACAACTGCTCAATCTGCTCTAATGGCAAGCCAGTGGGGCATTGATGTAGCAGGTCAAAACCTAGCTAATATAAATACAGAAGGATATACAAGACAGAGGGTGGATCTTACCAGCATAGCTGCGTCAAGCTCTACAAAAGCTACAACTACATTTTCAACTTCTGCAGGTCAAGGGGTTATGTCCCATGGGATTATCCAGATTAGGGATCCTTTTTTAGACATGCAGTTTAGAAATGAGCTAGTTTCCCTAGGTACAACCGACGCAATGGACGGTGTCCTAGAGGAGATTGGTAATATATTTGATGAAACAGATAGCACAGCTATTCGTGCTGCTTTTAATGATATAATATCACAGCTTACAACTATGGCTAACACCCATACAACTTCAGACTCTAGTATAGATGCTGTAGTTAGATCATCCTTTTCTGTGCTGTTAAATGCTATTAGTCAGAATGCAGATGCCCTAGCTCAGATAGAAGAAGATATGGTAACAAAGCTACAGGATTCCAATGTTCCTGATATTAATGGAATATTAGAGTCTATTAGCCTGCTTAACTCTACAATTAAGCACAGTCAGGTTTTAAATAAACCTACACTAGAACTAGAAGATCAGAGAAATGTACTACTAGATGAATTAGCTCAGTTTCTACCTATTGAGGTAAAATACATAGATGATCCTAACCCAACAATTGATGCACCTACAATGGAACTTACATTTACCGATGCAGATGGTGTTGAGCATATGCTAATTAACGATGATGAATTTGGTAGCATGGCAATGGGTGGCACAGAATCTCCTTACTCCATGAGTGTAACAGATACAGCAGGTACTACAACCGATGTTACAGACAAACTAGTTGATGGTGTGTTAAAGGGTAGCCTTGATATGCTAAATAAAGCTGGAGAGTTTGACGGCAGTGATGTTAGAGGTATTCCTTATTACGAAAAAATGTTTGATGCTTTTGTTAGTCAAATGGCAACAACAATGAATGAGTTAAATGCTGAGAGAGATGCAGCAGGCAATCCTATTGATGGCACTAATGTGTTATTTGATACATTAGACGGCTCAGGTGTTTTTACAGCACAGAATATTAAAATAAGCGATGCTTGGGCAAAAAGCGAAGTTATTATTAATAGAAGCCATGCTGAAGGTGCAGGTGGTACTGATACATCAACAGCTTATGACAATGTACTGAAAATGATTTCAGCCCTACAGACAGATGAGTATGACTTTGGCTATACCGATGCTACAGGAGCATTTATATCGGTATTTAAAGGAAGTATTCAGGGGGCTTATGACAATATACAGAATGTTCAGGCAGTGGACAGAAAAGCCACATCTTCAAGACTGGATACTCAGTTAACACTGGTAAGTCAGATACAGGATTCCAGAGATTCTATATCTGCTGTAAATCAGGATGAAGAGGTTATGGATCTTATGAAATATCAAAGCTCCTACAACGCAGCTTCAAGACTGGTAACTGTGCTAGATGAGATGCTGGACAAACTAATTAATCAAACTGGTGTAGTAGGACGATAGGAGGATTAGCAGATGAGAATTACCACTAATATGGTTAGACGAAACTATCAGTCTAGTCTTAATAGTTCATTAACTGCACTGGATCAAGCTAGAAATCAGGTTGAAACTGGTCGTAGATTTACCAGCTCCCATGAGGATCCTATTGCAGCAGCAAAAGGTACTATACTTGAGAATAGATATGCTAGAAATAACGATTATTTAAACTCTACTAAAGAAATGCTAAAATGGCAGGATTCACAGGAAGACGCATTAACACAGATTAATGATATTTCTAAAGAAGTATATAATAAATACTCAGTAGAAGCCCTAAATGATACTAATGATGCAGGTAGAGAAGCCTATGCAGCTACATTTAGAGCATTACAAGAATCTATGGTACATTCCCTTAATATTAAATACGGTGATGCCTATGTACTTGCAGGACAGGATGGGGACAACGCTCCATTTGTTATAGAAGATGATGGAACAGTAACCTATAGAGGGATTGATGTTAACTCTACCGATCCAGCAGACCAAGCAGTCCTTGCGGAACTGGCAGAAGAAAGCACCTATGTAGATTTAGGTTATGGATTAACCTTTGATGCGGCAGGGGAGATAATTCCGTCTAGTGCTTTTGACTCCTCAGTACCTGGTATATCAGCAGTAGGTTTTGGACATAATGCTGACGGAGTTAGTCAGAATATGGTAGTGCTACTGGGCCAGATGGCTGATGAGCTAGAAAAAGATCCTTTTGACCGAGATACCTATGTGGGTATGTGGGAAAGCTTTGGAGCTCAGGCAGATGTAGTTAGAAATGAGATTAGTATAATAGGTACAAAATCTGCACTGCTAACAGCTACCGAAAGCCGATTAGAAGGGGAGGAAATTAACATAATCGAGCAGTTTGACGATGCAGTAAACATCGAAGCAAGTGAAGCTATTATGAACTTCTCCTATGCAGATTATGTGTACAATGCGGCCCTAAAGGTTGGTATGAATGTTTTAACACCTTCACTACTAGACTTTATGCAGTAAGCTAGAATATTTATTAGAAAATATAATAAGAATTAGTTATGGTATTAGCCTATTTAAAGCAGTATATTAAATAGGTGGGATAATAAGACATCTAGGGGGTATAATATGGAACCATTAATCAAAATTACTACAGTTCCCATTGAGTATGAACTTAAGATTGAGGGAGCTAGACTAGAACGACAGATGGGCTCAGCAGAGGTAGAGATTACAAGAGATGAGGGCAGAATGCAGATCAAAAGTCGCCCTATTAAGGTTAATCTTGATACATTTGAAGCAAGAGCATCCATGACACCTACCACAGCTATTAGCGTTTCCCAGGCTGCAGATAGAGGTGTGCAGCAGGCATATGACGCAACTGCCCAGTTTGCCAGCGAAGGCAAGATTCTCATAAGAGGCAAGGTTGGTGCAGGCACAGAAACAATTAATCGAATACTACAACAACGCACAGCTCCAGATACAGGTCAGTTCCAGTTGGGATTTGCTCCGTCGGTAGGGCCTGATATTCAGTGGGAAGCACCGGATATCTCTATAGAATATCAGATGGATAAGCTAAACTTTGATGCTAAGATTGACAATGGTAATATTGAGTTTATACCTGGCAATATTGAGCTATCTGTTACTCAGCATCCTACTGTAACAGTAGAGTATGTTGGTAAACCACTATATGTGCCACCAAGTGCCTCGGAGAGATTTGGTGGAGAGGCTATAGATACCGAGGCGTAAATAAGGAAAATAATTTTAAAACTGAGTATTGTGACTTTTAAGTCTTATGGAGTAAACTTCATAAGACTTAAAATTTAATAAGACATGTTAAAACAAGTAAAACTCAGAAATATGTGGTTAAATTTTAACCCAAAGGGGGAGAAAGCCTATGAGTGAACAAGCTAGATCCTATGATGAAAAAGATCTAATAATATTTGAAGAGGGACTTTTTGGCTTTGAAGATTGCAGAAAGTTTATTCCTTTACCTATGGAAGGTATAGATGATTTTATATCCCTATTAAGTGTGGAGGAAGAGTATCTTTCCTTTGTGCTGGTAAATCCCTTCCTAGTAAAAAAGGATTACAATCCACAGCTATCTAAAGAGGATTATAAAAAGCTAGGAACAGAATCTGAGGAAAATCTTTCTTATTATTCCATCTGTGTAATAAAAGAAGTAGCTAAGGATTCTACTATCAATCTTAAATCCCCAATAGTTGTAAATGTAGCAACTAGAAAGGCTATACAAACCATCTTAAATGATGACCAGTATGGTTTTAGACATTCTATTTCAGAATTAATAGGTGGGGAGGCGTAGTTAATGCTAGTATTACAGCGAAAAAAAGGGCAATCACTACTACTGGGAGATGATATTAAGGTAACAGTAGTAGAGGTAACAGCCGATGGAGTAAGACTGGCAATAGAAGCGCCAAAAGATGTAAAAATCCTGAGAGAAGAACTATCCGAGGCAACTAAGGCTAATCTAGAAGCAGCAGGTGGATCGGATAATATTGCATCTCTAAAAAGTATCTTAAATTTAAAATAATAGTAAAACGGTGTGATTAATCACACCGTTTTTTGATTTTATAGAATTTTATCTAGGTATTTTATAAATAACCAACCTTTTAAGTGGTAGATAGATTTTGCATAGAGTATTTTACTTTGTAAAAGCTTTAAAGAAATTCTTTTGGTTTTTATTACTTAAGTATCCACAGTTAGTATAAAATCTATGTGCGTCTATTCTGCTTTCACCGGAATTTAGACGAATACCCTGTGCACCGGTTTCCTTTGCCCAGTTCTCGGTACCTGTTAGCAGGGCTTTTCCTATGCCTATGCGTTTATATTCTTTTAACACAGCCACACCCATAATATTTTTATAATGGGGGCCATATATTACATCATAATCCACAGCATGGATATAGCCAACTACTGTATCTTTAACCACTGCAACAAGAATCTTATCCTTGGGGCTGGATAGCAGTAACTCTAGTTTTTTCTTGGTTTGCTCTTTGTCATACTGGTATCCCAGTTCCTCAAGATTAATTTTTGCAATATCTTCCCCATCTGAAACTTTACATTCTCTAATTTTATACATCGTAATATTACCTCCTATTGGAAATATTATACATCACTATAAATATTAAATCAACACAAAAGGGATAGTTAGACAATTAAAGCCTGTCATACTATCCCTTTTATACTTGTTGACTAAATATTCTAGTCACTATTAATCAGCTATGGCATTTAGGTTTCTAAAGAGTAGGGAGATACACCATATGCCACCTATTGCCACTAGACTGTACACAATTCTAGCTAGAATTGCTGTAGTGCCACCAAAGGCAAATGCAACTAAATCAAACTGAAATACCCCTACAAGACCCCAGTTTATAGCACCAACAATAACCAAAAATAAAGCAATTTTATCAATCATATTTATGACCATCCTTCCATACTACAGTGATATACACCAGTATTAGTATGGCTGGGAAAGATAAATATATACCTATCTAAGTTTTTTTTCTAAGGCTTTTCTAACCTCTTTCATAATCTTTATTCTTGCATAGGACTTGTCATTGCCTTCCACAATAATCCACGGGGCTTTTTCTGTGGAGGTTTTGCTGATCATCTCGTCTATAGCCTTTTCATATTCTGGCCATTTTTCTCGATTTCGCCAATCTTCATCGGTGATTTTATACTGCTTTTCTGGATTTTCCATACGCTGGGTAAATCGCTCTAATTGGGTATCACTATCAATATGCACCCAGAATTTTAACACAATAGCACCCCAGTCAGTAAGAGATTTTTCAAACTCGTTAATCTCCTCATATGCCATTGACCAGCGATCTTTTGGGGTGAATTTTTCAATGCGCTCCACCATTACTCTACCGTACCAAGAACGATCGAATATAGCAATATGCCCATCTTTAGGCAAACTGTTCCAAAAACGCCATAGATAGTGCTTAGACTTCTCCTGAGGCGTAGGTGCAGCCACCGATAGTGCTTCAAAGCCACGAGGATCCAGTGACCAAGAAAGCCTTCTTATTCCCCCACCTTTACCAGCAGCGTCCCAACCTTCAAAAACTAACACCACAGGTACCTTTTCTCGGTATAGTAGGCTGTGAAGATTACGAAGTTTTTCCTTTTCCTTCTTCATGGCTTTTTTATACTGAGCCTCAGTTAAGGATTTATCCAGTGGGATATCCGATAGCTTTGCCATAGGTAGTAATTTAAAGTCATGAGCCTTATGGGAGATTTTTATAGGTTCTTCTAGCTTAAGTCTATCTTTAAGAGAATTTACCAAATCTGTTAGCAGTTTTAAGGTGCCTTGTTCAGGGTCGTTATTATCAACCACATGCCAGGGACAACTCATAGAGGTTATGGAAAGGAGCTTATTTCTAATGTCCTTATTGTGGCTAAAATTACGATTTTGCTGGGTGTCCTTATCAGTAATACGCCAAGAGGTGGATTTTCTCTCCTGTAATGCCTCCATTCTGGCAAGCTGTTCGTCTTTATCAACATCTAAAAAGAATTTTATCAGATGATATCCATCTTCTATAAGCTGACGCTCAAAGGTATTAATATCATAGGCAACTTGTTTCTGATTATCCATATGAATGTTTAAATTTTGAAAACCATCATAATACCAACCACGCTCAAAGATACCTATAAAGCCTTTAGAGGGTATATCCATCCAGTACCTCCACAGGCTAGGTTTTCTCAGCTGATCTCCAGTGGCAGCCTTACTGGAAAAAACCTTGTAACCACGAGGCTCAAGCCTAGAATTAATACTGCTTATCATTCTGCCTTTTCCTGAGGCGCTCCAACCATCTATCAGTATAATTACAGGGATGTTTGCCTCCTTAATCTGTTGCTGTAGCTGGGCTAGTTCTTCCTGAAGTGCCTTTATCTGTGACTTGACTTTCTTATCCTTTGCCATAGTAATAAACCCCTTTCAGTCTTTTAATTAATTATACTTCCTATTAGGTGGTATGCACAAGTAATTAAAACCACGAAATAATATAGCAAAATACACTATAATAATCCAATAAAATGATTTATTCTGCTGTTAATTTTGCAAAATAATATTATTATGTGAAGTTAGATATCTATTTTTCATAAGAGTTAATAGTATATTTTGTAAATTAGGTCATATTGTTACAATCATATCTTTATGGTAAAATAGATAATATAATTAGGTGTATAGTATTACAGTTATTACTATAGTAGCTATTACTATAGCTTAAATATCCAGTCTATAAAATTTAATACAGGGATGATGTAATTGGGAGAGACCGAATACGGCGCCGAAGGTGTAACACTCTCAGGCAAAAGGACCAATTACAGACCAACCACGGAGAGGTGATTATCACCACCGAAGAAGTTAAAATCTTTCAGGTACAAGGACGGGGCATAGGATACAGTGGTATTCTATGCTTTTTTTAATTTTATCACAGTCTTAGAAAGGAATTTACATTAGTTTCAAACAAAGTTTCAAACATGAGTTTTGTGCTTTTCGGTAAAGATTATAACCGAAATTTTGCCATCTGCAAAACCACACAAAACATTGAGAGAGGAATGGAGATTTTTATGGAGAACAAAACCCCTATATATGATCAGCATGTAAATCTTAAAGGTAAAATGGTTGATTTTGCAGGTTTTATACTGCCAGTCCAGTATGAAGCAGGTGTTATTAAGGAGCATCTAGCTGTTAGAAATAGCTGTGGGCTTTTTGATGTATCCCATATGGGAGAGATTACCTGTAAAGGACCAGATGCCTTAAAAAACCTTAATTACATACTTACCAATGACTTTACTAATATGGAGGTAGGTCAGGCAAGGTATAGTGTAATGTGTTATCCAGATGGTGGTGCAGTAGATGATTTAATAGTATATAAACTAGCAGAGGATGATTACTTTATAGTGGTAAATGCCTCTAATAAGGATAAGGACTATGAGCATATATTAAAACACGCCTTTGGACAGGTAAAATTTGAAGATGTATCCGACCTAGTAGGACAGATAGCTATACAGGGTAAGAAAGCCAAAGAAATCATGGAAAAACTTACAGATAACCTACCAGAAAAATACTACACAGCTATAACTGATGTGGATATTAATGGTATTAAATGTATGGTATCCCAGACAGGCTACACTGGGGAAGATGGCTATGAAATATATGCTAACACCAGTGATACAGCTGCACTATGGGACATACTTCTTAAAACAGGTGGTGAGGATATAATCCCCTGTGGGCTAGGAGCAAGAGATACCCTAAGACTTGAAGCCTCCATGCCACTGTATGGCCATGAGCTTACAGCAGATATTAACCCACTACAAGCAGGGTTAAAGTTTGCAGTAAAGATGGCTAAGGAAGAGTTCATCGGTAAGAAAGCCATGGAAGAAGCAGTAATTACCACTAAGCGAGTAGGGCTTAAGGTAGTGGGCAAAGGCATTGTAAGAGAAGATGCTCCACTATTTATAGAGGATAAACAGGTAGGGGTAACCACATCGGGAACAATGGTACCATATCTAAACTATCCAGTGGTAATGGCATATGTGGATATAGACCACAGCCAGATGGGAACAAAACTAATAGCAGAGGTAAGAGGCAGAAAGATAGAAGTAGAGATAGTGCCGATGCCTTTTTATAAAAAATAATAAAATAAACTAAATTATAAAATAAGGAGAATTATTATGAACTTTCCAGCTGAACTACTTTATACAAAATCCCACGAATGGGTAAAGAAAATCTCAGAAAACACCGTAGAAATCGGCCTAACAGACTATGCACAGGATGCACTGGGAGATTTAGTATTTGTTAATCTACCAGAGATAGATGATCAGGTTACAATAGGGGAGAGCTTTGGTGATGTAGAATCTGTAAAGGCTGTGTCAGATATGTATTCCCCAGTAACAGGTAAGGTATGTGAAATTAACGAAGATATTATGGATAGCCCAGAGTCTATTAATAGTAGCCCATACACCAGCTGGTTTATCCGTGTAGAAGATGTAGAGGAAATGGAAGAAACAATGGATGCAGAGCAGTACGAAAGCTTTGTGCAGAGCCTGTAAGGAGGGTTAGTTTTGGGGGGATATATCTCTAATACAAAGAAACAGCAAGCAGAGATGTTAAATGAATGTGGCTATAATAGCTATGATGAAATGTTTGCACAGGTGCCAGCAACAGTAAAGCTTAACACACCACTTAATATAGAAAAAGGTATCTCAGAGCTAGAGGTTAAATGGACACTGGAGGCTATGGCTAATAAGAATAAGGTGTTCCCTCATATCTTTAGAGGGGCTGGTGCATATAACCACTACATACCAGCTATTGTTAATAGTGTTGCCTCTAAGGAGGATTTTGTAACAGCATACACCCCTTATCAGGCTGAAATCAGTCAGGGTAATCTACAGGCAATATTTGAGTTTCAGACAATGATGTGCCAGTTAACGGGATTAGATGTATCCAACGCCTCGGTATATGACGGGGCCTCTGCAGCAGCAGAAAGTGTATTTATGTGTACCGATAGAAAGAAAACTAAGGTGTTAATCTCCCAGAGCTGTGATCCACAGGTAATCGAAACAGTAAAAACCTACTGCTATGCTAGAGATACAGTGCTAGAGATAGTGCCTATAGTAGATGGGATAACAGATATTACAAAGCTTAAAGAGATGGCAACAGCAGAAACAGCGTGTTTCTTTATGCAGCAGCCTAACTACTACGGTATAGTAGAAGAGGCTGAGTTACTAGGGGAAGCTATCCATGAAAAGGGTGGTAAATTTATTATGGGAGTTAATCCTATAACCCTACCAGTGCTAAAAACCCCTAAGGAATGTGGTGCAGATATTGCAGTAGGAGAAGGTCAACCGCTGGGTATGCCACTGAGTTTTGGTGGGCCATACCTAGGATTTATGACAGCAACTACCGAGATGATGAGAAAACTTCCAGGGCGAATTGTAGGCCAAACCACCGACAGCAAAGGCAATATAGGTTATGTACTAACACTACAGGCTAGAGAACAGCATATACGCCGAGAGAAGGCAAGCAGTAATATCTGCTCTAATCAGGCACTATGCGCCCTTAAAGCCTCAGTATATCTATCAGCAATGGGAACAAGAGGTATTAATCAGGTGGCAGAAATCTCCATGGCTAATGCAAGATACCTACAAAAACAGCTAGAGGAAATAGGTTTTACACTGGTGTATAATAGAGAGTTTTTCCATGAGTTTTTAACAAATTCTCCAGTGGCTGTGGATAAGGTGGTAGATAGACTTTCCGAAGAAGGCTATCTAGCTGGACTGCCTATTGATGGTAAACTATTATGGTGTACCACCGAGTTAAATACAAAAGATCAGATGGATAATATGATTAAAATTATAAGGGAGGTGCTTTAGGTGGAACTGATTTTTGAAAGAAGTAGTGAGGATAGAGGCCTTGATTTACTGCCACCACTAACACTACCTAAGGCAGAAACAACCTTTCCTAGACGAGAGATACCTCTTAATCTTCCACAGGTGTCAGAAAATGATATTAGCAGACATTACACCCTACTGGCAAATAATACCCAAGGGGTAAATAATGGTGCTTATCCACTGGGCTCCTGTACAATGAAATACAATCCTAAGATTAATGAGGAAGTAGCTTCCTTAGCTGGCTTTGCTGGACTTCATCCCCTACAGCCTGAAAAAACAGTACAGGGTGCTTTAGAGATGATACACAGAGCAGAGGAAGTATTTACCCAGATTACAGGTATGGACGCAATGACCTTCCAACCAGCTGCTGGTGCCCATGGTGAATTTGTAGGGCTATTACTTATGAAGGCATATCACGAGAGCCGTGGACAGGGACACCGTAGAAAGATTATCGTTCCTGATGCAGCCCATGGTACAAATCCCGCCAGTGCTGTAATGGCAGGTTATCAGGTAGTAAATATTAAGTCCAACGAAAAGGGACTGGTAGACCTAGAGGAGCTTAAAAAAGCTGTAGGCGAGGACACAGCAGGGCTGATGCTGACAAATCCTAATACACTGGGGCTTTTTGATGATAATATCCTAGAGATTACTAAGATTATCCACGATGCTGGTGGGGTAAACTACTATGATGGAGCTAATCTAAATGCCATTATGGGTATTGCTAGACCAGGGGATATGGGATTTGATATTATACATCTTAACCTACATAAAACCTTCTCCACACCTCATGGTGGTGGTGGGCCTGGTAGTGGGCCAGTAGGCTGTAAGGATTTCCTTAGAGATTTCCTACCAGGGAAACTAACCCAGAAACAGGGAGAGAATTATAACTTCCTAACACCAGCTAGTACCACAGGACAGGTAAAAGCATTTTATGGCAACTTCCTAGTAACTCTAAAGGCATATACCTACGCTATAACTTTAGGACATGATGGACTAAAGGAAGCTAGTGAGAACGCAGTGCTTAACGCTAATTACCTTCGTGTAAAACTAGGTGAGGCATATAGCTGTCCATTTGATACTACCTGTATGCATGAGTTTGTAATAAGCCTTGCACCAGAGAAGAAGGAATATGGTATCTCGGCAATGGATATTGCAAAAGCTCTACTGGATTATGGTTTTCATCCACCAACCATGTACTTCCCACTAATAGTGCCAGAAGCGTTAATGTTTGAGCCAACAGAAACCGAATCTAAGGAAAGCATGGATAGATTAATTGAGGCACTACTGGATATACACAGTAAAGCAGTGGCAGATCCTGAATATATTAAGGGTGCGCCATATACAACGGATATTGGTAGACTAGATGAGGTTAAGGCAGCAAGAACACCTGTACTAACCTATAATTTTAATAAATAAAACCATATAAGACCCCTGTCGGTATAAAACCAGCAGGGGTTTTTAGGTAAAAAGAATTTTATAAAGAGAGAATGATTACACAATGACATTACATATTATCCAGTCCAGTAGCACCATACCTTATGAAAATCTTGCCCTTGAGGAGTATCTACTAGACCATGTAGGAAAAGAGGAGGTAATACTCTATCTATGGCAGAATAAGAAAACCGTAGTAATAGGAAAAAACCAAAATCCTTGGCGTGAGTGCAAGCTAGAGGAGCTAAAAGAAGATGGTGGTTACCTAGCAAGACGATTATCAGGTGGTGGAGCAGTTTTTCAGGATTTAGGCAATCTTAATTTTACCTTTTTAGCTCAGAAGGGTAACTACAACCTAGATAAACAGCTACAGGTTATAATAGAAGCAGTGGCAAAGCTAGGTTTAGTAGCAGAAAAATCAGGTAGAAATGATATTTTGGTACAGGAGAAAAAATTCTCAGGAAATGCCTTTTATCAGCGTGGCAATAACTGTTATCACCATGGCACAATACTTATTAATGCCAATATGGAGGACATGGGTAGGTATCTTAATGTTTCACAGGCAAAGCTAAAATCTAAAGGGGTAACCTCGGTAAAAAGCAGGGTGACAAACCTAAGCCAGCTTAATCCTGAGATTACTGTTAATACTATGAAATCAGCCCTAATAGAAGCCTTTTCACAGGTATATAATAATCCAGTTAATGAGTATGTTCTTGCAGATAAGGTAGAGTATACCACCATGGTAAGCCGGTACAGTGATTTTCACTGGGTTTACGGTAGGAAGATACCCTTTAACTGTAGTTACAGCCATAAATTTGATTGGGGAGAAGTTGTAATTGAGTTTTATGTAGAGGCTGGCAAGGTTAAAGATGTTAAGGTGTGGACTGACGCCCTAGAGGAGCTACTATCAGAAAAAATAGAAAATAGACTAATAAACACAGTCTTTTTAAAAGAGGATATGATAAAATCACTAGGGGATTTAGGATATATAATGGAGGAAATCTTTAATGTATGATTTAATAATAATAGGAGCAGGGCCAGCAGGCTATCCAGCAGCTATTAAAACAGCAAATCTAGGGAAAAAAGTGGCAGTTGTAGACGGTGGACTACTAGGTGGAACCTGTCTAAATAAAGGCTGTGTACCCACTAAAACCCTACTACATATTACCGAGTTATATAAGGAAGTTTTAGAGGGGGAGCGTTTTGGGATAGTTTGTCAGGCTCCAACTATGGACTATAATAAAATGTGGGATCATAAGGAAAAAACCCTACAGGGACTGCGAGATGGCATTGCCACCCAGTTTAAAAAAAGTGGGGTGGATTTCTTCCCAGTGTTTGCCACTATAACAGGAGAAAAAACAGTAACCCTAGCCGATGGCAGTGTATTAGAGGGAAGTGCTATCCTAGTTGCCACAGGAACAAAGCCTGCTACTATACCTATAGAGGGAATAGAACTGGCACAGGTAATAAATAGCGACCATATACTAGGAGAAAATCGTCTGGGAAAAGATAGTAGCACAATCTATAAAAATGTAGTTATAGTAGGTGGTGGTGTTATCGGTATGGAGATGGCAACAGTATATAATAATCTAGGTAGCAATGTGGTGGTAATAGAGGCAATGGATAGAATACTGCCCACAATGGATAAGGAAATATCCCAAAATCTAAAGATGATTATGAAAAAGCGTGGTGTGGAGATTATCTCCTCAGCTAAGCTTCAAAGCATTACCGAAACTAATGGAGAGCTACTTTGTACCTATTTAGAAAAGGACAAGGAAAAAACCATAACCACCGACGGAGTGTTAATAAGCGTAGGTAGAAAAGCCACTACAGAGGGACTTTTCACAGGGGATTTATCAGATAAAATCTCTATGGAGAGAGGTTATATAGTAACCGATGATAATTTTAAAACTTCTGTAGAGGGTATCTATGCAGTGGGCGATGTAATCGGCAAAATACAGCTTGCCCACATGGCAACAGCACAGGGGCTGAAGGTAGTATCATCACTATTCTCACAGGAGAATAATCAGGATTTATCCCTAGTGCCTTCCTGTGTCTACACAAATCCAGAGATTGCCACAATCGGTATTACAGCTGACGAGGCAAAAGCTCAGGGCATAGAGGTAGACAGCCATAAATACATTATGTCGGTAAATGCCAAATCGGTACTTAGTCTAAGTGATAGAGGATTTATAAAGATTATTACAGCTAAGGAAGACGGCAGAGTATTAGGTGGACAGTTAATGTGTCAGCGTGCCACTGATATGATTGGGGAGGTAGGTATTCTAATAGCTAATGGCTTAACAGCAGATAGCATAGCTAAACTAATCCACCCTCACCCAACATTCTGCGAAGGTATTAGTGAGTGTGTTAATAGTAGCCATTAAATAAAGGTTATATATCAATTGTTGGGGTGCCTTCCCTCGCCGTCGGCGCGGGAAAGCCCCCCAAATAATTTTAAACCAAAAATTTTTAAATAAACTAAATAAAA
>CAYJEQ010000020.1:0-2911 GCA_964369235.1 uncultured Oscillospiraceae bacterium | reverse complement strand
TTTTTTAATTTTTTTTTGGGGGCGGGGCCCGGCCCGGGCGGGGTGTTAACCCACCCCATATAATTTTACCCCAACATTTGATAAATAACCTAAATAAATATGGTAGCAGTGACCAATAGAATTAATTTGATAAATTTGTGTAGGGGCGAACCTGTGTGTTGGCCTCTACTAGTTTTGTGAATTATAATAATTATGTCATAGCCCTAAAAATAATTTTAGAGTTAATAAAGCTACCTTACAAATCTATCATCAATAATATTCTCATAAGTTATCTGAGTATCAGCTGGAACTTCCCCAGCGTTTTTCATTATCTCTACAATACGGTAAAAGTCCTCCTGACTCATAGCTGGGCTTTGGCTGTAGGCACCGATAGCCTTGTAGTTATCAATTACTACAGCTATATCTTCTAGGGAAGTTTCTGGGAAGAAGTCCTGTATAGCCACAGCAATGTCAGCACTAGAATTATCGGCTACAAACTGCTGACCTTTTGTGATGGCATTTACAAAGCCTTCTACAACAGTATCCTCTAAGCCTTCTCTAGGGAAGTATACAGTGTAAGGCACAGTGCCACCATCTGCCCCAATAGAGGCTACAACATAGCCTTTGCCCTCTTTTTCTAGGGTGGAGGCTGTAGGCTCAAAAGCCGTTACATAATCCCCCTCACCAGCAGTAAAAGCACCAACCATAGCAGTAAAATCAATTGTATCATTAAAGAATACATCTTCCCCTACTACAAGACCATTTTGGTTTAGGACATAAAGCAGTGTCATATAGGGCATACCACCTTTTCTACCAGGTAGAAGGGTTTTGCCTATTAGTTCATCGTAGTTGAAATCTGTGTCCTGACGAGAGATAAGGAAGGAACCATCACAGGCTGTAAGCTGTGCAACAACCTTAGGAGGGTTTTCCTTGCCCTGTAGGTGAACATAGATAGAAGCCTCGGCACCAGCAAGCCCTATATCTGCAGCACCTGTTAGCACAGCAGTCATAACATTGTCGGCACCACCACCATTAACTAGCTCTACCTGAATACCTTCCTCTGCAAAATACCCCTGACTAATTGCCACATACTGAGGGGCGTAGAAGATGGAGTGAGTTACCTCGTTAAGGGTTAGTGTAGTAAGGTCATTACTGTCACTATTAGAGGTGGTACAAGCTGTAAGTAGGCTAATGGTTAGAATTAGTGATAACACTGCTGAAATAATTTTTTTCATAAGATTATCCTTTCGTGATTTGATTTATTTTAATAAATATTCTAGGTGATTATCATACCTTAGAATAGCTAAATACTTTTATCTATAAAGATTTTTTCTAGTTTACTTATTATCCAGTACATTAAATAGGCAATTACCCCTAGGATAAATACATTCATCATAACTATATCCATTCTAAAAACCTGCCCTGCATATACAATCATATATCCAAGTCCAGCCTTAGAGGTTAGAAACTCACCGGCAATTACCCCTACAAGGCTAAGACCGATATTTATCTTAAAACTCTGAAATAACACCGATAGGTTATAGGGTAGGACTAGTTTAATAAATAGGGTTTTCTTATTAGCGCCGAAACTTTTTAAGGTGGTGATTAAATTTTCATCAGTTTGGTTAAATCCCCCTGAAAGCTCTAACACCGTAACCACCAAGCTAATAGCCACAGCCATTAGTATAATTGACTTTATATCAGCCCCAGCAAAAACTATAATAACAGGCCCAAGGGCGATTTTAGGTAGGCTGTTTAGCACCACAAGAAAAGGGGAAAGCACCTTTGTAAGAAAGGGTGAGAACCACATGGCAGTAGCAGTGATAAATCCCAGTATAATCCCTAGTGTAAAACCTATAACCGTTTCGGTAACTGTTATCCAGATGTGGTAAAGTAAATCTTTTTGTATCTGTTCTACAAAGGCTAGGGCTATTCTAGTAGGAGAGGAGAAGATAAAAGGATCTATTATCTTAAAGTAGGAAAGAAACTGCCACAGCAGAGTAAATAATATAATTATAGATAGCTGGGTGGTTTTAATAGCAGATTTTTCCCTAGAAATTTTTTTAAGATAGGATTTTCTATAGTCGGTCACTATCTACTACCTCCTTCCATATGTCCTGTACATAGCTTTGGAATAAAGGCTGATTTCGTATGGCGATAGTATCCCTATCCCTAGGGAAATCTATGGTGAATATTTTTTTAACCACCGAGGGGCTGTGGGATAGTACCACTACTTTGTTAGACAGTGCCACAGCCTCTCTAATATCATGGGTAACCATTACCATAGTTTTTTCCTCTCGGTTTAGGATATTATATACATCACCACTAACATCTAGCCTTGTTTGGTAATCTAGGGCAGAGAAAGCCTCGTCTAGCAGTAGTAAATCAGGCTTTACAGCAAGGGTGCGTATTAAACTAACCCTCTGTCTCATACCACCTGATAGCTCACTGGGAAATCTATCTCTAAACTGACCTAAACCGTATTTATCCAGTAAGGACAGGGCGTATTCTTTGTTTTCCTCTGTAAGTTTACCCTGTATCTCAAGGCCTAGTATAATGTTTTTATAAACAGTTCGCCAAGGCAATAGATTGTCATTTTGTAGCATATAGCCTATTTTATTATTAAATCCCTCTAGAGGTTTACCTTTAAATAATATACTGCCCTCATCTCTATTAATACTGCCTGCAATTATTGATAGTAGGGAGCTTTTTCCACAACCGCTAGGGCCTAATATACTGACAAAATCCCCGTTGTCTATGTTAAAACTAATATCCTCAATAGCCATAATCTCCTCTTTAGGTAGCTGGTACCTTAAAGAAATATTCTCTATTTCCAGTATTTTTTCCATCTGGGTAATGCCTCCTTTCATAAGAGTATTAATTAAAGCCTGCTGAACAACCCAAAAACATACTTATAGGTTTATTTAATATG
>CAYJEQ010000019.1:26663-35571 GCA_964369235.1 uncultured Oscillospiraceae bacterium | reverse complement strand
CTTTCATAGGTAAAAGAGCTGTTGCAATAATCACCTGCAACAGCTCTCCTATATATACTTTAATTTCCCATATACATTCCCTAATATTATGGGACTTTCTTTTTAATAATATTTGTTTTATACCATTACATATTAAAACAAATTTCACCTTTATTATAGGCTATAATGCTTTTAGGCTAAATACTCTTTAAACTTTAGGAAATCAGTGTAGATTTAAGCTTTAATCTTAGTTTGTCTGAGATCATCGCTATAAACTCACTATTAGTAGGCTTTCCTCTGCCATTATGTATTGTATATCCAAAATAGGCATTTAGTATTTCCAGATCCCCTCTATCCCAGGCTACCTCTATAGCGTGACGGATAGCTCGCTCTACCCTTGATGGTGTTGTGGAAAAATTCTTTGCTACTGTAGGATATAGTGCTTTGGTTACTGAATTAATTATATCTGCATCCTCTACTGCAAGCATAATTGATTCTCTTAGATAGTGGTACCCTTTAATATGGGCTGGTACCCCTAATTGGTGGATAATCTCGGTTACCATTACCTCAACATCTTTTGTTTGAGATAGGGTTGCCATTGGGTTGGTACCATTTGCACCTATATGACTGGTTTTAAATGTCTTGGATAGCTGTATAGTTCTTTCCACCATCATATCTACATTAAATGGTTTTAGGAAATAGTATGACGCTCCACTAGATAATATCTCTCGCTCTAAAGATATATTATCAAAGGCTGACATTGTCATAAATATAGGCTTTTTGATTCCTTCCTGTGATTTTATTGCTTGCATTACCCCTATGGCATCAAGTCTTGGCATAAATACATCCAGCAGAACTACATCAGGCTCTTGGTCTTTGATAAGGTCTACAACTTTTACTCCGTCCTTTGGAGCAACAGTAGTTTCGTATCCGTAGCTTCTAAATAATGCTGAACTTCTTGCGCAAAATTCCTTATTATCCTCTGCGATCAAAACCTTTGCTTTTTTCATTGTGTGCCTCCGTGAATTTGTAATTTACCTCCTGTTTATTCTACCATAATGTGGGTTAATTGACAATATCTTTTTGACATATTTTTCCATTTTTAGAAATATTTAGCAGATATAACTACAGATACCTCATATTTTTGCCTATATTACTATACATTTATATGGTAAAACTATGACAAAATCAGAATTATCTCTTCCGATTTATTTAGCAAAATGCCAAAATTATACAAATATCCCCCTTATAACATCTTAGTTATTCAACTAGAAAATTGGAAATTTTTGTAATTACTTTGTAAAAACCTGTTTTACACCACTATTAAAACTGCAAAAAACCATCTAACACTTTAGAGATTTGGTGTTAGATGTTTTTTTTACTACCTGATTATTTAACTAGAGGATAAACCTATTCAAGTGGGCCTTTTACCCTTTTTCTTTTTAATGCTCGATTTTGGATATTTGCCATTGCGTATTTTCTACCCTTTAGCAGTATTTTTCTGCCTTCTGGGTTTCGTGTATATACTAGCTTGTAATTGCCTATGTATTTTTTCATAGTGGTGGCATATAGCTGGGCGTCTTCTTTTCTCTTAGTAAATAACTCAGGAACTGGGTAGTACCCGTCCTTTTTCTTCTTTCTACTAGGTGCATATAGAATATATCTTTGATTATCTACCTCACTAAAAATTTCCAATACACACTTGGCAAATAGCTCCTTATCATGGCTACTTCCTCCTAGTAGATAAACTACATGATTAAGTATATCATGGTGGGTTTCCACTCGGTGATCACTACTGTCAAAGTGTTTTCCCTCCATAAGGGCTTTTCTGGTTCCCTCCCCTATGTTTTGCAGGCATTTTAGTGGGTTAATATATTCTATTAGCTTCTTACTACTTACTATAAAGGAGAATATACACATTATTCCTATTACAATAGATAATCCTATTAGGGCACTACTTTCATTACGCAAGGTACCTCGCATTGTCATATTAAGTCCCATTAGTATTATATTTAAAATTAAATAACGAATATAATCAAATAACCCCACAAAGGTTATCTGCTTATTATCTTTGCAAACTTCTTCTAAGATTTCCATCTCACTAATAGCCAACAGTGCCTTTTGCCATCTCTCTTTTAGCACATTACGATTTGCGGATATTCTAAGCATTTCTGCATTTGTCTTTTTTACACTAGATTTAGTTGTAATGGGGTACTGTATAGCTGATAGGCGATTAATGCCACTTTCTATGGTATCTAGGCTATAGTGTAGCCCTAGAAAATTGTCCATACGACGGGTAAGCATTTCCATATCTTCGTTTTCTTCCTGTAGTCCCTGTTCATCTTGACTGAGTTTAGGTGGTAGCACGCATACTAGGTGCCAGATATTACTAACTTTATTAGGGTTTTTTGAGTAGGTTCTTATGGCTCGTCCCCTCATCTGATTGCTAAGCATAAAACTCCCTACAAAACTAGCAAGTATTAGAGAATTAACACAGGGAGAGTCCCAGCCTTCCCCTAGTAGGGATTTTGTACCAATAAGCACCTCCATATAGCCTTCCTCAAATAACTGTGTAATTATCCCTGTTAGAAAATGTCTATCTCCTTGGGTATCCACCTCTACATATTCCTCCTGAGGTAAACTACCTAGACTTTTAAAGGAAATTTTAGCTGGGTTGGGTGCTAGTTCTAATAATCTTTCCTTTGCCTCATAAGGGATTATAGCAACACTGCCACATAGTACCCCTAGTTTTAACCCACCTTTCTGATTAAGGCTTTCTCGCCTTAGTAGCTCAAAAAAGGGTATTACCCCTAATGCATGGGTAGCTAAATCAGGATTTCCAATGGCAGATTTGTATTCCTTCTTTATATAATCACACAGGATTAATAGCCTTAACTCTTTACCTAGGCTTTTATATTCATGAAAGGTAATTTCCTTAACACTTTCACACTTACCTACAGATCTCGTTAGGTCTTTTTTCAGCTTCTTTTTAAGCTGAAAGCACACCTTTCTATTTTCTATTAATCCTCGCACCTTTAACTCGTTACGGTACTTTTTAACCCTTTCCTCTGATATGTCATAGGAGCTAGAGTCATCATAAAGTACCCCTTGGAGTAAAATCTCAAACCATTTTGGTGATGGTTTTTCTAGTGCTACATATCCTAGTAATTCTTTGTATTCTTTTGATATTTCATTACCAGTTGCATTTAGATAGATAAGTATAGAGGATAGATATGCTGGATTTTCTAGAAGTTTATCATAGCAGTCATCATTGCCTAAGGAGGTATTGGAGAAAATAATCCTCTCTAGCTCCTTATCTTTTAACAGTATATCACAGTACTCATCTCTAATATCTTTAAACTGATTTATTTTATCAAATTCCTCTTTGGTAGGATAGTTAAAATAAACATAGTCCTGATGAGGGCAAAGGGTGGAGTCCTTAACTAATTCTGGAACGGTGATTTCCTCATCAATCTCACCACAAACCTTAATATACCTTGCCCATAATTCTGGGGTAGAGTCGTAGGGTGGGGTAGCTGTAAGGGCTATGGTGTAATGGGTAGTTGCTTCACTTTGGAATTTCTCCAGTGATTTCCACCACTCATTTCTTAAGTGATGGCACTCGTCTAGACATATGGTTTTAACCCCTCTTTCCTTAATAGCTGATATTAAATCAAAGGATTCATAATCCACCAATTCTTCTTTACTGGTTTCTTCGTCACCTTCTTCTAAAAGTTTCCCTTTATAGCCTATCATGGCACTGTGTAGGGCTTGATAGGTAACTACAGTGATTAGCTTCATATCCTTTAGATTTTGAGAAAGCACATCTTCGCTTTTTACACCCTCTAGCAGAAAAGCTTCCTCTATTCGCTCTATCCACTGCTCTCTAATAGTTATTGAAGGGGTTAGCACAATACAGCCTTGTCCCACTCGGCTTATTAGCTCTATTCCCAGTGTAGTTTTACCTGAGCCTGGTGCAGCTACAATATGGATCTTGCCATCATTTTTATACTGGTCAAAGGAAGATAGCACACCAGCCTGATAGGTGCGCCAACTGCCTTTAAATTTTAATATAGATTTAAACATATTCTTCCCTCGAATTTAAGTCTTAGCGTAAAGATTATTTATAGGTGAAAAGCAGAGTGACTTTAACATATTATAAAATAGAAAATCTAAGATTTTCACACAGCTTTTTTACTATTGCTTCTTATCTAATACATTGTATTAGGTTTCTCCTAACACAAATAATCTCCTTAACTATTATACAGCAAAAAACAGATAGCACAATGAGTAAATCCCTTGTGCTATCTGTTGAAAATTGATATTTTAACCAATTATTTGTATATTTTTGGCGTTATATTACTATTTGTATTATAAACACTGCTCCATTAGCTTGTATGCGCCCTGTGTTTTTATAATATCTACCATAGAGTTTACCATTTCTTCTAGTCCATCAATAGCAGTTAGGTCTTCACCAAAGAAATCAGCATTGCTACAAACAGCCTTTACTAGCTCTGCTGTGGTATCATTACGGTGGTTATAGAAAAACTCCAGTGCAGACATATCATCAATAATTTTATAGGAGTTAGCTTCTCTCTTATTAATCAGCCCATTACCCTCTAGCTCATTACCATTGTAGAACACAATGTAGAAAGCAAGGGAAGCGATGATACAGCTAGGTAGCTTACCGAATTTTGCTACATAATCCTTTAGGGTAGGTAGCACTCTAGCTTTCCATTTAGCTGTGGTGTTTAGGGTGATAGATATTAGCTCATGGTCGATAAATGGATTGTTAAATCTATCCTTTACTGATAGAGCAAACTCCTCTAGCTCCTCTTGTGGTAGGCTTAGTGTAGGGATAATCTCATCATAGATGGTTTTATTCATAAATCCAGATATAACCTTATCATTCATACAATCACGAACGATATTTTCCCCTGCTAGATAAGCACCTAATACCATTGTAGTGTGAGCACCATTTAGTATTCTTACCTTACGCTCTTTATATGGTTTGTGGTTATCGGTAATAATTACAGGTAGCCCAGCCTTTTTAAATGGCAGTTCTTCTTCTAGGGAGGAAGGCCCTTCTATAACCCAGAAACCAAAGGTTTCCCCTGTGTTAATTAGATTGTCCTTGTAACCTAGCTCATTGCATATTTCCTCTGCCTCTGCTCTTGGGTATCCTGTAATAATACGGTCAACTAGTGTATTACAGAAGATATTCTCTTTTTCTATCCACTGGATAAACTCCTCAGATAACTGCCATAGCTTAGCGTATTTTAGCACACAGTCCTTAAGCTCCTGTCCATTATTGTCAATAAGCTCACAGGATAAAATTACAAATCCCTCAGCCTTCTCAAAGCTATTAAATCTTTCTAGCATAAATCTAGTTAGCTTAGCTGGGAAGCTTGCTGGAGGTGCGTCGTCAACCTTGCAACTATCATCAAATACAATACCAGCTTCGGTAGTATTACTGCTAATAAATCTAATATTAGGATTTTTAGCTATTTCCAGTAGGGCACTATAGTCCTCATATGGATTAATACATCTGCTTATACAGGAGATAACTCTCTTGTCATTTACCTTTTCGCCCTTTACATTACCTCTTAGGAATAATGTATATAAGCCTTCCTGTTCGTTAATCATAGGAGCTAGACCCTGTGCTATAGGCTGTGCTACAACTACTTTACAGTCAAATCCAGCCTTCTCATTCATCTCATCAACAAAATAATCCACAAATCCTCTTAGGAAATTTCCCTCACCAAACTGTAGCATACGCTCGGTGCCATTTTCTAGTAGATATTCCTTATGTCCTAGCTCTTTTAGTGTGTTGTAGTTTAACTTATTCATAATAATTCCCATTCCTTTCTTAGTGTTTTGTGTGATTTTTCTCATGAATTCCTTACGAGAAAATTTCGGGTGTTATAATGACCGAAAAACACAAAACCTATGTTTGAAACTTTGTTTCAAACTGTATCTTATATATATCTTGAGTTTTTATGGTAATTTATAATCCGATGTGGATTTATAAAGTTACTCCTTGTTTAAAAATACGCTCATATCAACGCTATGTCGATTTATAAAGTTACTCCTTGTTTAAAAATCGCCATATCGTGATATCCCATTACTTCGGATTTAACCTTTTCCCCCTGTGCAACCTGTAGAATATAGTCAAATAACTCCTGTGCTATGTCTATATCCTCTGTAAGCATTCTTCCACAGTCAAAATCTATCCAGTTGTTTTTTCTACCTTTTAGCTGGCTGTTAGAGGAGATTTTAATAGTTGGTACTGGTGAGGCAAAAGGTGTTCCTCTACCTGTGGTAAATAGTACAATCTGCGCTCCTGCTGCTGCTAGGGCTGTGGCTGCTACTAGGTCATTACCTGGTGAACTTAGCAGATTTAGACCATTCTTAACCACTCTGTCCCCATAGGCAAGTACATCTCGCACTATAGCTGTACCTGATTTCTGGGTACATCCTAGGGATTTATCTTCTAGGGTGGTTATCCCACCTTTTTTATTACCTGGTGACGGATTTTCATAAACTACCTGATCATGACGGATAAAGTATTCCTTAAAGTCGTTAATTAAATTAACTGTCTTACCAAACACTTCTTCATTCTCACATCTGTTCATCAGTATTGTTTCTGCGCCAAACATCTCTGGCACTTCTGTAAGAATAGTTGTGCCACCCTTAGCAATTAGTATGTCGGAAAACTGTCCTACTGTTGGATTAGCTGTGATACCGGACAGTCCATCAGAGCCACCACATTTTAGCCCTATTACAAGCTTTGACACATCTATATCCTGTCGGGTAAAGCTATTAGCATAGGAGTTAATCTCCTCAATGGCTTGTAGTGAGGCTTCTATCTCGTCCTCATAATCCTGCGATACGATGAACTTTACTCTATCTTCGTCATAACCACCTAGCACCTCTTTAATCTGATCTACACCTGAGTTTTCACAGCCTAGTCCCAGTACCAGTACACCACCAGCATTAGGATGATTAATAAGATCTGCTAGAATTTTCTTAGTATTTTCCTGATCATCGCCCATCTGTGAACAACCATAAGGATGGGGGAAGGCTATAATATCCTCTACATTCTCCCCTAAGATAGGCTTTGCCTGTTTAGCTATCTCTAAAGCTACACTGTTTACACAGCCTACTGTAGGGATAATCCAGATTTCGTTTCTCACCCCTGCTCTGCCGTCTTTACGATTATAGCCTTTAAATGTTATAGGATCTCCCACTGGCTCTACTGGTAGCTGTGGGCTGTAGCTATATTCTATTACATCAGAAAGCCCTGTAACCACATTATGAGTGTGGACAAAGGAACCTGCTTTAATATCTTCTTTAGCTTTACCTATTGGGTATCCATATTTTACTACTGGCTCTCCCTTTGCTATATCCTTTAGGGCAAATTTATGCCCCCTTGCTATTTCCTCTATAAGCTCTAGCTTAATATTTGGTAATTCTATTAGTGCTTTATTTGATAAATCATTTAAAGCCACTGCTACATTATCTTCTTTGTTAATTCTAATGTAATTTTGCATATGATTACACCCTTTCTCATTTTAAAGAACTCTTTCTTACATCTTTCCAAATAAAAATGTAAGTGCTTACATTTATAATATTACTATAGTGTAAATAAGTCAATAGTTTTTTTATATAAAATAATACTTTGTGGATTTCTACAATTATAATAACAGTTTTTCTACAGGATTTACATAATATTATCTTGATTTTTCCATGAGAAAGTAATATACTATTTTTATAAATGTAAACGCTTACACTAATTCATATGATTTACTATAAATTGTGTTATTAAACTTTACTAGCTGAATTTTCTAAGACATCACAAAACTTAGATTACAATAAAAAGGAGGGTGATAGCTTTGAACATATATGATATATCTAAAAAATCAGGAGTATCCATTGCCACTGTTTCCAGGGTACTTAATAATAGTGATAGAGTTAGTGAAAAAACTAGAAAAAAAGTTATGGATGTAATTGATAGTACAGGATATACCCCTAATGCCTTTGCTAGAGGACTAGGCCTTAATACTATGTCAACTATAGGGCTAATGTGCTCTAATTCCTCTGATAACTATATTGCAAGTGCTGTGTATAATTTAGAACAAGGGTTTAGAAAACATGGCTATGACTGTCTACTTTGTTGTAGTGGTTATCTCCTTGAGGATAAGAAGAAATACCTAGATTTACTTATGTCTAAGCGAGTGGACGCCATTGTATTAATCGGCTCGGATTATATGGATAGCAGTGACGATGACTATATATTATCAGCTGCAAAGAAACTTCCTGTAATTCTACTAAATGGTTATCTTGAGGGGGATAATGTATACAGTGTTCTCTGTGATGATAAGGAGATTACCTATAAGGTAACAACTGATTTATTATCCCAAGGTGCTCGGGACTTACTATTTCTAGCTAGGCGAATGTCCTTTGGTACCAAGCAGAAATTAGCAGGTTTTGAGAAAGCCCATAAGGAGCTTAATATCCCTATAGCAGACTGGCAGATTGCCACTACTACCGAGGATATGCCACAGGTGGTAAATCTACTTAAAGATATGGATCATCATAACATAGGTGGGGTTATAGCTACAGAGGATCAGCTAGCTATTTCTGCTTTAAAATTCGCAAAAGCCCTAGGAAAATCGGTACCTGATGACCTTGCAGTAATAGGCTATAATAATTCTGATTTAAGCTATTGTTGCGAGCCTGAGCTTAGTTCTATTGATAATAAATTACAGGACTGCTGTAGCTATACTGTAGAGCTTATTAGCAGTATACTTAAAGGTGAAACTCCTGAAAAAACTTGGGTAATCAAAGGCGATTTAATAAAACGCCAAACTCATAGATAGTCTATAATAGATAGTCTATAATAGATAGTCTATAATAGATAGTCTAT
>CAYJEQ010000019.1:8138-26563 GCA_964369235.1 uncultured Oscillospiraceae bacterium | reverse complement strand
ATAGATAGTCTATAATAGATAGTCTATAATAGATAGTCTATAATAGATAGTCTATCTAAGTAAAAAAACCACCTTTCGGTGGTTTTTTTACTGGCTATTGGATAAATGATTTGGTCAAAGGCTTATGGGGTGTATTCCCTCGCTGACATCGAGGGAATACACCCCAACAATTAATATATAACCTTTATATTATTTCTTAGTTCTTCTTCTAGGTTTTAGCTCTTTATTTACCTTGGTTTTTTCCTTTGCCTTGGTGGTAGGTTTTTTTACCGAGTAGCCAAAAGTACCTATAGGCTTACCTAGCTGAAAATATGTTCCGTGGGCATAAGCTATTAGATTGGCTCTTTCTATGTCAAGTCTGCCTTTTTCGTCTAATAAATCATCATCTACCTGTATACCTACTATATCAGCCATAAACATATAGTGACTGCCTAGGGGGATAATATCCCTTACCTTGCATTCAATATTTATAGGGCACTGAGCTATAATTGGTGATTTAATGTCTTTGGAAGGAGCTTTTGTCAGTGACATCTCCTTAAATTTATCGAAATTCTTACCACTTTTTACCCCACACCAGTCGCAGGCATAAACTAGCTCCTGTGGAGTTAGGTTAATAACGAAATCCCCACCTTCTTTAATCATATCAAAGGAGTGGCGTTCTGGTCTAACTGAAATATAGGTCACAGGTGGTATTGTATTAAGTATACCTGTCCAGCCTATGGTAATAATATTTCCCTGTTCCATAGTGCCACAGGACACCATTGCAGGGGGCAGTGGAGATATAAGGCAGGCGCCTTTCCAGTGTTGTTTTTCCTTCATGGTAAATCCTCCTTAAAATATTAGTCTAGGTTTGATGGGGTTTCTACAAATGTTAGATGCTTAATCTCTTTATTATAGATATTTACAAACATAGCTATAACAATTACTATAGCAACAAGTTCTGCCACAGGGAAAGCAAGCCATACCCCATTAATACCAATATACTGGGAAGCAAAATAAGCAAAAGGTAGTAGTACAAACATCTGTCTAGTACCTGAAGCTATTAGGCTGTATACACCTTTTCCCACCGACTGGAACATTGTAGAAACCATAATGCTAAATCCTATTGGTAGGAAAGAGTAGGATAGTAGCTGTAGAGCATTTATACCGATTGCATACATATCATCAGAGGCATTAAACATAGATAGCATCCACTGTCCACCAAACTGGAACAGTGCAAATCCTAATATCATAATAGTAGTAGCCATAATAATAGAATTTTTCAAGGCGCTTAGTAGTCTATTTTTATTACCAGCACCATAATTGTAAGCCATAATAGGCATAAGCCCTTGTGAAAGTCCCATAATAGGCATGGTAACAAAGGACTGGAGTTTAAAGTATACTCCCATTACTGCAACTGAGGCTTGGGAGAAGTTTATTAGTATGCTATTTAGAACAACTACCGTTACTGAGGCAAGGGACTGCATAACCATGGAGGGCAGACCTACCTTGTATATCTGTCCTATAACCTTGGTATCTAGCTTAAATTCCTTTAGGTTTGGTTTTGCCGGTAGTGGTTTAACCTTAAAGAAGTATATAGCTAGTAACATAGAAGAAATCTGTCCAATAACTGTTGCCACACCAGCACCCACAACCCCTAGTTTTGGGAAACCAAATAATCCAAAAATAAATAGTGGATCTAAAACTATATTAATAATAGCCCCTACAGCCTGTAGATACATGGTAAGGACAGTATTGCCAGTGGCTTGAAAAATCTTCTCCATACATATAGAGAATAACACCCCAAAGGAGAATATACTCACCACTGAAGTATAGCCTATAGCCATAGCTGCAACCTGTGGATTGTCGGTCTGTCCATTAATAAATGCAGCTGTTCCGAAAATACCAAATAATACAAATCCTATCCAGTTAACTAGGGACAGTAATAAACCATGATTAGAGGTAGTTACTGCTCCATGATATTTTTTCGCCCCCAGTAGCCTTGATATTAGGGAGCCTGTACCAATTCCTGTACCAGAACTAATTGATATAGTTAGTAGCTGAATTGGAAAAGCCAGTGATACAGCTGTTAGAGCCTCTTCCCCTAGTTGGGAAACAAAGATGCTGTCTACAATATTATAAAGGGCTATAATCATCATAGAAAAAATTGTGGGCAATGACATAGTGATAATAAGCGTTGTCATTGGTGCTGTGCCCATTCTTAAGTGTGCTTGTGATTTACTCATGTTTAGGACCATACCTTTCTTGTTTTTGCAAAGTTTACAGTAGTAAACCTTGCCTCTGTGTTTATATAGAAATTAATGGCTTCAAGATATTTATTGAAATAGCCCATTTTGCACCTAGGTTTATCTTGTGTTATCTAAGTGGAGGGCGCTGAACTTACCCTATGAGATATAGATATTTATCTATACTTTGTATTTTAATATTTCATCTAAAGCAATTAATTATACTATATTTGTAGATAAAAAGCAACAGAGCTAACTATGTGTTCACAGAGAAAAAACAGATTGTATCTGCCTTTAAATTGGATAAAATTCTATTAGGGCTGTTTCTCTCGTCATTGACAAGGGAAACAGCCCTAATAATTCATATAAAGCCCTAATTATAGTTAGGGGTATATTTATTAAATTTTTGCCTGTTAGTTATTGCTTACTGAATAACTGGGTGCTAAGCACACAGTTGCAAATCACCACAATATTGTAGTGATTTAACCTCAAAACAAGGGCGTTTTGAGGTTAACATGGGAGATTTTCAGCCTGCCTGAATTTGGAGCTATACTCCAAATTCAGAGTGCAAAGTTTTTATAATAACGGATTAAAAACTTTGCACCCTGAAACACCCAAAAACATATTAAATAAACCTATAAGTATGTTTTTGGGTTGTTCAGCAGGCTTTAGTTGATAAACCTATCTAACTAAAACCTTAGTAAGATCTATTATCCTCTGATTGGTACTACCTCTAAACTCTAGTAGTAAATCTCTTTGTTCTTCTATGTACTTACCATCAATTAGCACTGTACACAGGGATAATAATCTGTTAATGTCTTCGTCTTCCATAGCTAGCAGTTCCTCATAGGTATATCCACTGTAAATCGTACAGTTTTTACCTAGATTTACCACTGCTTCTGCAAGGGGAATTAGCTCCTTAGCCTGTAGTATAGGCTCCCCCCCACTAAAGGTAATTCCAGCTAGTAGTGGGTTTTTTTCTATTTCATTATAGATTTTCTCCCACTCTACTAAATAGCCACCGTTAAAGTCATGGGTTTGTGGATTGTGACAACCTTTACAGCCATGGGGACAACCCTGTGTAAATAATGTAAATCTTAGACCTATGCCATCTACAATAGATTCTCTCACCACTCCTGCAATTCTTATCACTTATATCAACTCCATCTTTGTATCGTGTTTTACTCTGTCAGATTCTTCTGCACGCTTACCGTTGTTAAATCTGTCCAGTGTACCTACTAGGTATCCTGTAATTCTTCTAATTCTCTCAAAAGGCTGATCTCCTTCGGTTCTGCCACACTGTGGGCACTCATTGCCGATAATGCCTGTGTAACCACACACTGGATCTCTGTCTACAGGATGGTTTACTGAACCGTATCCAATGCCACTTTCCTTCATGCATCTAATTACTGCTTCAAAAGCATCTAGGTTAGAGCTTGGGTTACCATCTAACTCAATGTAGGTAATATGTCCTGCATTGGTCATGCTGTGGTATGGTGCCTCTAGTTTAATCTTCTCAAAGGCAGATATATCATGGTATACAGGAATATGGAAGGAGTTCGTGTAGTAATCTCTATCAGTTACACCTGGAATAACACCGAATTTCTTAGCATCAATCTTTACAAATCTGCCTGACAGCCCCTCTGCTGGTGTAGCAATTAGAGAGTAGTTCATACCTGTTTTAGCTGCATAATCGTCCATTCTCTTACGCATAAATCCGATAATCTCTGTACCTAGTTTCTGTGCCTGTACACTTTCACCGTGATGTACACCGATAAGTGCCTTTAAGCACTCAGCTAGTCCAATAAAGCCCAGTGTTAGAGTACCGTGTTTTAGTACCTCTTCCACCTTGTCTTCGTAGGAAAGTTTCTCAGAATCTAGCCATACTCCCTGTCCCATTAGGAATGGGAAGTTCTTAACCTTCTTCTGGGACTGAATTCTATATCTGTGCATTAGCTGTTCTGCCACTGTGTCAATCTTATCTTCTAACATCTCAAAGAAAAACTCTGTATCGCCCTTAGCTAGAATAGCTAGTCTTGGTAGATTAATTGTTGTAAAGCTCAGATTACCTCTACCGTATACTGTTTCTCTGGATTTATCGTATACATTACCGATTACACGAGTTCTACAACCCATGTAGGCAACCTCAGTTTCTGGTCTTGTTGGATCATAATACTGATTGTTAAATGGTGCATCTAGGAAGGAGAAGTTAGGGAATAGTCTTTTTGCAGAGCATCTGCAAGCTAGCTTAAATAGATCGTAGTTAGGATCTTCTGGGTTAAAGCTAATGCCTTCCTTAACCTTAAATATCTGAATAGGGAATATTGGTGTTTCGCCTTTTCCCAGTCCTCTTTCAGTGGATAGTAGTAGGTTCTTTATTACCATTCTACCCTCTGGGCTTGTGTCAGTACCGTAGTTAATTGAGCTAAATGGTATCTGTGCACCTGCTCTAGAGTGCATGGTGTTTAGATTGTGGATAAGTGCCTTCATAGCCTGATTTGTAGCCTTATCTGTTTCCTTGTGAGTGTATTTTTCACAGCTTTTAATAACTTCATCTGCTTTGTCACAGATAGCTGATAACTCAGCTTTTAGTCTAGCTGTAAAGTCCCCTTCGCCAGATAGGCTAGGTAGTAAACCTTCTGCTGCTAGTTTTGCCAGTGTTTCTTCTGCAAAGGTGCTATCATCTTCTACTATACCCATAACCTCTAGGATTTTAGCTAGGTTTTTCCCATATAGACTAATGTAAGTTTTTGCTACGCCTTTTGCCAGTGCATAGTCAAAGTTTGGTACGCTCTGTCCACCATGCTGATCGTTCTGGTTAGACTGAATAGCAATACAAGCCTGTGCTGCATAGGTTAAAATATCCTTAGGCTCTCTTAGGAAACCATGTCCTGTGGAAAATCCATTTTTAAATAATCTATCTAGGTCTATCTGACAACAGGTAGTTGTCAGGGTTAAAAAGTCTAGGTCGTGAATATGGATATCTCCGTTATTATGGGCTTTGGAATGTTTAGGATCTAGTACAAACATATGATAGAACTGCTTAGCACCTTCAGAACCGTACTTTAGCATTGTTCCCATGGCTGTATCACCATCGATGTTTGCATTTTCTCTTTTAATATCGTTTTCGCTGGCGTCAGAGAATGTTAGATCTTCATATATCTTCATTAACTTAGTGTTCATATCACGAACTCTAGTTCTGTTAGAACGATAGATAATATATTCCTTAGCTGTTCTAGCATGTCCACTTTCCACCAGGATTTTTTCTACTGCGTCCTGTACCTGCTCCACAGTTGGTGCCTCATCATAACTTTGACTATTAATATAATCTACCACCTGCTGGGATAGCTCTATTGCCATCTCCTTATCGGTGCCTCCTAATGCCTGTGCTGCCTTAAAAATAGCACCTGCAATCTTATCCTTGTCAAAGTCTGTTTTTCTTCCATCTCTTTTTACTATGTAGCTGTACATGGATTTACCTTCTTTCTTTTGTTTTTTTATCTATATTTTCCACAAAAAATCAAATAAATATCCCCTATTTTTCTCCAACAGGGGTTATACTATAAATTGTATGTTATTTTTGTTACCACACTATATATTGTGTAATTTCTTCTTTATGTCTATTAATAATATATTATTTACACTGTAAAGTCAATGGAAAAACCTTAAGTTTTTTAGGATTTACACTTTGCACAAAACATAGGTAAAATACTTGTTTTAACTTTGTAAAATAATTTGCAAATTACATATTTCCCCTATTTATATAATTAGCTAATCCACAGAAAAACCCTCCCTATTCAGCTAAAAACAGGGAGGGTTTAATCCATTGTGCATAATGACGATTAAATTCGTATAGTTTGATTTTAGGATTATCTCTTTGTGTATTATAAGTAATTTTTATCTCTATATATTATCTAAGGTCACCACCCTTGCCCCTAGATAATCTGCTTCGGTAATATCGTGGGATACAAATATTATACTAGCCTTAGATTTTTCCCTTAGGATATAATCCATTACTAGCCCTTTAGTTTGATTATCTAGCCCTCTAAAAGGCTCGTCCATTATTATAGTATTATATCCTATAATACCTCTACATATAGCCACCCTTCTAGCCATACCACCACTGAGCTTACCTACTGGTTTTACTAAGTCCTCAGGGTCTAGCCCCATATTTATAAGGCCAGTGGTAATGTTTTCTACTGTGCCATGGGGGTTAGCTATAAGGATATTTTTAATTGGAGTAAGGGCAGTTATTAACCTATCTTCCTGAAACACCGTACCTATACTTCCTTTTTCCAGAGGGGTAACACTGCCACTATCTGCCTTTTCTAGGGATAGTAGTATGTTTATTAAGGTGGTTTTACCCACCCCTGATTTACCCATAATACAGACCTTATCACCTGTATCTATATTAAGGCTAAAATTATCCAGCACCTTACTATCTCCATAGGACTTTGATATATTTTCTATCTTAATCATTATCCTACCTCCAAAGTGGTTTTAATCCTATTCATAGCCAGTATAAACACCTTCTCAAAACTCATTCCCAGTGCTATAATAACCACGCTCCAACCAAATAAAGCTGGGGTATCTACATATAATTTTGCTAGATATAATGCCTCACCGATGGAGTTTTCAGGATTTGCTATAACCTCAGCAGCTACACCCGACTTCCACGCAATACCTAGTCCTGTAGTAGAGGCAGAGATAAAATAAGGCATAATCTGTGGGACTATTATATATATCAGACGATTTTTATAGCCTATGTTAAAGACCTGTGCCATCTGGGACAGCTTAACATCTAGCTGACAGATACCTTGATAAACATTGCCATATACAATGGGAAAAACCATGATAAATGAGATAAAAACCGATAGATTAGTAGATTTTATCCACAGCAGTGCCACTATAATAAAACTTGCAACTGGGGTGGCTTTCATGGTGGATATTAGGGGGTGTAACAGTGTTTTAACCAACTGAGATTTATAGGCTAGATAGCTTACCACCACCCCAAAAAACGCCGCTAGGATAAATCCCAGTGTTATCTTACCTAGAGAAAATCCCACCCTTTGCCAAAATCCTAGGGTAGACATCATCTCTATAAGTTTTAAAGCTACATCATAGGGGGAGGGTATTATTATATCTATCCCTACAAAGACATGGACTATTTGCCATACTGCTATCCAAAACAGTATGGCAAATAGTCCCTTTATATTACTCTTATTAATTTTATGGAATATAGTAGAAGTCTCCATCAGGCATTGCTCCTCCAACAGATTCAGGATTAGCTGTAAATAATACATCTAGGTATCCTGATAGCTGATTTTTCATCTCTTCGCCTTCTATTAGCACAATATTGCACTGTGGAATCGCCTCTAGTGCAACTTCTTCAGTGGTTATTTCGTACTTGGCTACCAGTGCTGCTCCAGTAGTTAGGTCAGAGTTTACCAGCTCTACAGACTGGCTGTATTCTTCTAGGAAACTTTCCACAGCCTGTGGATTTTCCTCTATAAACTTAGTTGTAACTACTGTTACCCCAGTTACAAGGCTACTATCTCCACCGATTTTATCCCATTCCTCTGTAAGGTTTAGGGCAACCCTCATGCTATCTGGGTTTTTGCTAAGCACTGTGGCAACATAGGGCTGTGGCAGAACTGCTATAGCTGTAGGATCCTGTGCCAGCAGTGCTGCTACTTCGGTAGATTCTGATTTATACTCAATAGTTAAATCTGTAGTTGGATCAATTCCATTAGATGTTAGTATATAGTTTAGGGCAAATTCTGGAGTTGTTCCCTTACCAGTTGAGTACAGAGTTTTCCCCTTAAGATCCTCTATAGAGTTAATGGTTTCCCCACCCTCTACTATATAAAGAACCCCTAGAGTATTAATACCGATTACCTTAATAGCGCCCTGTGATTTATTGTACAGTGTAGCTGCAAGGTTTGCTGGGATCGCTGCTCCGTCAATCTCACCAGTTAACAGTGGCCCTGTGATTTGGTCCGGTGTACCGTGAATTGGGAAGGTGTATTCCAGTGAGGCTTCGCCAGCTTCATTTTTATCCATTAGGGATACCAGCCCCATTGCTGTAGGGCCTTTTAATGAGGCTATCGTCATAGGTACACTAATAGTTTCTGTGCTGTCCTCTGTAGAGGCTTCTGTAGAGGATTCCACTGGGGTTTCTACAGAACTTTCTGTAGAACTTTGAGTGGAAGTTTCTGTTGAGCTTTCCACTGTGGAGGAGGTGCTAGTAGCACTACAACCTACAAGAGTTGCCATGGTAAAGGCTAAAACTAATGATATAATTTTTTTCATAATTTATCTTTCTACCTTTCTTAAGTGGTTTTGTGGTTATGCTTATCCACAAAACCATAGCTGTAAAACATCTTCTAACTACTATTTATTTTCCTATATTTGTCATAGGCTTATAGCAGTTAGATTATACTACCTTTGTATAATTATGTCAAGAAATCCTATCCCCTATCTTTTCTGCACTAGGTAGATATAGGGACACTCAGGAATATTAAATATTCTATATATTAAACAGTCAAAAAGTTTCTTATCTAGCTTAGATAGCATTTCACCAATCTTCTCACCCTCTATCCTGCCTTCTTCATGGCCTGGATAAACATTAATAACTAGTACCCCATCTTTTTTTAGCATATTCATTGCTTTGTCAATGGCTATTAGGGTGGTGTTTTCCTTAGTGGTAATAGCCTTATCAAACCCCGGTAGATAACCTAGATTAAACATACCAGCATCAATACTGCCAGTGATATAATCATAGGCTTTACTGTGGCAATCCAGTATAAGGGTACAGTTACTATGTCCGGCTAGGTCTAGCTTTGCTTTGGTGTTTTCTAATGCCTGTGGCTGTATGTCAAAGGCATATACATGGCCCTGTGGCACTAATTCTGCTAAAAAGCAGGTGTCCCCACCATTGCCCATGGTAAAGTCTGCCACAATGCTATCTTCTTTAATGGCTTTTCTTATAAAATCCTTGGTGGTATCCAGTATGGACTGCATATATACCTCTTTCTTACTCTACAAAATTCTTACCTTGGTAGGAATTTCTTCTCAGTAGCTCTTTGTCAATATCATTAAGGACTATGGTTTTCTTAAGTGTCCACAGTGGTGCTATTAAATCCTGTTTGCCACCATCACCAGTTAGTCTTTGGATAATAGTTTCCTTAGGCAGTAGCTCTAAACAATCACAAACTATGTCAATATACTCCTCTTTACTAGGCAGGGTAAAACCCTCCTCTGCATACTCCTGTGCAATCTTAGTGCCATCAAGAATATGTAGAAGATGTATCTTCATACTATGTAGTTTAAGTGGTGCTATGGCTTTTACTGTTTCTAGCATCATCTCTTTGGTTTCGTAGGGCAGTCCTAGTATAGTGTGGGTACAGACATTTATCCCCTTGCTATGAAGCCTTTCTACAGCCTCTAAATACTCTCCAAAACTATGACAACGGTTAATTTTCTGGGCTGTTTTCTCATGGATGGTTTGCAGTCCAAGCTCTACCACTAGATAGGTTTCCTTAGATAGCTGTTCTAATAGCTCTAAGGTTTCCTCACTAATACAGTCGGGACGGGTGGAGATAAAAAGCCCCACTACATCCTGTTGGGATAATGCCTGACGATAAAGTTTCTCCAGTATATCTGTAGGGCCGTAGGTGTTAGTATAAGCCTGAAAATAAGCTATATACTTGCCTTCGCTCCATTTTTTATGCATGGTTTCTTTAATCTGTTCAAACTGGCCATCAATGGATAATTCCACATCTCCAGCAAAATCACCACTGCCCATTTTAGAACAGTAGCTACAGCCTCCTACTCCACGACTTCCGTCCTTATTAGGACAGGTAAATCCTGCATTAAGGCTGATTTTAAAAACCTTACAACCAAACTTCTCCTTTAGATGGTAGTCCAGTGTATGGTATCTTTTATTGCTATTTGTATAGGGGAAAGGATTAGTTTCCCTTTCTGTCAGCTTCTTCTCTGTACTTTTCATAGATAATCTTTAGTCCTTCCAAAGTAAGGGTTTTGTTAATGGTATCAAACTTATACTCCTCACCGATTAGAGTAGCAAGTCCTCCTGTACCAATAACCTTAGTATCTTCCCCTAATTCCCTTTTCATAATATCACAGATATTTCTAACAGCTCCTACATATCCGTAGATTACACCACTCTGTATGCTGTGTACAGTGTTTTTACCGATGTTTATATGGGGGTTTACTATCTCTACTCGTGGCAGTTTAGCTGCTTTTTGAAATAGTGCGTCCATAGACACCTTAATACCTGGGTAGATAGCACCACCTAGATAGGAACCATCTCTGTCAATGGCGTCAAAGGTAGTAGCAGTACCAAAGTCTACAACTATTAATGGGCCACCATACTGTTTGTAGGCAGCTGCTGCGTTAACTAGACGGTCAGCACCTACTTCTTTTGAATTAGAGTATTTATTCTCCACATAGAAGCCGATATTATCACCTACTACCAGTGGAGTTTTGTTAAAGTATTTATGGATTGCATTATTCATAGAATACATAATCTGTGGCACAACAGAGGTTATAATTACATCCTCTACCTTAGTGTAGTCCACACCATTTATACTCATAAATTGTCTTAGCATTAGTCCGATTTCATCAGAGGTAATATCTCTATTAGTTGTCCCCAGTCTAAAGGAGGCAACTAGCTCCTCCCCCTGAAAGAAACCGTATTCCATATTAGTATTACCAATGTCAATAGCTAGTAACATAAGTATCTCTCCCAATCAATTAAATAATTATGGCGAAGCCACCCCATCTAGTGAATAGTGAAAAGTTAAGGTTTAATAATGTGGCGAAGCCACTCCACAACTATTCACCAGCCCATGTAATTGGGTGTATCACTATAAAAGTAATAAGTAAGTGGTAATAGTTAAGAACTTATGTGAAAATCTGCGATTTTCTATTTAAAATAGTCCCTCACCTTAACTTTTCACTATTACTTCTTCACTATTCACTTATAAACAATCTTACAAAGGTAGATTATTTATATTAGATTTGCTTTGTTGTCCATTCTTCGCAGTTCCATATCTGGGTAACTACATCTTGATAAAAATCAGGTTCGTGGCAGATTAACAGTATACTGCCTTTGTAGGCTTTTAGGGCTCTTTTTAGCTCTTCTTTTGCCTCTACATCTAGATGGTTTGTAGGCTCATCTAGTAGTAGTACATTTGTTTCGCTGTTAATTAGCTTACACAGTCTTACCTTAGCCTGTTCACCACCACTTAGCACCTTTACCATGCTTTCTATATGTTTAGTGGTAAGTCCACATTTTGCTAGGGCTGCTCTTACCTCACGCTGGGTAAGAGATGGGAACTCCTGCCACACCTCTTCTATACAGGTGGTGTTGTTACCATAGTCTACTTCCTGTTGGAAATATCCTAGCTCTAGGTAATCCCCTAACTCACTTTTACCACTTACTGGTGGTATCTCACCCATAATACTTCTTAGTAGGGTGGTTTTACCAATACCATTAGCACCTGTTAGAGCAATCTTCTGTCCTCTTTCCATCTGGATATTTAGAGGCTTTGACAGTGGGCTACCGTAACCAATTACTAGGTTTTCTGTTTGGAATATAAACTTACTTGGGGCTCTTGTTTCCTTAAAGTTAAACTCTGGCTTTGGCTTATCCTTAGCAAGCTCAATTACATCCATCTTGTCCAGCTTCTTCTGACGGGACATTGCCATGTTTCTAGTGGAAACTCTAGCTTTATTTCTAGCAACAAAATCCTTAAGGTCGCTTATCTCCTGCTGCTGTTTCTTATAAGCTGCCTCTAGCTGGGATTTTTTCATTGCATATACTTCTTGGAAATTATAGTAATCCCCTACATAGCGACTAAGCTCTGCATTTTCCACATGGTAGATTAAGTTTACTACACTATTTAGGAAAGGAATATCATGGGATATTAGGATAAATGCGTTTTCATAGTCGATTAAGTATCTTTTTAGCCACTGGATATGGCTTTCATCTAGGTAGTTAGTAGGCTCATCTAGTAGTAGAATATCAGGTTTTTCCAGCAGTAGTTTACCCAGTAGTACCTTAGTACGCTGTCCACCACTTAGCTCGGTAACATCTTTGTCAAAACCAATATCCTCTAGACCTAGTGCTCTACCTACTTCCTCTACCTTACTATCAATGATATAGAAGTCACGAACAGCTAGTATATCCTGAATTTCACCTAGCTCTTCCATCATCTCATTAAGTTCCTCGTCAGTAGCCTCACCCATCTGATCACAGATAAGGTTCATTCTTTCTTCCATCTGAAACAGTGGTGCAAAGGCACTTTTTAGCACATCTCTAATAGTTAGACCCTGTGCTAGCACTGTATGCTGATCTAGATATCCTACCTTAACATTATTACTCCACTGGATTTTCCCCTCATCGGGCATAAGAGATCCTGTGATTATATTCATAAATGTGGACTTACCTTCTCCGTTAGCTCCCACAAATCCAACATGCTCACCTTTTAAAAGCCTAAAGGATACATCCTTTAGTATAGCTCTGTCCCCAAAGCCATGATTTAGATTTTCTACATTTAATATGCTCATTTATTGACCGTCCTTATTAATATCTTCCTATTTATATTTTGCACAAAGTATTTTAGGCAAAATTTCACCTATATATTTTATACCTAAGTAGTAATAAAAGCAAGTGTTTTGTTATAAAAAACAATAACAGACACACTTGCTTTTACCCTTTATTTTATTAACCTCTAGCTAAAATATCCCTAATCTGCCCTTCTGCCTCTTTTACCTGTCGGTATAAATCACTGGCAGATAGTCTAAAGGCACTATGTCCCCAGATAATCATCTGCATTAGATTATCAGATGTTGCCACTGTCACCTTGTGGTTTTTGGCTATTTTTTGGGTTACCTTCTCGATGTATTTATCGGCAGTTTCTCTTTCTTTGGTGTAGACTATGTCAATATTATTGTATTTTTCTGTACAGCCTATGCCACCCTTTACCTTGTAGGCGTCAAATACTAGAATAAGCTTTACCCTCTTATAACCTGCATAGTTAGATAGTATATCCATTAGGCGATACCTTGCCCCATGTATATTATCCTTTGCAAGCTCTTTAAGATCCTGCCAAGCAAAGATAATATTATATCCATCTACCAGTAGATACTCCTCCCCACTGCGACTTTTAGGGCTTGGGGAATAGTTAATACTAGGTCTTGGTGGTATCTTTCTCCCCTGGGAGGGCTCTTCTCTTTTTATCTCTCCATAGGTGCGCTGATATATTGCCATTAATTCCTCATCACTTACATCAATATCAGTTACTGCCACCTTTGGTGGGAAAAACTGTGGCGCTTCTACCTCTATTTCCCCCTGTAATGGGTCTAGGTGCATATGTTTATCGGAAATATCCCAAGAAACTGTATAGCCACTACCACCACTACAAAATACCGAATCACCAGTGTTTACACCATCACTAGCTGGATCATAGCCTATTTCTGCTATAACCTCTTTACTATTGTGGCATACATCATAGCCTCCAAAGGTCATGGCTATTTTCCCTCTACCCTTAGTATAGCTCATTAACTGTCCTTGGTAGTTATATCCTGTGGACACTGGGAATTTTCCTTTAATAGTGCTTACTTCCCCTAGGCTTTCTGGAATTTCATAGCTACCCTGCATTTGGGTTATATCATTTATGGCTCTACCTAGATTTTCTGTAGGTAGCTCTATCTTAAAACTGTAATAGGGCTCTAGTAGTTTGCTTTTCCCCTTTAATAACCCTTGTCGTAAGGCTCGGTAGGTAGCCTCTCTAAAATCTCCCCCTGTGGTGTGTTTCAGATGCCCTCTACCCTTTGTTAGGGTAATTAGCATATCGGTTATAGGGGAATTAGTTAGTACCCCTGTATGAGATTTTTCTAGTATGTGGGATAGTATTAGATTTTGCTGACCTTCCGTAAGCATATCACGACTGCAACTACTTCTAAGCTGTATCCCACTGCCTAAAGGCAGAGGCTCTAGCTTTAGATGTACCTCGGCATAGTGTTTTAGTGGCTCAAAATGCCCAGCACCATAGCTTTCTTCCACTATAGTTTCTTTATATAGTATACCAGCCTGCTGAAAAGCCACAGGAAATCCAAACTGCTCCTTAATAATGGTTGTTAGTATCTCTATCTGTATCTCACCCATTAGCTGTATCTTTATCTCTTTAATCCCGCTGTCCCATAAAATTCTCAGCTGTGGATCCTGCTCCTCTAGTTTTTTAAGCTGATTATATGCCATTAGTGGATCTACATCTATAGGTAGCACCACCCCATAGGTAAGCACAGGCTGTATAATAGGGGTAACTTGTCCCTGTTCATAGCCATAGCCCTGTCCAATTTGACTACTGGACAGCCCAGTTACTACACAGACCTGTCCAGCTTCCACATGATTTACAGCTGTAAACTTAATCCCAGAATATAGCCTTATCTGATTAATCTTATCCCCACTATCATCTATCTGATCTCGGACAGCTATACTGCCTCCTGTTATTTTAAGGTGGGTTAGGCGATTGCCCTGAGTGTCAAAGGATATTTTATACACCCTTGCACCCATAGTTTGTGGATAGGTTTTCTCTAGAGTGTATCTTTCCAGTGCCTTTAAAAGCTCCCCTACACCCTCCATCTTTAAAGCTGAGCCGAAAAATACTGGGTATACTGTTCTTTGAGATACTGCTTTCCCAATGGATTTATCAGATAAACTACCTGTGTCTAGGTATTCCACCATATATTCTTCTAAGGTAGAGGCTACCTCCTCATACACAAGGCTTTCATCTGCAAAATCCACACAGCCACCCTCAGTAATCCCATCTAGCTGATCTAGTATTAACTGTGGTTCTAATGGGGATATGTCCATTTTATTTATAAAGATAAATGTTGGCACACTGTATCTTGATAGCAGTGTTAGTATGGTTTCGGTATGGCTTTGCACCCCATCTATGCCACTGATTACCAGTATGGCATAATCTAGTACCGATAGTGCTCGTTCCATCTCAGCAGAAAAATCCATATGTCCTGGGGTATCTATAAGGTTTATAGTTAGGTTTTTACTTTGTATAATGGCTTCTTTAGAGAAGATGGTAATACCTCTATTCTTCTCGATAAAATGAGTATCAAGGTGGGCATTTTTATGGTCAACCCTACCTAAACTCCTTATCTGTCCTGTAGAGTATAGCAGTGCCTCTGACAGGGTGGTTTTACCAGCATCCACATGGGCAAGTATTCCCAGTGTTATTTTTTTCATATATGTAAAATTTCCTTTCAGGAGAAATCAAATTCTTTTATACATTATATCAAATATTAAGGACTTTACAAGGGTGGGGAGATTAATTAACAGTGGAAATAGGGAGAAATTTATGGTATTATATATTCTATTGAGCTGTAAGAACAACTTAACAGCTAAGTCACAATAAAGAAAGTTTCCTATTTCAGAAAGGCATGGTCACAATCATGATTATATCAAAAGCAAAAGACAACCGACACACCACCGAGATTACCATCTCTGACAATAAAACCGTTCGCCCTGTATATGCAGGTCAGCCTATAGAAAATGGTGGACTAGGTACGGATTTTAGGCCTGCACAGCTAGTACTGGCTGGTTATCTGTCCTGTTTAAGCATTAATGTTAGGCATTTTCTTAATGAGGATAATATTCCTTATGAAGATGTAATTATCACAGGGGATTTTGACAGCAGTGATGAGGATTTAACTAAAATTTATACAAAAATCGAGATAATTGCAGATATATCTAAGGAAGAAAAAGATAGATATATTGCCATGGCAAGCAGTTGTCATGTTGGTAGAATTTTATCTAGTAAGAAGGAGTTTCTACCACTGGATTAATTTATATTTTAAAAACATCAACCACTGAAAACACAGTGAAAGGATCGGTCATAATTATGAAAATCACCTTTAGAGATAGAGTAAAATACTGGTTTGATGGGCTTATGTCCAAGGGCACAATCGCACTGGTAGCAGTGCTATTTCTTGCTACAGCCATTGTTATAATAGGTGTGGGAATAATCCTTGCTATTATAGCTAGAAATAATGATTCACTTTATTATAATTTCTGGGTAACTGCCATGCATGTAATCGACCCTGGTACAATTACAGGTGCTGAAACAGGCAATATACCTTTTCTTGTGCTTATGACTATAGCTACCCTATGTGGTATCTTTGTTACAAGTATCCTAATAGGTATAGTCAACTCAGCCTTTGAGGAGAAACTTAATCGCCTTAGAAAAGGTAATTCTCGTATTATTAAGGATGATCATGTGGTTATTCTAGGTTATGACAGCAATGTAATTACCTTAATAGAACAGCTGATTATAGCTAATGAAAACCATCGTAACAATACCATTGTAATACTTTCTGAGGAAGATAAGGAAGATGTGGAGACCAGTATATTCACCCAGATAAAGGATTTTAAAACCACTAAAATTATCTGTCGTACTGGAGTAATGACCGATGGCAATATGCTTGCTAACTGTGCTATTGACACAGCAAAGTCAATAATCATCAATCAGCAGGATGATTTTATGACCTTAAAGACTATGATTACTATAGAAAATCACTTTAAGACTATAAATAAAACCCATGATTTTCCTAACATCGTGGCTACAATAAACAAAGAAGAAAATAGAGAAGCTATGAGAATAGTTTCCGGTGGCAAGGATTCCAGTATATTAGTAGGAGATTCCATTGCTAGAATAATTGCTCAGTCCTGTAGACAACCTGGGCTTTCTACGGTAATGATGGAACTTTTTGATTTTGAGGGAGATGAGTTTTACTTTGAGAACTTTCCTGAATTAGAGGGGGTTTCCTTTGGAGATGTACTTAATTATTTTGAGAAAGCAGTGGTATTTGGCTTTAAGCGACAGGGGCAGATACATCTAAACCCCAATATCAACACCATCCTTAAAAATGATGACCACCTACTTCTACTGATGGAAGATGATGGAATTGCAAAACCAAAACCTTATAAGTCCCATGATGTATCCAGTCTATGCTGTTTAAAACAACCTGAGATACTCCCTGAGGATATACTTATAATTGGTGTTAACACCATACTAAAAAGTATTATTACCGAGTTAGACAACTATCTGCCTACAGGCTCTAACCTATATATTGCTGATGAAGTAATCCCAGTGTGGGTGGATGAAATAACTAAAGACTTAGCTAAAATTAATTTACACACTATAGAATGTGATATAGAAAACCCTGCTATGCTAAAAAAATTAACCACCTATGGTGCTAATCGAATTCTTGTACTAAGTGATTATGAAACCGATAGCGAAACCTCTGATGCTAAGACTTTATTTAAATTAATCCATCTTCGTGATATTACTGGTAAATCGAAAGAAAATTTCTCTATTACTAGCGAGATGAAGGATACCACCAATCAACAACTAGCGGAGATTACCCACACTAACGATCTAGTTGTAGGCTCTAACATAATTAATCTAATATTGTCACAGATTTCTGAGAATAAAGATTTATCCACTGTTTTTGATAATCTATTAGGTGCACAGGGCTCGGAAATATACATAAGAGATGCTAGTAATTATGTTAAGCTAAACACCCCTATGAATTTCTATGAAGTTACCGATTTATTAAAGGCGAAAAAACAGATTGCTATTGGCTATAAGAAACAGTTAGACAGGGGTTTTACCATTGTAATGAACCCCAATAAAAATGATATTATCACCTTTAATAAAGATGACTGTATCATCGCCCTAGCCTCGGATTAATTAGAATATGATGTAATAAAAACTCAGTGAAGCAAAGGCTCCACTGAGTTTTTTAGATTCTTTATCAAATATTGAGGTAAAGGGTATCCTTATATATTTACAAAAACCCAATCATAGATAGGGTAATCATAGCAATAACCCCTGGTAATCCCAGTAATAATCCCACTGCTATGGTTTGTGGTGTCAGTATTATTATAGGGTAGCCTAGCACCATAGCAATATGTATTACCCCTAGCCCCACACCACCATAGGCAAAGGAAAACAAAGCAGACTTTATAAAATTACCTGATAGAGAAAACCCCACCACTGCCACTAAAACTAATATTATCCAAAATGTCATACTCATAATATTTCCCCTTACTTTAATAAACTATATACAGGCGTGTCCCTAGCTACCTTAGCT
>CAYJEQ010000019.1:0-8128 GCA_964369235.1 uncultured Oscillospiraceae bacterium | reverse complement strand
GATATTTACCCATAGGTTTTTACTTTTGGCTATTTTTATAAGATAGTCATATCTTTTAAACTGGGCGTTAATCTGATAGATATAACATTCTATTAAATTATCATCTAAGCTCTGATTAAATAAATCATAGCTTAAATCTATAGATTTTTTAACCTTGTTTATCTCCTTTAAAAGCAGAAGATTTTCACTGTGATACTCTACTTTTTTCTTAAATAAAACACCCATATAATCCTCATTCCTTTCTAGGTGTTTTGTGTTTTTAGGTGTTATAATGACCCAAAACCACAAAACCCATGTTTGAAACTTTCTTTCAAACTATCCTCCTACAAACATTACTATTAAAGAATTATATGATTAAATCATGGGATAATATGACCTGTATTATGCACTGGGGATAAATAAAGGTTATATAGCACTTAACCTAGTAATTGCTATATAACCAAAATAATATTTATAAATATTTTAATAACTGTAAGCCTACTGTGGATTTTTTCCTAGTATCTTTTTATAGGTAGTCCTAAAGTGGGAGCTGGAGGAGTACCCCAGCATATGAGAAATCTCATCTATACTGTATTTACCACTGCGTATATACTGCTCTGCAATACCTATTTTATACTGGGTTAGAAATTTCGCTGGGGAGGTATGGACAGCTTTCTGAAAAGATTTAGTTAGTAGACTGTCACTTACCCCTAAATATCTGGAAATTGCACCTAATTTTATAGGGTCAGAAAGATGCTCATGGGTGTATTTTATAGCTTGGTGGATAAGGCTTAACAGCTCTTTTTCATTTCTTAGAGGTGTTTCCTCTATGGTGTTATTTGAAATAATCTGACTAAGCATACCAATTAAAGCTAGTTTAATTATAAAAGCAGTACCTGGGACTTTTTTCTCTCCCATGTCCTTAATCTTTTTAAACTGTAACTGTGACATCTGGGCAGATATATCATCTTGTTTTGTAGGTTTTAGTATATCCGATTGTTGTTCTAGTTTATATCTAGTGGCAAAGGGATATATATCAAAACATATATAACTATACTCCAGTGGCTCTTCCCCTACTGAGTAGGCAGAATAAAGCTCAAAGGGCTTGTATAAAAACAGGCTATTGGTTTCATATCTGGTTTCTTTATCTCCCACCTTAATAATGGCAGTGCCTTTATCTATACGGGTTAGCTGAAAGGAGGACAGGATAAATTTTTCCATAGATTTAACATTGGTTTCCTTCCAACTGCCATAGCCTATTATATTTATATGAGCCGATTCAAAAAACTCAGAAAGCTGATCTGAATCAAGTTTAGAAACAAAATCCGTAAAATTTACATACATAATTCTACCACCTCATACCCATTAACTATAATATTATAGTTTTTATTACATAAAATATTTTAACACAGAAGTAATTTTAAAGCAATATTGCTATTATTTTTCTTTAATATTAGTTAAAAAGGTGGTTTGACCTGCTTATTTAAACTATGTTATAATTAGCTGATAATAAATCCTAAAAATAGTTGTTGAGCTTTTGTATTGACAAAATAATTTATAGCACTATCAAAGTAAAAGAAAGGCAAGGAATGGTCATTTATATGTTAGATTTAATTAGATATTTCGGTGACGATAAGTTAGTTACTGCATATTTTACCACCAGAACAGGTGGTGTTAGCAGTGGTAGACTTTCCTCTTTAAACCTAGGAGGAAAAACTGGCGACACTGAGGAAAATATTATAGAAAATCGCAGACGAGTGCGCTGTGAAATCGGCGCTGAAGACAGCTGTGAAGTTAGGCTTAATCAGGTTCATGGCAATGACATCTGTGTAATCTCCTCCATGCCCCAGGGCAGTGAGTATAATCCTGGGGATTTTGACGGTGTAGTAACCAATCAGAAAAACCTACTACTTACTACAGGATATGCAGACTGTATTCCAGTTATTTTATATGATCCAGTAAATCAGGTTGTGGGGCTGGCACACTGTGGTTGGAAGGGCACAATGCTAAAATGTGGTGGCAATGCTGTAAAAGCTATGATGGAGAATTTTGGCAGTGAGGCTATTAATATACGAGCTGTTATCGGCCCTGGTATTAGCCAGTGTTGTTTTGAAACTGGAAAAGATGTTTACAAGGCTTTTAGTGAGGCTGGATTTAATATAGAACTATATAGTAAAGCTATGGATAATGGCAAATACTATATAGATCTTAAAAAAATAAACCATGATGTACTAGCTGAGTTAGGGGTAAAAAATATAGAGATATCCTCTGAATGTACAGGCTGTAGCCTAGATAGATTTTTCTCCTATAGGAAGGAAGATGGGCGAACAGGCAGGATGAATTCAGGGATAATCATAAGATAAAAAACATTACCCATATATAAATATATTTATTTTATGGCTGTGACAGTAGCCCATAGCCTAAAAGAAAGGAACTAACATGAATGTTTTTCATATAATCGGACCTATTATGATAGGCCCCTCTAGCTCCCACACAGGTGGCGCAGTGAGAATAGGATTAATAGCTGGCTCCCTACTGGGCAGTATAGCTAAAAAAGCTAAAATTTTGCTACATGGCTCCTTTGCTGAAACCTACAAAGGCCATGGTACTGACAAGGCACTGGCAGCAGGCATACTGGGCATGAAGCCTGATGATGCTGGTATTAGGACAAGCCTAGAGAAATGTAAGGAAATAGGTCTTGATATAGAGTTTATCCCGACAAACTTAGATAATGCCCACCCTAATACAGTGGTAATTATCCTAGAAGATGAAGTTGGCAAAACCATTGAGTTACAGGGAGCTTCTATAGGTGGAGGCAATATTCAGATTAATAAAGTTAACGGACATAATGTGTCCTTCTCTGGACAAAGCACCACCATTATAATCCCCCACCTAGATAAAACAGGTGTAGTAGCTGATGTAACAGGTACAGTAGCTGAGTATGACCTTAATATTGGTAATCTAACTCTTTCTAGGGACAAAAAAGGTGGAAATGCTATTATGACCCTTGAGGTAGATGGCAAGGCAGATGAAGTATTAAGGGAGAAAATCCTAGGGATTAACAATGTAAGCGACTGTACTATTGTACTGCCTTTATAGGATTTATAAATTTATACAGCCAATTTCATTGGCTGGGTAATAGTGAAGAGTGTAGGAGTGGCTTTTTCACATATTAGATATATTTTGCCTTAGCAAAATCCCCTACTTATTAACTATTACTTATTACTTTTACATTATGCCTTATATAACATAAATAGGAGGAACTATCATTATGGATTCATATAGATCATTTGGTGATATAGTAGCTGTAGCTAGGGAAACAGGGGAGAAAATCTCCACAGTAGTTATGAAACAGCAAGCTGTAGCCATGGAGTGTAGGGAAGATGAGCTTTACCAAACAATGAAGGAAAGCTACCTAGTTATGGAGGAGTCTATAACTAAGGGATTAGATAAAGATATCCGTTCTACCAGTGGCTTAACTGGTGGGGATGGATACCGAGTTAATACTATAGCAAATAGCCTAGTTGGTGGGGTAAATAGCAAAGCTATTGCCTATGCACTGGCAGTGGCAGAGTACAACGCCTCTATGGGTAAGATTGTTGCAACCCCTACAGCTGGCTCCTGTGGTGTATTGCCAGCTGTGTTATTCTCCCTAAAGGAAAAGTATAATTACAGCGAAGAAGACTCAGTAATGGCAATATTTACTGCAGCTGCTGTAGGTATGGTTATTGCTAATATGGCTAGTGTATCCGGTGCTGAGGGTGGATGTCAGGCTGAAATCGGCTCTGCCTCTGCAATGGCTGCTGCCCTAGCTGTGGAGCTTGCTGGTGGTGATGTTAACATGGTGGAGGAAGCAGTGTCCATTGCCTTAGTTAATATGATGGGGCTGGTCTGTGATCCTGTAGCTGGGCTGGTGGAAATCCCCTGTGTAATGCGTAATGCTGCTGGCGCTACTAATGCGCTAACTGCTGCTGAAATGGCACTGGCTGGGGTAAAAAATCCTATTCCTGTTGACGAGGTAATCACTGCAATGAAGCGAGTAGGTGACGCAATGCACCCATCGCTAAAGGAAACAGCACAGGGTGGTATTGCTGCAACTCCAACAGGACAGCGACTATTTAAACAGGTTTTTGGTGATGAAGCAGACACTGTAACCTGTGTTGGCTGTAGTAAATCTAAGCATAAATAATTTTCATAAATACTAGGGCATATTCTCTTTACATCAGTGGGAGAATATGCCCTAAATTAATTTACTGGGATTTTTATTATAATATCAAAACAAATAGGATAAATAGTAAAATCCTGCACATGATAGATTTAGGGTAATATATCCTAATTTTAGAAAAGCAGGACTTTAGTTTGAAACAAATTTTCAAAGATAGGTTTTGCGGTTTTCGGTCATTGTGACACAGGAAATTTTCTCATAAGAAAACCACGAGAAAATAACACAGAACTTTAGGAAAGGAATGATTATGCTATGGGTAAGAATACATTGCCAGAAATCCCCTTAGGTATGGGCTCAGCACTGGGTAATAATCCTGAATGTGTAGTGGCTTTTACCTCCTCTGCTTTAGGTAGGGCTGGGAAAGGCTCCTTTGTCCATCAAGATCTTAGAGCAAAGGAAGTAAATGATAGTCTACTAGGAAAACTATCTCTATAACTGAAAGTGGATATCCCTTTAAATAAAAATCCACAAACTAACCTGTAGGGACATAGTCTACCCAGTGGACAAAAGCACAATCATAAGCACTATTTACAAAGAACAGACAAACTTGTCCCTACAATGGTTTGTTTATTTTATAAAATTCATAATACCTCCATGCTATTCCTATAACCCACTACATAAGTAGATTACTACAGATATTTATGATATCACAGATAATCAGCTAGATTCTTTCCCTTAAGCTTTTCCTCTAAATACTGTTTTTTTCCCAAATGTTGGGGTGAAATTATATAGGGCACTGTCCCAACAATTGATATATAACCTAAATACTTAAGATGAAAAAAATAGCGAAATATCAAGGTATTACCCAGATATTTCGCTATAAATATTTTACTTAGTTAACTGCTGTTAAACTCTTATTACTGAGGATTTATAGAGTAGTTTGGTGCTTCCTTAGTAATGTAGATATCATGTGGATGGCTTTCCTTTAGACCAGCACCTGTAATCTTAACAAACTGTGCTTTCTCATGAAGCTGTTCAATTGTTTCACAACCACAGTAACCCATACCAGCACGAAGACCACCGATTAACTGGTAAACTGTGTCAGCTAGTGGGCCTTTGTAAGGAACACGACCTTCTACACCTTCTGGAACGAATTTCTTGCTATCAGCTTGGAAGTATCTATCCTGACTACCCTTAGCCATAGCGCCTTCACTACCCATTCCACGGTAAACCTTAAAGCTTCTACCTTGATAGATTTCTCTCTCACCTGGTGCTTCTTCACAACCAGCTAGTAGAGATCCTAGCATTACCATATTAGCTCCTGCAGCCAGTGCCTTAACAATATCACCAGAGTATTTTAGACCACCATCAGCAATAACTGGAATACCATGCTTTGCTGCTTCGCAACAAGCGTCATATACTGCTGTTATCTGTGGTACACCGATACCTGCAACTACACGAGTTGTACAGATAGAACCAGGGCCGATACCAACCTTAATACAGTCTGCGCCAGCTTCGATTAGATCACGAGTTGCTGCTGCTGTTGCTACATTACCAGCAATTAGTGCCACCTCTGGATATGCTGCTTTAATCTTTCTTACACACTCCATAATGCCTGCACTATGTCCATGAGCAGAGTCTAGTACCAGTGCATCTACCTGTGCTTCCATTAGAGCTGCTACTCTCTCCATAACATCACCTGTTACACCGATAGCTGCTGCACAAAGTAGTCTGCCTCCCTTATCTCTTGCAGAGTTAGGATACTGTACTGCTTTTTCAATATCTTTAATTGTGATTAGTCCCTTTAGTTTAAAGTCACCATCAACAATTGGAAGTTTCTCTATTTTATTTTTTCTTAGGATTTCCTGTGCTTCAGCCATTGTTGTGCCTACAGAGCCTGTAATTAGGTTATCCTTAGTCATTACATCTTTAATCTTTGTGTTAAAATCATTTAAAAAGCGTAGGTCACGGTTAGTTAGAATACCAACTAGTTTACCTTCTTCACAGATAGGCACACCAGAGATTTTATACTTACCCATTAACTCATCAGCATCAAATACAAAATGCTCTGGAGATAGGTAGAATGGATTTACAATAACACCGTTTTCTGAACGCTTAACCTTATCTACTTCATCAGCCTGTTCTTCAATGGACATATTCTTATGAATTACACCGATACCACCTTCTCTAGCAATAGCTATTGCCATAGGTGCTGTAGTTACTGTGTCCATAGCTGCTGTAATAATTGGAGTGTTTAGATAGATATCTCTAGCTAATCTTGTTGAGATGTTACAGTCCTTTGGTAGTATATCACTCTTTGCAGGAATTAATAGTACATCATCGTATGTAAGGCCTTCTTTTAGAAATTTTTCTCCTACATTTGTGTTTACTTTACTCATAATAAATCCATTCCTTTCTACTTGTTTATCACCTTAATATCTAAGGCTCAAAATCAATATACCTATATGCTAATGAAGCTGACTTTTACTCAGCATGTATCCCTTGTTAGGGGTCAAATTTTTATTATTTTATCACCACTTAGGATATATTACAAGTGGTTTTTCCTTAACAAAAATAATCACAATTTGCTAATTATTATATGCATTGGTGCTATAATAATTCCACCAACAAGCTTGCCTATGTGCATAATCTATATAATATTAAAGAGTAGATATAATTTACAATTATATCTACTCTTTTAATTATAAATAAATTTAATATCTAATTAATATTATAATTGCCTTTACACTACAAATTTATTATAAATACTAACAATATACCTAATATAAATATAATACCACCACACATTACCACTGCCCTAGCCCTAAGTTTCTTTTTATATTTAGTGTTATTTCTATTTATTTCAGCTATTTCCTCATATATCTCCTTATAATCCCTAGCAAAGTCATAACACTTAGGTATATTTACAGCTGGGTTATAGGTTTTACCTAAGAAATCCTCAGGATTACCTAGATATTCATCATATATATCCTCACTATATCCAGGCACAAAGTTCTGAATAATCCCTGCTAATATCATCATAATATACCCAGCAGTGTATGAGGTATCCATAATTATCTCCTTGTGGTTACCCTCTCTATCTCCTAAACCAATAATATAGATAGGTATCCCCTCGGTTTTCTTCTCTCTGGCATAAAGCCACACGATATTTTGATAATTATATCGTATTACCTTTTTATCCTCTAGTATTATTAGATAGTGATCCCATAACCACACATTCTCAAAGGCTGGTGGGTTTGCAAAAACCTCCTCATACTGTGGATAATCCTCTATAGGACGGTACTTTTCCTCCAACTTTAGCCTTAGAGCACTTATTAAAAACATCAACCCTAATCCAGTGGTAAAAGTCCCTATCCCCAGCATTATCATACCTGACTGACCACTATGTCTACCCATGGCCGTACCTATGCTACCTTCATAGAATACTATACTGCCATTATCCATAAGGCTGGTTGCCCCTGTTTGCTCACTGGCTATACTGCCACCCATTGCCACCGTAGCCCTAAGGACTATTTCCTCTTCCTCATCTACATTATAATAAACCTTATGTACCCCATCAGCAAACTGTGCGTCTATCATCACCCTATACCTAGGTATATCACCATATCTAAGGTTTTCTACCTGCTGTAAAATCACATACTTCCCAGATAGTTCATAGGAATTTATCTGGCTACTGGGAATGGGCCCCTGTATCTTTGCATATAGCCATAGTCCCCCTACCAGTAGAAAAAATCCACCTATTATTACACATGCTATCCCTACTACCATACTCTGTACACGAGAATTTCTAAATCTTGTCACTGCATATCCCCCTATTTAGTAAATTAAATACACCTTAATCCTGCAACAAAAAACTACCTATAACAAATATTAGGTTCCTTATCAAATATTAGGATAAAATTATGTGGGGTGGCATAACCACCCCCCCGGCCGGGGCGTGCCCCCCCAAAAATATATTAAAAA
>CAYJEQ010000018.1:8567-36694 GCA_964369235.1 uncultured Oscillospiraceae bacterium | reverse complement strand
TAAAATTAAGGTGGACTTTATTGTGCTAACAGAGTGCTAAGGGGTAATATATTACCTATTTACAGTAATAAATTGTCATAGGGCGAAAATAAGGCAAAAAATCCTTTCTTTTTACAGAAATTTACAGTATTTTTTTTGAAAAAACATTGCATTATAGTATAAATTAGTATAAAATGTAAAAAAGGGAATTATGTATTACATATAAAGATTAGTAGACAAGCAAATCAAGAATTTTTTAAGAAGTATTAATTCCAATATAGTATTGGTACAGCCTAATGTGAGGCTGATTAATTAGGATTATTTAAGTTGTAGGATCCTGATATACGCAGACAAAATTTTATTATGATTGGTGGGTGTGTCTTATGCAAATTTTACAGGCGAAAACATTATCCGAGCAGATCTACAATTCCCTGAGAGATGAGATCATTTCTCAAAACATCAAGAGTGGTACCAAGCTAACTCTAGAGATGCTTAAAGCCCGTTTCTCCGTTAGTTCCACTCCAATCCGTGAAGCTCTAAATCGTTTGATTCAAGATGGGCTTCTTACATATCAGCCTAATATCGGCATATCTGTAAGACGACTAGAGAAAAAAGACATTTTCGAGCTATTCCAACTAAGCAGCGATCTAGAGTGTTTAGCTGTTAGATACTGCTTTGAAAATGGTAACCAAGATAATCTATCCGAAGAACTGTCAAAAGTTGTAGACAACACCATTGCTTGCCTAAAAGCAGGTAACTATGAAGAATGGTGCAAATGGTCTGATGAATTCCATTACTGTCTACATAAACATTGTGGCAACTCAAGACTTATCGAGTCTACCGAAAGACTGAGCAGACCACTTACAATGTTGGCAGCTTCTTATCAGCAGAAAAATTCATACTGGCATCAGATTACTGACGAGCATCGTCAGATTTATGAAGAAATTGCCCACGGTGATGTAAATAAAGCTTGTATGCTTATTAAAAACCATCTGGCAAGATCCATAAACTATGCCTTAGCAATCTAGGATTATATGTAATAGATAACCTTAGGATTAGGTTTTGTACAAATGATGGGGTGTGTTCTCTCGCTATGGGAGAACACATCCTGTTTTGGCTTTAAATAGGATTGGTGCTTTCTTAAATGCCTAGGTAAAATTATATGGGGTGCCTTTCCACGCCGTCGGCGAGGGAAGGCATCCCAACAATTGATATAGAACTATAGGATTTTGCTGAGGATTTGTTAAAGAGATTTCTATTATATCTACCATATCACATTTATAAAGAGTATAAATATATTTAATAATTACTTTTTTGTAAATATAATCCTAATAAATCCATAAATATCTGTTATTACAAAGGATAATATGGTAGAATATAGCTGTATAAATATTAAAGAATAAAACTTATAAATAAGGAAGGTGAATTATGGCTGTTTTACTTACAGGTGGCTGTGGCTATATTGGCTCTCACACAGCTATAGAACTTATAAAATCAGGATATGAGGTTATTATAGGAGATAATTTTTCTAATAGTAATCCACAGGTAGTGGAGAGAATTTCATCAATGCTATCCTGTGATATTAAGCTGCGGAAGGTGGATTTTGCTGATTATAATCAGGTGGATAAGCTTTTTGACAGTGAGGAGATAACAGAGGTTATTCATTTCGCTGGTTATAAGGCAGTAGGGGAGTCGGTATCCCAGCCACTAAAATACTATGATAACAACCTTAACTGTACCATTAACCTACTAAAAGCCATGGATAAATACAAGGTGAAAAATCTAGTTTTTAGCTCCTCGGCTACAGTTTATCACCCAGAAAATCCTATACCTTATAAAGAAGGTATGCCACTGGGTTGTACAAATCCCTATGGCTGGACAAAATTTATAAGCGAGCAGATTATCTTAGATTATATAAAAACCTGTGAAGGCTTCTCAGGGGTAAGCCTTAGATACTTTAACCCTATTGGGGCAGATGTAAGTGGCAATATAGGCGAGGATCCTATGGGGATACCTAATAATCTAATGCCATTTATTACACAGGTGGCTGTAGGACGCAGAGCAGAACTAAGTGTATATGGCAACGACTATAACACTGTAGACGGCACAGGGGTAAGGGATTATATCCATGTGGTAGATTTGGCTAAAGGTCATGTGAAAGCCATAGAATACACCAGACTTAATGAGGGGTATCAGGAGATAAACCTAGGCTCTGGAAAAGGTACTAGTGTACTGGAAATGGTATCGGCTTTTGAAAGGGCAAGTGGGGTAAAGATACCTTATAAAATAGCACCACGACGCAGTGGAGATATAGGGGAGTTTTACGCTCATACTGAGAAAGCCCTAGAGCTACTAGGCTGGCAGACTAAAGAAACTATAGATGATATGTGCAGAGATTCCTGGAACTGGCAGAGTAAAAATCCCAATGGCTATGGCAATTAGTATAAAAATACTGATTTTAAATATTAAATTGTAAAAAAACTATAAAAAACCCTAGTGTATGTGAATATACTTCTTTACAAGAATGGCTCTATAATGTAAAATATATAGGATGTAATAATAGGCGCTTATATTGTAGGTAGGTAAGAATTGCCTAATAATAGTTGTAGCTTATATAAGTCTACATTTATTTACGAAAGATGGTTGTTTTACCTTTTCCTACATAGGACACCCTATAGGTTAGGATAGAACTGGTACAAAGAAGAAAGGCATGGTTGTATATATGGAACCAAAATACAAGAGAATACTTTTAAAACTAAGTGGAGAATCCCTAGCAGGAGATGCTAAAATGGGACTTAATTATGATGTGGTTTACAACATCTGTAACAGCATTAAAAAGCTAGTAGATGCAGGTGTAGAGGTAGCTATAGTTGTAGGTGGAGGAAACTTCTGGCGTGGCAGAACAAGTGGTAAGATGGACAGAACAAGAGCAGACCACATGGGAATGCTAGCAACTGTTATTAACTCCCTTGCACTGGCTGATGCTTTTGAAGCACAGGGTGTTGATGTAAGAGTACAGACAGCTATCCAGATGCAGGCAATGGCAGAACCATATATCAGAAATAGAGCAGTGCGCCACCTAGAAAAAGGCAGAGTTGTAGTATTTGGTTGTGGTACAGGTAACCCATTCTTCTCTACAGACACAGCAGCTTCCCTAAGAGCAGCAGAGATTGATGCTAACTGTATTCTAAAAGCTACAATGGTAGACGGTGTATACAATAGCGATCCTAAATCCAATCCAGATGCAGTTCGTTACGATACACTAACATTCTCTGAAGTTCTAAACAAAGAGCTAGCTGTTATGGATAGTACAGCAGCATCTATGTGTAAGGATAACGATATCCCACTACTAGTATTTAGCATTGAAGATCCAGACAATATTGTAAAGATAGTTATGGGTGAGAATATCGGTACAGTAGTAAGAGAAGCAGGCAAAAACTAAGTTTTTACTCCTAGATAGGATGGATATATTTAAATTTATTATTAATGATAAAGGATGGTATTTAATTATGAATGCAATGGTAAAACCTTATGATGAAAAGATGAATAAGACCCTAGATGTACTAGCAGGTGAATACACAGCTATTAGAGCTGGCAGAGCAAATCCAGCTGTACTTAACAAGGTAGTGGTAGACTATTATGGAACGCCAACACCAATTGCTCAGATGGCAGCTGTATCTGTATCTGAAGCAAGAACACTAATTATCCAGCCATGGGATAAGTCCACACTTTCTGCAATTGAAAAAGCAATTCTAACATCTGACATTGGTATTAACCCAAATAACGATGGTGAAAAAATCCGTATTAACTTCCCACCTCTAACAGAGGACAGAAGAAAAGAAATCTGTAAATCCATTAGCAAAACTGCTGAAGACTCTAAGGTTGCAATCCGTTCTATCAGAAGAGATGCAAACGATAAGTTTAAAGCAGCTAAAAAAGCTAACGAAGTTACAGAGGACGATGTAAAGAGCCTAGAAAAAGAAATTCAGGATCTAACAGATAAGTACTGTAAAGAAATTGACAAAATGGCATCTGTTAAAGAAAAAGAAATCATGGAAATCTAATTTAGATTTTACCTATAATAAATTGAGCCACAGTGTAATTTGTGGCTCAATTTAATATGAAATAATATTTGCTATAATCACCCAATGGTGTATATTCTCACTGTTAAAAGGAGCTACAATGAAAGATAGTAATAGATTAATCCCTAACCATATTGGAATAATAATGGACGGCAATGGCAGATGGGCCAACAGTCGCCTACTTCCTCGCTCTGCTGGACATAAGCAGGGTTCTAAAGTTTTTGAGGAAATTTCCCGATATGCTATGGAACTAGGAGTTAAATATCTAACGGTATATGCTTTTTCCACCGAGAATTGGAAAAGACCTGAGGAAGAGGTTAATAGCATTATGGATCTACTAAGCCAGTATCTAAAAGAGATACTGAAATCCCATAAAAAAGGCGTTACTATAAGATTTATTGGGGACAGAAGTCAGATAAGAGCTGATTTAATAGAGCTAATAGAACAGGTAGAGGCCAAAACAAATAAGGGTAATACATTTACTGTAAATATTGCTTTAAACTACGGTGGTCGCAGTGAGATTACCCACAGTGTTAAAGCCATTGGACAGCTAATTAAAGAGGGGAAACTTTCCCCAGAGGACATTACAGAGGATTTAATAGAACAAAACCTCTACACTTTATCACAGCCAAGCCCAGATATAATCATTCGCCCAGGTGGTGAGAAGAGAATATCTAATTTTATGCTGTGGCAGGGCGCCTACTCGGAACTTATATTTACCGATGTACTGTGGCCTGATTTTACTAAGAAAGATCTGGATAATGCCATTGATATATACTCAGCACGAAATCGCAGATATGGAGGAATATAACTGTTGAAAACTAGAATAATATCAGCATTAGTAGGCATAGGTATACTTTTTACTGTGCTTATGATGTTTGACACTATAATTCTTAATATTGGGATTAGCGTTGTTATAGTGCTATCTATCTATGAGGTTATTTCTGCCTCGGGAGTAGACAAAAAATCCCCTATTATGGCTGCTAGTTTACTAGCAGGAGCAGTAGTTGCCTTTCTTCCTATGACAACTTTACCTTTGTGGTTATTAATAGTAACTTTTCTATATGTGACAGTTGTAGGGATAATCCTGCTAAAAGAACACAAAACAACCAAAGCCTCAGACCTTGCAGTGTCGGTTATAGCCACGGGAATTATAAGCATATCTATGGTGCTTATACTGGTTATGCGCCATAATTTAGGTGCAGTTTCCTCCCTGTACTTTACTGCTGTTGCTTTAATGGGTGCTTGGGGTACCGACACAGGGGCATATTTTGTTGGGGTAACTATGGGTAAGCATAAACTATGCCCAGAAATAAGTCCTAAGAAAACTGTAGAAGGTGCCATTGGTGGCATAGTTATCTGTATAATTTTAATGGGGATACTTACCTTTATAGCTGAGCTAATCTCTCCAAGTTTAGGCTTTAGCCTTAATATTAACTATCCTATTATCCTTGCCATTACCCCTGTACTATCGGTACTGGGCATGGTGGGAGATCTAATTGCCTCAGCAATTAAAAGACAGTATGGAGTAAAGGATTTTGGCAATATAATGCCTGGTCATGGTGGTGCACTAGATAGATTTGATTCGGTGCTTATGGTGTTACCAGCAGTATTTATTGCTAGTATTATGCTTCCTATACTAATTTAACTAGAAAGAATGATGATTAAATGAGCAAAACCATCACAATACTAGGATGTAGTGGATCTATAGGTGTACAAAGCCTAAAGGTAGCTAGAAACCTAGGTTATACCATACTGGGGCTAACAGCTAGGTCTAGTGTGGATATAGTAGAGGCGCAAGCTAGGGAGTTTAGCCCTAGATTTGTAGCTATGGAAGATGAAAAATCAGCCAGTGATTTAAAAATCAAACTGGCTGATACAGATATAACTGTACTATCAGGCATGGAGGGGATCTGCCACATAGCAACTATGAAATGTGACACCCTTATTAATGCCATAGTTGGTATTGCAGGACTTACCCCTACCCTAATGGCTATTGCAGCAGGCAATGACATAGCCCTAGCTAATAAGGAGACCTTAGTAGCTGCTGGCTCCATTGTAATGAGCAGTGCAAGGGATATGGGGGTTAGCATACTGCCTATAGACAGCGAACACAGTGCAATGTTTCAGTGTCTAGCTGGTAGCTCTATAGCAAGGACTACAGGGGAAGGTGGCAACAAGCCATCTAAGTTAATTCTAACAGCCTCAGGAGGGCCTTTCTTTGGATATACTAAGGAGATGCTAGAGAAGGTACAGTTAAAAGACGCCCTTAAACACCCTAACTGGGCAATGGGTAGTAAAATTACCATCGATAGTGCTACACTTATGAATAAGGGGTTGGAGTTTATTGAGGCAATGTGGCTTTTTCACATGGCGCCTAAGGATATTCAGGTAGTGGTACACCCTGAGAGTATAGTACACTCAGCAGTGGAGTTTGCAGATGGCTCGGTTATTGCCCAGATGGGTAATCCAGATATGGCAATACCTATACAATACGCCCTAACCTACCCAGCTAGAACTACCTGTCAGGTTAAACCTCTTTCCCTTACAGAAATAGGGAAACTTACCTTTGCCCAGGCTGATACAGAGGTATTTACCTGCTTGGCAACTGCTATTACAGCAGCAAAACTTGGGGGACTATACCCTTGTGGGGTAAATAGTGCCAACGAAGAAGCTGTAAAATATTTTTTACAGGAAAAAATAGCTTTTACTCATATTGGAAAAGCTGTAGAGAATATTATAAATATGCCCTATCTGGGAAATAACTTCTACACCCTAGAAGATGTACTAGAACTAGATAGAGAAGTACGGATAAAAACCAGAGAGTTTTTAGGGCTTTAACACCATAGAAAGGTTGTGAAAGATATTAGCACCGTAATTATTGCAATATTAGTTTTTGGATTTTTAATATTCATCCATGAGTTGGGACATTTTTTAGCTGCCAGATGGGCAGGAGTTCGTGTAAACGAGTTTGCCCTAGGTATGGGCCCTGTTATATTTCAGAAAACTGTAGGGGAAACAGCCTATTCACTGCGACTATTTCCAATAGGTGGTTATGTGGCTATGGAAGGCGAGGACGAAAGCAGTTCTCATGAAGATGCCTTTAACCGTAAGAAACCTTGGAAGCGACTTATTATACTACTGGCTGGTGCTGTAATGAACCTTATACTAGGTTATCTTATTGTTGTGGGACTGGTAATAGACAGTGGCAGTGTGGGAACAACCATTATTGCAGATTTCTGGGAGGAGTCTACCTCTATAGAATATCTAATGGCAGAAGATGAAATTGTTAAGGTTAATGGCACTACCACAAAAACACCTAATGACATTACTTTTGAGTTTATGCGTGATACCGACGGTTTAGTTGATATGGAAGTTATTCGAGATGGTCAGCTAGTTGTGTTAGATGCTGTGCCTTTTAAGATGGAGGAAATAGCCGAGGGTGTTTCGGCAATAGCTATTGACTTTAGGGTGTACAGTAAGGAGCTGGCTGTAGGTGATGTAATTACCTATTCCTTTAACTGGGCTGTTACTATAGCAAAACAGGTTTGGGTTTCTCTTGTGGATTTAATTACCGGTAGATTTGGATTTAATCAGCTATCAGGCCCTGTAGGGGTAGCCACAGCAATAGGCGAGTCAGCCTCTATGGGACTTAGCTCACTTATGCTAATGGTTGCATTTATAACCATTAATCTAGGTGTATTTAACCTACTGCCACTGCCAGCACTGGACGGTGGTAGAATAGTGTTTATTATTATAGAGATGATTATAGGAAAACCTGTAAAACCAGAATACGAAGGCTATATCCACACTGGGGGGCTGTTACTGCTGCTTACCCTAATGGTGGTGGTAACCTTTAACGACATAGTGAAATTAGTGGGAGGCTTCTTCTCATGAGTACCATAAAGAAAACAAAAATTATTAAACTGGGTAACCTTCTCCTTGGAGGGGGTTATCCAGTTTTGGTACAGTCCATGTTATCTGTGCCTAGCACCGACATACAGGGAAATGTTAACCAAGCTATAGCCTTAGAAAAACAGGGCTGTGACATAGTTAGAGTGGCACTGCCTACACTAGAAAGTGTAGAGCTAGTAAAAGCTATAAAGGAAAGTATTACCATGCCACTGGTTGCGGATATACATTTTGACTATCGCATTGCATTGAAGGCAGTGGAAGCTGGCATAGATAAGATTAGAATTAATCCTGGGAATATCGGTGGCAAGGACAGGGTAGCTCAGGTGGCAAAGGCTTGTAAAGAAAAGAACATCCCAATTAGAATAGGGGTAAACAGTGGCTCACTGGAAAAACACATACTAGAAAAATACGGATCTGCCACACCGGAGGCAATGGTGGAAAGTGCAAAACACCATGTTTCACTACTAGAGGCAGAGGATTTTTATAATATAGTAATATCTTTAAAAAGTTCTAATATACATACAATGATAGAGGCATATAGGCTGGCAGCTAAGGAATTTGATTATCCACTGCACCTTGGGGTAACCGAGGCTGGCACAAAAAAGCTAGGGATAATTAAATCAGCCATAGGTATAGGTAGTCTACTTGTGGACGGAATAGGCGATACTATTAGAGTTTCACTAACTGCTGATCCCCTAGAGGAGATAGCACCAGCAAGGGATATTATCAAGGCATCAGGCAGGGATAAAAAAGGCGTTAACATCGTATCCTGTCCAACCTGTGGAAGAACTAGAATAGGACTAATAGACCTTGCTACACAGGTGGAGAAGGCACTGGAAAACCTAGATAAAAACATTACAGTAGCAGTAATGGGCTGTGTGGTAAATGGCCCAGGAGAGGCAAGGGCAGCAGATATAGGCATTACAGGTGCAGATGGAGAAGGTTTGATCTTTAAAGGGGATAAAATCATCGACCGAGTGCCAGAGGATAAGTTAATAGAAAGGTTATTGTATTACATAAACGAAGTATTGTAATACATAAACGAAGTGTTGTAATACAATTAGCCATAAACACCAGAGATAAAGGAAAATAAGCAAGTTACTAAGTATTTATTGTTTCATAAGCAAATAAGGAGTATTATATTGAGTAAAAATTTAAAAGAGGTATTTGGGAAATACATAGATATAGATAGTTTTCCACAGCTTGCAGTGGCTTTGGTGGAAAAGGTGCTGGTTAATCGTGAAAGACGCAGTATGGATATTACCCTAAACCCACCTAGTCTAGTGGAAAAAAAGCAGGTCTTTGCCTTTGAGAAGGACTTTGCCACAGCAGTAAAACTGGATAAAGTTGGGGTGGATACTAGGTATAGCTCAGAGCAGTTTAGCTGTAGTTATCTTAGTGAGATAGCAGCGCTACTTAGGCTAGAAGGCTATATGGTAAATGGATTTTTTGATGGTGCAACCTGTGATATAGAGGAGGATAATCTAATTATCCATCTAGCTCACGGTGGGGCGGAGCTTATGGAAAAACAAAATGTAAACGCAGCCATACAGAAAATTATTTTAAAGGAATTTTCCCTAAGACTTAATGTTAAGCTAGAAGGTGTAAGAGATATAACCGAGGACAGTCAGATTTACAAGGATAAGATACAGTCAGCTATAGATGCGCTGCCTAAGGTAGCACCACCAGTGGAAAAACCAAAGGAAGCAGTAAAAACCGATGGACAAGATACATCTAAGCCACTGGATTTAACCTTTGACACAACAGGACTACCCTTTGATCCCAAATCTGCAATGCTTATTGTAGGTAAAGGTATTAGAGAGCGACCACTGCCTATTTCCTCTGTTAGTAGTGAAAGTGGCAGAGTTGTAGTATGGGGTGATATTTTTAGAAAAGATAGCCGTGATATTATGGACGGTAAGAAAACTATATTTACCTTTGACTTTACCGATTGCACAGGCTCACTTACCATGAAGATATTCGCAGATAAAAGCAAAAAAGCCATGTTAGAAGGCTTAGATATTGGCTCTACAATTCTAGTTCGTGGTGAGATTGAGTACGATAAATACGACCGAGAAAATATTCTAAAGGCAAATGAAATTGCCACAGTAAAAAAATACGGAAAAACCGACAAAGCAGAGAAAAAGCGTGTTGAGCTACATATGCATAGCAATATGTCCTCTATGGACGGGCTGACCCCAGCAGGCACACTGGTAAAAACCCTAGCAAAATGGGGACACACAGCTTGTGCAATAACCGACCATGGGGTGGCACAGGCATTTCCTGACGCAATGAATGCAGCAGATAAAGCAGGAGATTTTAAGATAATATATGGCTGTGAAGGCTATATGGTAAATGATTTAGTTAAAGCAGTTGAGGGCAGAGGGGATATGGATTTACAGGGTGAATTTATAGTATTTGACTTGGAAACCACAGGATTGTCTGCCTCCACTGAAAGAATTACCGAAATCGGTGCAGTAAGGATAAAAAATGGACAGGTAGAGGATCATTTTACCAGCTTTGTAAATCCACTAAAGCCAATACCCTTAAAGATTACCGAGATTACAGGTATAACCGACGACATGGTAAAGGACGCCCCAGAGGAAGCTGTTGCCCTAGAGGAGTTTTATAAATTCTGTGGTGGGGACAGTGCTATACTGTTGGCACATAATGCTAATTTTGACACAGGTTTTTTAAAGCAGGCAGCAAGTCGCTGTAATATGACCTATAATTTTACAGCTATAGACACAGTAACCATATCAAGAAACCTATATCCAAACATAAAAAATCACAAGCTAAACACCATAGCCAGCCATCTAAAACTACCACCTTTTAACCATCATCGTGCCTATGAAGATGCTAAGGTACTAGCAGAGATTTTTATAAATATGATGGGTACTTTTACTAAGGATAAGAACATTACCAAGGTATCAGAAATTAATGGTGGTCTAGCAGATGTAGATGTTAAAAAGCTAAATCCTAACCATATTATACTTCTAGCGAAAGACAATGTAGGGCTAAAAAACCTATATAAGCTAATATCCATGTCAAATATTAACTACTATTACAAGCGCCCTCGTATGCCAAAAAGCGAGATTGACAAACATCGTGAAGGGCTAATTATCGGTAGTGCTTGTGAGGCTGGAGAGCTATTTCGTGCTATACTAGACGGCAAACAGTGGAATGACCTAGTGGAGATAGCAAAGTTTTATGATTATCTGGAGATACAGCCTATAGACAATAATAAATTCCTACTGGCTAATGGCAGGGTAGAAAGTCGCAAAGATTTAGAGGATTTTAACCGTACTATAGTAAAGCTAGGAGAACGCCTAGGAAAGCCTGTAGTTGCTACAGGTGATGTTCACTTTGCCACAAAAGATGATGGTATATATCGTGAAATATTAATGGCTGGACAGGGTTTTAAAGATGCCTCTGATCAAGCACCACTATATCTGAAAACCACCGATGAAATGCTAGAGGAATTTAAGTATCTAGGCAAGGAAAAAGCCTACGAAGTAGTGGTGGAAAACACCAATCTAATTGCAGATATGGTGGAGAGTATTAGACCTATTCCCAAGGGTACCTACACCCCTACTATAGATGGCGCTGACGAGGATTTACAAAATATCACCTGGGGTAAAGCCAAGGAGATATACGGTGACCCAGTACCTGAAATAGTTGCAAATAGGCTGGATAGAGAGCTTACATCTATTATTAAGCATGGTTTTGCTGTACTTTATATTATATCCCAGAAACTTGTGTGGAAAAGTGAAGAAGACGGTTACCTCGTAGGATCTCGTGGTTCCGTAGGATCTTCCTTTGTTGCTACTATGGCTGGTATATCCGAGGTTAACCCACTACCACCACACTATGTATGCCCAAGCTGTAAACACAGTGAGTTTATAACAGATGGCTCCATAGGCTCTGGCTACGACCTACCCTACAAAGAATGTGTAGAATGTGGCACAGCCTACACCAGAGAAGGCCATGATATACCATTTGAAACCTTCCTAGGATTTAACGGAGATAAGGCTCCCGATATCGACCTTAACTTTTCAGGTGAGTATCAGGCAAATGCCCATAAATACACCGAGGAGCTTTTTGGCTCTACCCATGTATTTAAGGCTGGTACTATCTCCACCGTAGCAGAGAAAACTGCCTATGGCTTTGTAAAGAAATACCTAGAAGCTCAGGGTAAAATCGTCCCTAAAGCCGAAGAAAATCGTCTAACCATAGGTTGCACAGGGGTAAAGCGTACTACAGGACAGCATCCTGGTGGAATGGTAGTTGTGCCTAGAAGCTATGATGTATATGACTTTACGCCTATTCAGCGCCCTGCTGATGATGATACTTCAGAGATTACCACCACTCACTTTGACTTCCACTCCCTACATGACACCATCCTAAAGCTAGATATACTAGGACATGATGTGCCTACTATGTATAAATACCTAGAGGATTTCACAGGAGTTAAAATCCGAGATGTAGACATGAGTGATCCTAAGGTTATTAGCCTATTTACCTCACCTAAGGAACTTGGGGTAACCACCGAGGATATTGACTGTAATACAGGAAGCCTTGCACTGCCTGAAATGGGTACTTCCTTTGTTAGACAGATGCTAGTAGAAGCACAGCCAAAGGGATTTTCTGACTTATTGCAGATTTCTGGGCTGTCCCACGGTACCGATGTATGGTTGGGCAATGCTAGAGATTTAATACAAAATGGCACCTGTACCATTAGTCAGGTTATCGGTACTCGTGACAGTATTATGACCACCCTTATTTACAAGGGATTAGAGCCTGGTATGGCATTTAAGATTATGGAGATTACCCGTAAAGGTAAGGCAGCCTCCCAGCTTACCGAGGAGCATTTTGCGGCTCTAAAGGAAAATAAGGTTGAGCAGTGGTATATAGATAGCTGTATGAAGATTAAATACATGTTCCCTAAAGCCCATGCTGCTGCCTATGTAATTGCAGCTATAAGACTTGGTTGGTTTAAGATTTATCATCCACTAGCTTTCTACGCTACAAACTTTACTGTAAGAGGGGAGGATTTTGATGCACTGGCTGCTATGGGTGGGATTACTAGGATTAATATTAGAATGGAAGAGTTAAAAGCCCTAGGTAATGCTAGAACAGCTAAGGAAAATGGAGAGTTTAGTGCCCTACAGATTACCAAAGAGATGTTAGCCCGTGGAGTGGAACTACTTCCTGTAGATTTATACAAATCCCATGCCAATATATTTACCATAGAAGATGGCAAAATCAGACTTCCTTTCTCCTCTCTAGGAGGGGTAGGTGGCAAAGCTGCTGAGTCCCTATACGAAGAAGCAAAAAAAGGTGAGTTTATCTCCTGTGATGACATAATCACCAGAGCTAAGGTGTCAAAAACCGTTATCGAAACACTAAAGCAGTCAGGTGCATTAAAGGGAATACCAGACAGCAGTCAGGTTACGCTTTTTTAGGGGATTTATAAGGAAGATTATTTCTTATAATTAAATCTATTTTAGGAGGGGCAGTGATTAATTATATAATACTGCAAATATGCTTTATATGGATATCTTAAAAAAAGCCTGTGATTTGCTAAAACATTGTAATACAGTTTCTTTTGCTGTTATTACACAGGAGGGTTTTCCCTATGTGTTTCAGATGGAAAAGGTTATGGAAAAATCCGTTGACCAGTTATATTTCATTGCTAAGATAAAGTCAAATAAAGTAGCTTTACTAATAAATAATCCTAAAAGTGGAGTTTGCGCCAGTAGTGGAGATGACCAAGTTTCCCTAATAGGGAATACAGTAGTTATATTTGATGAGGATACCATGAGAGAAATTCTACCAGAGGAATATCTAATGAGATTAGCTAAAAGAGATATGTCCCAGTACTGTGTTTTACACTTTAAAAAAGAGAGCGTTAAGGTATATATTGACGGAATATTTCATACACAGTAAACTTAGTGAAAGGTATGGTGATAACCTTTGTTTGGTTTTAAGAAAAAAGAAGTCCACCCCACTGTTGGAGCTGTTATTGTAGCAGGTGGTAGCTCTAGCAGAATGGGTGGCATTAATAAACAACTAGAATATATAGGGGATTTACCTACTATTGGATACAGCCTTATAGCCTTTGAGGAAAACCCCTATATTAATCAGATTGTACTAGTGTGCAGTAAAGATAGCTTTATGAGTTTTATGAAGGTAGCTAAAGACCTAGAAATATCAAAGCTTAAATCTATTGTAGTAGGTGGTAGTAGCCGTCAGCAGTCGGTACAGATAGGTATAGAGGAGCTGTCAGAGGATATGGAATACTACTGTATCCACGATGGTGCCAGACCACTTATTACCCAAAGGGTAATAGATACCACCATAGAAGACGCCTTTGCCTTTAAATCTGCTACAGCAGCAGTAAAGGTTAAGGATACTATAAAGGTAGCTAGGGATAATTTTGTTACCGACACCCCTAATAGAGAGGAGCTGTACTCTATACAAACTCCACAGGTTTTTCATGGGGAGCTGTACCGAGAGGCTAGGGAAAAAGCTAAGGAACAGGGTAAGGAATACACCGACGATTGCCAGTTAGTGGAGGCAATAGGTAAGGTAATTTATCTATCCCAGGGGGATTATAGCAATCTAAAGATAACCACCCCAGAGGATTTAATTATTGCTAGAGCCTTAATGGAATATGGGGAATAAAATACTTAGGAGCTACTACATATGATTAGAATAGGACATGGATATGATGTACATAAATTAGTAGAGGGGCTTACCCTTGTACTAGGTGGGGAGGAAATCCCCCATTACAAAGGTTTTATAGCTCACTCTGATGGAGATGTGTTGGTTCATGCCTTAATGGATGGGCTACTTGGAGCTTTAGCCTTAGGGGATATAGGAAAGCACTTCCCTGATAATGATAATAGTTATAAGGGTATCTCCAGTATGATACTACTAGATAGGGTAATGGAGCTTATAAAAAGCAAAGGTTATGTTATAGGCAATATTGACTGTACCATACTGGCAGAAAAACCTAAACTTGCCCCCTATATAATCTCAATGAGGGAGAATGTAGCAAGGGTAACAGGTGCAGAGCTAGACCAGATTAGCATTAAGGCAACCACCGAGGAAAAACTAGGCTTTACAGGCTGTGAAGAAGGCATTGCAGTTCACTGTGTGGTACTGCTAATTAAGAAATAATTACTATAAACCAAAAAAATCCCCCACATTACTGTGAGGGATTTTGATATATAAGAGTAGAGTTAAAGGTTAAGGTGTGTGACTATCATAAATAGAAAATGGTCGATTTTCACCCTAACTTATTCATTATTACATCTTACTTATTACTTTTTATATTTTACCATGTAAAATATAAATTAGCCTACGATTGCAAGAGTATCTCTAGCGATTAGTAGCTCTTCGTCAGTTGGAACAACCCATACCTGAACTTTGGAGTTTTCTGTAGAGAACTTAGCTTCGTTTCTGGAAGCCTTTTCGTTTAGCTCGTCGGAGAATTCAACACCCATGAACTCCATGTCGGAACAAACAACCTTACGAAGTGGAGCAGAGTTTTCACCGATACCACCTGTAAATAGGATAGCGTCAGCACCACCCATTGCAGCTGCAAAACCAGCAACGATTTTCTTAATCTGGTATCTTACCATTGCAAGTGTAACTGCTGCTCTTTCGTTGCCTGCTTCAGCTGCTGCAATGATCTCTCTAGCATCGCTAGAAACACCAGAAACACCTACGAAACCAGACTTCTTATTTAGCATATCATTGATTTCCTGAATGGACATATTTTCTTTTTCCATTAGGAAAGTTACGATAGAAGGATCAACAGCACCAGATCTTGTACCCATCATAAAGCCGTCAAGTGGTGTAAAGCCCATTGTTGTATCGATGGATTTACCACCCTGGATAGCTGTAATGGAAGAACCATTACCTAGGTGACAGGAGATGATCTTTGTTTCTTCGATTGGCTTGCCTAGTAGCTCAGCCATTCTAGCACTTACATAACGATGGCTTGTACCGTGGAAACCGTATCTTCTGATATTGTGTTTTTCATAATACTCGTAAGGGATACCGTATAGGTAAGCCTTAGCTGGCATTGTCTGATGGAAAGCTGTATCAAATACTGCTACCATTGGTGTGTCCTTACCAAATACTTCCTGGCAAGCTTTAATAGCTACAACCTGTGGAGGATTGTGTAGAGGAGCAAGATCGCTTAGTGCGTCAATTGTGTTAATTACATCGTCAGTAATTCTTACAGATGTGTTGTAAGCCTCACCACCCTGTACAGTTCTATGACCTACAGCGTCGATTTCTTTAACATCGTTAACGATCTTTGTTTCGCCTTCTGTTAGCATTTTAACTACTTCTTCAAATGCTTCCTTATGAGTTGGGAAATTTGCATCATGCTCGAACTTAGTACCGTCCTGAGTTTTGTGGGAAATTCTACCGTCCACACCGATTCTTTCACATAGACCTTTTGCAAGTACGATCTCACCGTTCATATCCATTAGCTGATACTTGATAGATGAGCTACCTGCGTTAATAACTAGAATTTTCATTTGATTATTCCTCCCAAATATATATATAATAATGTTACTATAACATTATAGCTGTTCATGCCAAAAAGACTTGACACAAACATGACTATTTATATATTATTACATTATAAAGGAAATTTCAAGTGCAAGGAGAAAAAAATTGAAAATTTTTGCTGTTATCTGCGAATACAATCCATTTCACAATGGACACCTATATCAAATTGAACAAATGAGAGCCAGTGGTGCCAGCCATATTTTATGTATAATGTCGGGGAACTATGTTCAGCGTGGTGAACCTGCCATAATGCCAAAAAACATAAGAGCCAAATCTGCCCTAAAGTCAGGTGCAGATTTAGTGGTGGAGCTACCTGTAGCTTATGCCCTATCCACTGCAGAGAGGTTTGCCTATGGTGGGGTAAGACTTGCCCAGCTTTTAGGTGGGGTGGATAGTCTTGCCTTTGGTGCAGAAACCAATAATCTACAAGAACTAATAGAGGTTACTAAGCTATTAAAAACCACAGAATTTACCACAGCCTTAGAAGAAACCCTTTCCACTGGAATAACATTTGCCAAAGCCAGACAGGAGGCAGTGGCTAAGATGGGGTATAAGGATTTGGCACAGCTATTAGAACAACCTAATAATATACTGGGGATATCCTATCTAAGTCATCTAATGGACACTGATATTAATCCACTGTTAATCCATCGTAAGGGAGCTGATCATCACAGCACTACCACAGTGGGTAGTACAGCTAGTGGATCCTATCTTAGAGCCCATTGGAATGAAGGTAATATTGGGGAGCTAGTGCCACCACAAGCTAAAGAATTATATAGTAAAGCAGTGGAGGAAGGTCATTACTTCCTAGGAGGGGATTACTATGATAGAATGGTGCTATCCCACCTAAGACGACTTACCCTAGAGGAGCTGTCACAGCTTCCTGATATATCTGAGGGGTTAGAGCATAGGCTTTTTGATAGTATTAAGAAAGCTTGTAGCCTAGAGGAGCTATATAGCTTAGTTAAAACCAAAAGATATACCCTAGCCAGAATTAGACGAATTATAATCTGTGGTTATCTAGGTATTAATAGTAGTTACTGGAACAAGGATATATCCCACTGTAAAATACTTGGCATTGGAAAAGGTGGAGGAGAGATACTAGCTAAGTTTAAAGAAACCTCTACTATACCTATTTCCCATTCTCCTAGTAGGCTGTTAGAGATACTGCCACAGGAAAGGGATAGTCTACTAATGGAGGCAAGAGCCACCGACTTATACAACATGATGTTAAAGACCCCAATAAAGTCCACAGGGATTGCTGGAGATAGATTGGATAGGTAGCTGCATTTATAGAAAAATCACTGATTTGGTAGATTTTAGTCAGATTAATTAGAAATTATTAATAATATGGCATATATTAAAGTAATTTCGCTATAAATTAAATAATTTTACAAAATATACTCTTGTTATTCTTGTTTATTAACAGATAAAATGGTAGAATTAAGCTGTAAACATATAGTTTATCGTAAATGATAATATAGATTTTGTAAAAATTACTTTAGTTTGAAGTATAAATCAAACACTGTTTGTGTATGGATAGAGATTTATTGTAGCTTACTTTAGAAACAATGGAAACCAACCAGACCACCAGCGAAAGGAATGAATATTATTATGGCAAAGATTAAATTTTTAGTGGACACAGGCTCCGACCTACCTCAGGAATATTTAGATAAGTATGATGTGGACATAGTTCCTGTTACAGTTATTATTGATGGTAAAAGTTATAAAGATTATTACGAATACAAAGGGCCTGAGTTTGCTCAGTACATGAGAACTTGTACTAAGGCTCCAACAACTTCTCAGCCTAGCCCTATTGATTTTTTAACCTACTTTGAAAAATATAGCAAAGACTACGACCATATTATATGTATAACTATGACACCAGCTGGTTCTGGCACATATAATAGTGCTTGTTTAGCTAAGGGTATGTATGAGGAAAAAGAAGAAAATACTGCTAAGGTACATCTAATCGATTCAAGAAGCTGTGGACTAGTTGAAACACTAGAGCTTAGAATTGCAGGAGATATGGCAGCAGAGGGCAAAAGCGTTGAAGAAATTATAGCTCGCCTTGATGATGTAAGATTTCGTGTAGCAACCTTCTTTTTAGTTGATAATGTGGATTTTCTAATAAAAGGTGGTAGAGTGTCTGTAGTAAAAGGTAAGGTAGCTTCTAAGCTTAACCTTAAGCCTATAGTTGCAATCCGAGAAGGTGAAGGCAGTGTGCTGTCTAATGCAATGGGTTTCACTAAGGGTGTAGATAAGCTGATAGGATATTATGAATCCGAAGCTGAAGAAGGAGCAACAGTATATCTGTCCCATACTGATACTCAGAAACATGTGGATTTATTCCTAAATAAATTTAAAGAAAAATTCCCTAATGTTGAGTGTGTAGTTACAAATATGTTCTGTACAATGTCAACCCAAGCAGGGCCGGACGCATTAGGACTATTCTACCTAAAGAAAAAATAATATAATAATGAGCTGTAGCATAATGATTTTCTGCTACAGCTTTTTGTTTAGGTTATATACCAATTGTTGAGGTGCCCTCCCTGACCCTAGATATATCTACAGAATAGCAATATTATGAAAAAATGAAAAACTATGTTGATACTAAAAGGACTTTGTAATATAATAATTATAATGTAGTAATTACAGTCATAGTTTTAAAAGTATCAGAAAGGAAGGGTATTATGAGAGAGATAGTAAACCTTAAGGATTTTGTACTGGATAGGGTAAGAGGATTTACCATAATGGACTATGCTATATATGAGTTTACACTTCTTAGTATAGGTGCTTTAATAGGGGCATATATAACTGGATTTGTGAAAAAATTCAAGGCGTTATTTGGGATTGTATTTGTCTTAGGCTATATTTATATTATGGCAAGGATATTCTTTAGGGATAACAAAGAAGATATATAAACTAGGGTTATATATATATAATAAAAACCAATAGCCTTATAATAAAAAAACTATAGAATAAAACATAGCATTTTGATATAATATAAAAGTCATAATAAATCAACTTATAAGGAGAACAAAGATGGATTTTAACAAAGCAGCATTGGAACTTCATCAGCAGAATAAGGGGAAAATAGAGGTAATTAGCAAAATCGCCCTAGAAACTAGAGATGATTTAAGCACAGCTTATACACCAGGTGTAGCAGAGCCTTGTAGAAAGATTGCAGAAAACAGCGAAGATGTATATAAATACACAGCCAAGGGGAATTTAGTTGCAGTTGTATCTGATGGTACAGCAGTGCTAGGACTAGGCAATATAGGCCCTAAGGCAGCTATTCCAGTAATGGAAGGTAAGAGCATATTATTTAAGCAGTTTGCAGATGTAGACGCATTCCCTATCTGTTTAGATGAAACAGACACCGAAGAAATTATTAAAATCGTAAAGGCTATCTCTCCGATGTTTGGTGGGGTAAACCTAGAAGACATTGCTTCTCCTAAATGTTTTGAGATTGAAAAAAGACTGGAAGAAGAACTGGATATACCAGTATTCCATGATGATCAGCACGGTACAGCAATAGTTGTAACAGCTGGCCTTATTAACGCCCTTAAAATAGTAGGTAAAAAAATAGAAGATATTAAGGTGGTACTAAACGGCCCAGGTGCTGCTGGTACAGCTATTATTAATATGCTACTATACATAGGTGTAAAGAATGTTATTGCCTGTGATGAACATGGCATACTATATAAAACAAGAGAACAGGGTATAGTTGACCACAAGAAGGATCTTTGTGAAGTTACCAACCTAGAAGATGTAAGAGGTGGACTAGCTGAGGCTTTAGTAGGTGCTGATGTATTTATTGGAGTATCTGTAGCAGGTGCTTTAAAACCAGAGTACATTAAGAATATGGCAGCAGATCCGATTGTATTTGCAATGGCAAATCCTAACCCAGAGATTATGTATGACACAGCTATTGAAGCTGGAGTTAAGGTAATGGGTACAGGCAGAAGTGATATGCCAAACCAGATTAATAATGTACTGGCATTCCCAGGGATATTTAAAGGTGCACTGAGAGCCAATGCTAGAGATATAAACTACCAGATGAAACTAGCAGCAGCAACAGCTATTGCTGATTTTGTGCCAGCTAGTGAGTTAAAGCCTGAATATATTATTCCATCTGCCTTAGATAAAGCAGTGGCAGATGCAGTAGCTGATGCAGTAGAAGCAGCAGCTATTAAATCAGGAGCAATTAGAAATTAGTAAAACTTTGAGCATTCTCTTGGGATTATAGAGGATGCTCTTGCTTTTAACAGCTAAGTAGCAATTTATAAGTGTGGAAAGGAATGATCATTTTTATGAGAGAGATATTATCACAGGATATAACAGCCACAGTAAAGAGATTATGTATAGAAGCAAACTACAATCTGCCTGTGGATATACAAGAAAGGCTTTGTCAGGGATTAGAGGAAGAGCCTTGGCCTTTAGCTCAGGATATACTTACAGTTATTAAGGATAACTACACTATTGCAGCCCAAAAAGGTCTGCCTATCTGTCAGGATACAGGCATTGCCTGTGTATTTATTAAGATGGGACAGGACACCCATGTAAAGGGCAGCTTAAAGGAAGCTATACATGAAGGTGTACGACAGGGATATAAAGAAGGATGTCTTAGAAACTCTGTTGTTGCTGATCCGGTTTTTAGAGGGAATACAGGTGATAATACCCCAGCTATGATCTACTTTGATGTGGTAGAGGGGGATTGTTTTGAGATAATGGTAGCCCCTAAGGGTTTTGGCAGTGAGAATATGAGCAGAGTGATGATGCTAAAGCCTTCTGATGGTATGGAAGGTATCAAAAACTTTGTTATTGAAACAATAAAGCTAGCAGGTTCCAACCCCTGTCCACCTATAGTGGTAGGTGTGGGGATTGGTGGTACCTTTGACAAGGTGGCACTTCTTGCTAAGGAAGCCTTAATGCGTGATACAAATGTGAGAAATAGTAATCCCCAGTATGCACAGGTAGAAGCCCAACTACTGGAGGCTATTAATAATCTAGGTATTGGCCCACAGGGGGTAGGTGGTAAAACCACTGCACTGGCAGTAAATATCGAAACCCTACCAACACATATTGCTGGTATGCCAGCAGCAGTTAATATTAACTGTCATGTTACTCGTCACAAATCAGCAAAACTATAATTTTATAGAAAGGAATGAAGACTTTTATGAAGAAACACATAGAAACTCCACTTACAAAGGATAAACTAGAGGATTTAGTAGCTGGTGATGTGGTGCTGATTACTGGTACAATCTACACCTCACGAGATGCAGCACATAAAAGACTGGTAGAAACACTACAGGCTGGGGAAGAGCTTCCCTATGATGTTAGAGATACTATAGTATATTATGTAGGGCCAACACCTAGCAAAGCTGGACAGGTTTTCGGGGCAGCAGGGCCTACAACTAGCTATCGTATGGACGCCTACTCACCTACAATGATAAAATTAGGCCAAACAGGTATGATTGGCAAGGGAAAACGCTCTAAAGAAGTAATTGATACTATGGTAGACCATGGTGCAGTTTACTTTGGGGCAATTGGTGGTGCTGGAGCAACTCTAGCTAAATCAATTATAAGCTCAGAAACTATTGCCTATGATGATCTAGGAGCAGAGGCCCTTAGAAAATTACAGGTAGAAGATTTTCCTGTTTTTGTAATAATTGATAGTAAGGGCAATAATCTATATGAAACAGGCCCAGCAGATTATCTTAAATCATTAGAATAATTATCAATATGTATTAGGGTGTATATTCTCACTAGAGGCTATACACCCTAGTGTTATATAAGTTAAGAAATAATATGTAAAGAGTGTATCAGTGGCTATGCTATATTATGAATAGAAATAGCCCTTATTTATTACTTTTATATTAGTCTTTACTTAATATAAGTAATCATTATGTAATGGTGTTTAATGGGATTTTATGAAGTTATTACATTATTTTACCAATAATAAGGAAGATATACTGTGGATATAAGGAAATATCTTATAAATAATTAAAATGAAATTAGTTTATTTCGTGGTGGAAAAAATACCATCCTAAGAAAAATACAAATATTACTATGTAATTAGCGAAACAATATTTCACATTTTTTAAGTAGTTTGTTATAAAATTGTGAAATGCTAACATTATTTATAATTAATATGAAAAAAAATCTCATAAACACATATTACTTGCACAAAAATAATAAAATACCTATAAAGTATAGATAAATACATTGACATTGTGTAACAATAGGTCTATAATTGTACTCAAGATGATTATTAGTAAACCTCTGTCTTAATAAGAGGTTTGATATTTTATGGCATATAATAGTTACATTGAGGTTACATTTAAACATATAAAAAATCACATGGATTATATGTGAATTATAATGAGAATATATAAAAGAATTTGTATAATTTGCCAAAGGGTCTGATATGGAGGATGTCATGAACTTAGAACTTAAACGCTATAGATTAGGTGATACCCTAATTCAGCAAGGGAAAATAACTGAAAAACAGCTAGAAACGGCTCTTGAGTTTCAGAAAAAAGAAAAACGCTGGTTAGGTGAATGCTTAACCATGCTAGGTTACATTAATGATAGCGATATTGCTGATGTTCTAGTTATGCAGTTAGATATACCTAGAGTAGAACTAAGAGGGATTAGAATTGATCCAGGTATTATCGGACTAGTAAATGGTACTGTACTAAGAAAGCACAATGTACTACCTATAGGATATAGTGATAACAATCCTAATGTACTACTTCTTGCAATGTCCGATCCTATGAATATTGTAGCACAGGACGATATAGCCATTGTTACAGGTTGTCTAATCGAACCTAGAATCGCTACAGTAGGTGAGATTAACACCGTACTTGATAAATACTTTGGTAGTGATGAGGCAATGTCTGCTGCTGCTCAGTATACTAAGGAAAGAGAAGTACAGCTACAACAGCTAGAAGCTGCAGAAGCTGCTCAGCAAGATCAGCTAGATAATGCGCCTATCGTTCAGCTAGTGCGTTCTATTATAGAACAGGCTGCTCGTCAGAGAGCCAGTGATATTCACTTTGACGCTTTGGAAAAAAGTGTTCGTATCAGATACCGTATAGATGGTGTGCTAATGGAAAAGATGACCTATGACATCAACCTACTGCCAGCTATCGTTACTCGTATTAAAATCATGGGTGAGATGGACATCTCCGAGAGAAGAAAACCACAGGATGGTAGAATTTCTATAATTGTTGACCGTGCTGAGTATGATATCCGTGTATCGGTACTACCTTCCAGCTACGGTGAAAAAATCGTTATGCGTCTTGCAACCTCTGCTAACCTTACCCGTTCTAAATCTGAACTGGGGATGCTACCTTGGGAGCTTGCAAAATTTGAACATATCCTAAATAACCCTAATGGTATTATCCTAGTTACCGGCCCTACAGGTAGTGGTAAATCCACCACTCTTTATACTGCTCTTTCCGAGCTTAATACAGAAGATGTTAACATCATCACTGTAGAGGATCCAGTAGAGGCAAATATCCCTGGTATCAATCAGGTTCATGTTAATGCTAAAGCAGGTCTTACATTTGCTAGTGCCCTTCGTGCTATTCTTCGTCAGGATCCAGACATAATCATGATCGGGGAAATTCGTGACCTTGAAACAGCTTCCATTGCTGTTCAGGCGTCAATTACAGGTCACTTAGTTGTAAGTACACTTCATACAAACAGCTCAGCAGCTACAATCAGCCGTCTACTAGACATGGGACTAGAATCCTATCTACTAGCTGACTCATTAGTAGGGGTTATTGCTCAGCGTCTTGTTAGACGACTATGCCCTCACTGTAAAGTGCCTTATCAGGCAACCGATGAGGAAAAATCACTACTTAATGTTGATAGTAGTGAAGAGCTTACTATTTATAAAGCAACTGGTTGCCCTAAATGTAGTGAGATTGGTTTCTTTGGCCGTATAGGTGTTTACGAGATTATGGAAGTAACTCCTAAGCTAAAAACAATGATTACAGCTAGAGGCTCTACAGAATCTATTAAAGAGACATCTGTAAGCGAGGGTATGAATACCCTGCGTATGAGTGCTGGCCACTATGTAAAAACAGGGGTAACAACAGTTAACGAAATGCTTAAGGTTTCCTTTGAAGCATAGTATTATAATGATAACAGACATTTAATATAAATTCAGTGTTCTAGCTTTATATATAAGGTAGAACACTGGAGATTATATAGAAAGGCATGGAAAGATTAATGACAGAGATTTCTTTTTTTGATTTGCTTACTAAGGCAGTAAGTGCTGGGGCTTCTGACCTACATATTAGTGCAGGGGTAGAGCCTCTAGCAAGAATACATGGTGAGCTAACACCTATTATGGACACAAAGATGATTCCAGCTCAGATAGAAGCAATGACAAGAGAGTTTATGACTCCAGAACAGGTTTCACAGCTTAAGGAAAAAGGCGAGATTGACTTTGCATATTCCATGTACTCTATTGGTAGATTTAGACTTAATGCTTTCACACAGCGTGGCTCCTATGCTATCTGTGCTCGTGTACTTAATATGAGTATTCCTTCACCAGAAAAACTAGGTCTGCCAGAAGCAGTAGTTGATCTGTGTAAACACAAAAGAGGCCTTGTGCTAGTTACTGGGGTAACAGGTAGTGGTAAGTCCACAACTTTAGCCAGCCTTATTAACGAAATAAACCAAAACGAAAACAAACATATCCTAACACTAGAGGATCCAGTAGAGTATCTACACTCTCATAAAAAATCCCTAGTTAATCAGCGTGAAGTAGGAAGTGATAGTAAGAGCTTCCCAGCAGCACTAAGAGCAGCACTGCGTCAGGATCCAGACATTATCCTTGTTGGTGAGATGCGTGACCTTGAAACAATCGCCATTGCTGTAACAGCAGCTGAAACAGGACATCTTGTTTTCTCCACACTACATACACTAGGTGCTATGAACTCCATTGACCGTATTATAGATGTATTCCCACAGTATCAGCAACAGCAGATTAGAACTCAGCTTGCTGAGGTACTTGTAGGTGTTGTGTCACAGCAGCTTGTACCTTCTATAGATGGAACAGGACGAGTTGGTGCTTTTGAGGTAATGCTAACTAATAGTGCTATAAGAAACCACATTCGTGAAGGTAAGACCTTCCAGATTCCATCAGTAATGCAGACCAATGCTAAGGTTGGTATGGTTACTATGGACGATGCACTTCTTAATCTTTATGAGGATTATAAGATTACTGCAGAAACCGCCGTATCCTATGCTCAGGACAAGATGTCTCTTGCGAAAAGATTGGTATAATAGTAATTATATGGTAACTAAAAGCTGTATTTACTTTACAGTTATGTACTTATGTGGCAATTTGGCAACAAAATGCACAAAAACTCACTAAAAATTACTCATTATTTGTGCGAAAAGACAAAGTGAAACAAATTTATAAAAAAATTGCGAAAAAGTATTGATTTTTGTTTCGGTTGTGATATAATAGGAACATAGCTCAGAGAGAGCTACCGACAATCACAACAAAAAAGAAAGTTTGAAAAGAAAAGAAAAGGACGCAAATTTGATTTGCAAGAAAGAAAAGAAAGTTAAGGCTCAGCTACAATCAGTAGGAGAGTAGCTAGGACAAAGAGCCTAGTCGTTTGATGTGAGAAAGGAAATACATATGCCATCTTTTAGTTATGTTGCAGTAGATGCTACTGGTAAACAGTTCAAGGGCACACTAGAGGGATCTAGCCGTGAACAGATTAGCCAGCAGATTAAGCGTGAGGGAAAAACCCCTGTGACAATCAACCAAGCCAATGCTCTTAACAAAGACATTGAAATCAGCTTCTTAGAAGAAAAACCAAAAGCCAGAGATTTGGCTGTATTCTGTAGACAGTTCGTTAGTATCTCCTCTGCAGGTGTTCCAGTAACATCAGCTTTTGAAATGCTAGCAGAACAGACAGAAAATAAAAAATTAGCAAAAGCAATCGACCACTGTTGCCAGTCCATTCAGGCAGGTAGCACACTATCAGAATCCATGGCTCATAACAAAGATGTTTTTGGAGATCTGTTTATAACAATGGTTGCTGCCGGCGAAGTATCTGGTAGCCTTGAGATTGCCTTTGACAGAATGGGATCCCAGTTTGAAAAAGATGCAAAGCTAACAGCTATGATGAAAAAAGCTTCCATCTACCCAATGACCATTCTTATTGTAGCATTTGCAGTAGTAACACTGCTACTAGCCTTTGTAATTCCTCAGTTTGAGGAAATGCTTACTGACATGGGTACGGAACTTCCTTGGCTAACTGTTGCAGTTATTAATGCCAGTGAATTTATCCAGAGCTACTGGTATCTATTACTAGCAGGTGGTGTAGCAGCATTTATAGGTATTAAAACTTATGCCAAAACCTACCCAGGTAAGAAAACCTTCGGTATGATTCAGAGAAAAATGCCACTTTTCGGTGAGCTAACTGTTAAAACAGCCTGCTCCCGTTTATGTAGAACAATGTCCACACTAATCGCTGCTGGTGTTCCACTAATTGACACCATTGAGATTGTAGGGGACACAATGCAGAACATCTACTTTAAAGAGTCTATGCACACAGCTCGTGATGATGTAGCCATGGGTGCTCCATTCTCCGAGACACTAGTAAGAAGTAATCTATACCCACCACTAGTTTGCCACATGACAAAAATCGGCGAAGAGGTTGGTGATATGGAAGGTATGTTTAATAAGCTTGCCGACTACTATGACGAAGAAGTAGAAACAGCAACCCAGTCCATTATGGCTGCTATGGAGCCAGCAATCATCGTTATTCTAGCCCTTGTAGTAGGTACTATTGTAGGTGCAGTAATGATGCCGATGGCTGATATGTACAGCGCCCTAGGTAATCTATAATAACCATTACGGTATGCCCCTCGCTTTTAGGGGAAGCGAGGTTACATATAAGAAAACAAAAAATTAACGAAAAGAAAGAGAGATTTTATCATGTTTAAGAATCTAAAGAAAAACAACAAAGGTTTTACCCTAGTAGAGCTAATCATCGTAATCGCAATCATCGCTATCCTAGCAGCAGTTCTTGCTCCACAGTTCATCCAGTATGTTGAAAGATCCCGTGAGTCCAATGATATGCAGTTAGGCGCTTCCGTGCTAAAAGCAGCAAGCATCGCAGCCGGTGACCCAGATGTATCACTTTCAGGTGGTCATTCAGTAACATGGGATGTAGATACAGGTACAGTAACACCATCTGGTGCAGCTGGTGATGCATTCTATGATGCCGTTATCGATATCACAGGTGCAGATATAGGCGAAGCTACTTCCGCAGTTGCTACAGATGATCTAGTAGTAAATATAGCTGCTACAGGTGAAATTACAGTTACTGGTACAGTTTGGGAAGATGGCGGCGAGCTAGAGCTAACCATTGCATAATTAAATAAACAAAAAATTAAAGAGAAGAAAGAGAGATTTTATCATGTTTAAAAATCTAAAGAAAAACAACAAAGGTTTTACACTAGTAGAGCTAATCATCGTAATCGCAATCATCGCTATCCTAGCAGCAGTTCTTG
>CAYJEQ010000018.1:0-8467 GCA_964369235.1 uncultured Oscillospiraceae bacterium | reverse complement strand
CTACAGGTGAAATTACAGTTACTGGTACAGTTTGGGAAGATGGCGGCGAGCTAGAACTAACCATTGCATAATCTAACACTAATAATATTCCATAACGCACACCCCTAAAGGTGCGAATAGGCGATAAGCCTGTTACAAAAGTGCTTTATACACAATTCCGAACTTTCTTAGAGCCGGTAACAGATTCTATGAAAGTTCGGAATATTTGTATATAGGAGCACAAACTACCACATATTTACAATATTCTAATTAATTAAGCGTAGGACTATATAAGATATTCACTTAGAGATAATCACAACTCATTAGAAAGGCAAGGATATATAATGGAAATGATAATAATAACTACATATGCTTTAGTATTTCTAATGGGTATAGTGGTAGGTAGTTTTTTAAATGTATGTATATACAGACTACCTAAAGGAGAAACGGTGGTAACCACACCTTCCCACTGTATGCACTGCAACAAGAGATTACATTGGTGGGAGCTGTTCCCACTATTTAGCTGGATTGCCCTAGGTGGTAAATGCAGTGGCTGTAAAGGGAAAATTTCCCCTCAATACCCAATCATTGAGGCGATTAATGGAGTGCTATGGGTTGTAGTGTTCCACTATTATGGTTTTGAGATTATATCCCTTATAGGGATGCTACTGTCCAGTGCCTTATTAACACTGACAGTAATAGACTTTAGAACTTTTGAGATACCTAGACCAATAACTCTATTTACCACAGTTTTAGGTGTGGTAAGGGTGCTAACTGATATGGCAAACTATCAGGATTATCTGCTAGGTTGTGCAGTGGTAACAGGTTTTCTTTATCTGTTATTCATACTGTCAGGAGGCAGTGCAATTGGTGGTGGCGATGTTAAGCTAATGTTTGGCTGTAGCCTTATATTAGGATTTCAGTTAGGGGTATTCTCCTTCCTACTTGCTTGTGTAATAGGATCGGTAATACATCTAATAAGAATGGGTGCTTTTGGTGCAGAGAGAAGACTGGCAATGGGACCCTACCTATCAATGGGTGTATATATATCCTTATTATGGGGACAGGACATAGTTAGCTGGTATCTGGCACAACTAGGACTATAAATACTATAAATAAGAAAATAACTGGTAAGGGAAAATACCTACCAGTAAAATAAAATAAAAATGTAAACAGATTAAATGTGATATAGAGGTAAGGTTTTAAGGGACATTACCTCGAGAAAGGGACGGCATAACTATGGCAAAGGAATTATTAACGATTGAGATTGGCGCGAAACTTATTAAGGTAGCTATTTCACCAAAGATGAGAAAAGACACACAGGTAAAACAGGTATTCTGTATCCCAACACCTGAGGATTGTGTATCTGATGGCACAATAGTAAACCACGAAAAATTAAGAGATGTTATTAGTGAACAGTTTCTACACCACAGCATAATTAAGCCAAGTGGTGTGATTTTTGCTGTAAATACATCAAAAACAGTAAGCAGAGAGATTACAATCCCACCAGTTAAAGGCAATAGAGTAGAAGCTATGGTACAGGCTATGGCTCCGGATAATTTCCCTATTGATCTAACCGACTATATGTTATCCTACAAGGTACTAGAAGAGCTTAAGGGTGAAACCCCAGGAATTCGTGTACTAGTAACAGTAGTGCCAAAGGCTGTCCTAATGAGCTACGGCCCACTGGCAACAGCACTAGGTCTACCTATTAGAGAATTTGACACAGTGGCAAACAGCCAGTTAAGTCTATTTACCTCCCAGCCATCTGTAGGGGTAACAATGTATATTAACATTGAAGAAAAGCAGATACTAACCACATTCACCAACGGCAAAACACTGCTACTACAGCGTGCAACTCCATTTGGTGGTGAGGATTTAATTAAGGAAATTCAGACAGTATCCGGTCTAGGTGATAGCGATCCAGAGAGAGTAATGCAACTTGCAAAAAATCCTGAATGGGTAGCAGAGCGTATGACCTCCCCAGAATTTGCACAGAATATCTCTAGAATAAACAATGCAATTACAAGAAACAGTGATTTCTTTAAATCAGCATATAAAGGCACAGCAATAGATACAGTAGTGCTACTAGGTAACTGTGGTGAGATTGTTTCTATTAAAGATGCAGTAGAAGGTGCTCTAGGAGTGCCAGTAAGATACCTAAGCGAAGCACTAAAAAGCAGCAAAAACTTTGAAAATGTAGATATATCCATATATGCTTCTACAGTAGGTGCTTTACTAGACCCACTAAACCTACTGCCAGATGAGTTTAACCAAAAGGCAAAAAATCGTGAGAAGGCAAAAGAATCCCTAGTGATTCCAATAGTAGCAGCTGCTGCAATGATTATAGCAGGTGCAGGTCTATCTGGATATAGCTACTATCAGAAGAGCGAGGCGCAGAAAGCACTAGATAAAGTTAACAGCGATATCGCTGGCTTATCCTATGTGGTAGATGTGCAGAAAAACTATGCTGAATACTATATCTTAAATAATGAATATGAAACACTAAATAGAATGGCTTATAACGAAAACTACAACCTAAGAGATTTCCTACATGAGCTAGAGGATCTAATGCCAACAAACATGGTAGCATTATCTGCATACTGTGATAATTTAGGGGTATCCTTTAATATTGAAACAGCAACAATGGAAGATGCAGCAATGGTTATCTCCCAGCTAAGAAATTTTGATACAATATCAGACATCATAGTTTCAGGAGTAGAAGAAAGCGACCCAAGTGATAGTATTCCTGTTGTTTCCTTTACAATAACAGCTATGTATAGTGGCCCAGAAGAGCAAGCTATAGCTGATGCTGCTAAACAAGCAGAATTAGACAGCATGAGAAATATACTAAATGCTGGTACAGCAAGCGAAGAACCACTTGTATAATAATTAAAGTTAGCCTTATAGATAGAAAGGAAATAAAGTACTATGAAGAACAATCAAAATGCAAAATTATTAATTATCCTTCTAGGAGTAATCGGACTAGTTGGACTATATATGGGTGTTTACAGCCCAATGGAAGAAGAGCGTGTAGCTATCCAAGAAGAAACAGCAGTAGCAACAGTTAGACTTAACGAGCTAAAAGAAATCGAGGCTAAGGTACCAGAATATGAAGAGTTTATCTCTACAGCTGTAAACTATATCCAGAGAGAACAGCAGTCTTACCCATCAATACTACTAGAAGAAGAAGCATTAGTGTGGGCGCTAGACATGGAAGATAGCACAGGTATGGAAATACTGTCTGTAGATTTTAACGATCCAGTTATAGTAAGACAGTTTGACGGTTTTGTAGATACAGCTACACCAGGTGATAAAATGGTCTACACAGCCTCTGCAACTACAACAACACTTAACGGTGGATCTTCCTACCTACAGATGAAGAATGCCCTTGACTTTGTATATCACAGCACATCAAGATCTTCACTAGAATCTGTAACACTATCCTACGATGGTGAAACAGGTGGACTATCCACAATGTACGAAGTAGTAAAATACACATTAGACTTTGAAGGTGCAGAGCATAACCCTGTAGCAATGCCAAATGTAGCTATTGGTGGACATGATTCCATCTTTGGTACAAGAGAAGCAGAGTAATAACCAAAGACTTATAGAAAGGTAGAGCAAAATTGAAAAAATTAAATAATAAAGGCTTTACACTAGTTGAGTTAATGGTTGCAGTTACTATACTAGCCTTAGCTATAGTGCCACTTGGAATGATGTTCTACAGCTCAATAAATATTTCAGTACGCAGTCAGGAGATTGGTGAAGTAACTGTCCTAGCAAGAAATATAGCTGAGCAGTTTGAGTCCATGGACTTTTCTGACTGGACAAAAGAAGCAGCACCAAGCCTAAATAACGATGCTGGTGAACTATTACTACAAGGTCAGTATCTTGTAGAAAGCCCATCTATCAGCAGTAGCTGGGATGTTAAGGGAGAACATCTAGTAACAACAGAAAAAAACCATGTTATAGGATATAAAGATATAAACTACAATGGTAATACCTATGATGTTGTAGTAACTGCTAATGCTGATGACCCTAGCTATCAAGCAATAAATAGTCAGCTAACACCAATACAAACACCACTAGTTAATGTTTTTACACAGACTAGGTTTTTAAATGACCCAGACGCAGATTCATGGAATGAATTTTTGCAGCTAGCAGGTAATCATGGTTATTCTACAGACCATCTAGACAAAAATAGTGATGATATAGACGCCAAGAGAAAGATTATAATAGATGTTACCACAAAGAATATAGATGGAACAGACTACATGCATGCAACAGTGCAGTTTATCTATCAGTACACCTATCCAAGACCTGATGTTATCATACTGGATGATGGTACATCTTATATTCAGCCTGTAGACCCAGCAGTAATAGGCACAACAGAAACTATTACCCTAACAAAGGAAAATGTAACATCTGCCTCAGGATCTGATGTAATGGCAAACGGAGAGTATCCGCCACTACATATAATGATATATCCTTGGTACACAGGCAAAAATCGTGAGGAGATCCTTATTAAAAACCTAGATGATGTCGAGGTGCCCATACTACTAGTTAAACTTGTAGATCCAGTAGTAAATCTAAATGACCTAGAATTTGATTATGCAAATAAAGGCTCAGAAACAATACTAATAGAAAGCGAAGCAGGAGAGATTAGTGGCAAAAGTGCTACAGTATTATCCAATATGGGTGAATTATTGTACGATAATATAACTATAGCTGATAAGTTAAAAGGCAATACTGAATTTTGGGTTGCTTTCGGTTCAGAGCAGTATCGTGGTAAGGAGCTGTACCAATCAGACACAGAGCTACTTAACACAAATAATCTTGATAGAATATATCGTATAACAGTAGAGGTTTTTGATGATTCAGGAACATATACTAACCCAGAATTCGTATTTACAACAACAAATGTACAGTAATAAACAAAATGGAGGGGATACCTTGTTTAATAAAATTAAAAAGAATATGAAGTTAACAAACAACAATGAGGGTTCTACAATCGTTACTGTACTTGTTACTGTATTATTCCTTCTAACCCTAGGCTCAACCCTTGTTTATATGTCCTACACAGGACATTCTACAAGGATAACAGCCAGAGAGGGTACAGAAAATTTCTACGATGCAACAGAGGTTATGGATCAGATACAGCTAGGTTTTCAGGACATAGCTGGGGACGCAGTAACCCACGCATATAGAGAAGCCCTAAAGTACTATATTGCAAAACCACCTACAGAAAACTTTACAAATGAGTTTAAACTAGGGGTAGAGAACTGGCAATTTACAGACTCAGCTGGTAATACTGGACCAGCAGTTAGTTCAGGTAAATACAAAAGCGAGTTATTAAAATCCTTCCTAGTATCAGCAGGAATTCCCGCTAGTGATATAGGGATAATTGGTGATGGCAACATTTACGAATTAAATACTGAAGGTGCAGTAATATTTTTAACAGATAGTATAGTGTTTGAAGATGTAAGTGTTACATATAATAACACAGAAGATGATTACACAACCACAGTAACATCTGATATTGTGCTAAAGGTACCTAACTTCCCAACAGTGCCAATTTCTGGTGGTGGTAGTGCCTCCGGTCTAAGTGACTATGCACTAATATCCGATGCAACAGTACATCTAATGAACGATAGCTCAATAGTTGGTGGTGGTGCTTATGCCAAAAACGAGATTATTGTAACAACTGGTAATGTAGAAGTTGGTAATGGTTCTATTGTATCTAGCAACCTTGTAACTAAGGATCTAAATGTAGGTGCAGGTGCTAGCTTAATAACAGGTGAGGAAACATCTCTGTGGGTAACAGACATAACACTAAACAACAATTCAGAACTAACAGTAAACGGTATTGCTAATGTTGCTAATGATTTAACATTAGCTGGATACAAATCCAAGTTTACCTCTACTGATATTTACAGAGGTTTTGGTAATTCCTTAGTATCACCAGATTCAAGTAGTGCTATCCTAATCAATGGTTATGATGCATCATTAGATCTATCTGCTGCCCATGAGGTATTACTGGCAGGACACAGCTTTATCCAAGTGTCTACTAGTACATTGTTTACAGGGGAATCTATCTCTGTAAGACCTAATCAGCTTGCTTATCTAGTGCCAATATCAGTAATTAACGATGCTGGATTAACTAATATGTCAAGTAACCCAGCAACAGGAACATCAGCTTTTGGTGCAATCGAATGGGCAAAAACTGTAGGTAATAGTGCTGAGAATATGAGTAAAGTTCTATGGACAATTAACGGTGTGCCAAAAACAAGAGCAGACTATGATGCTAAAATGATAGCTTATAGTACTGAGCTTGTACCGGGTTCAGGTACAACTGTAGTAGCTGTATACTTTGATTTCTCAGGCAGTGCAGATCCTAGGGGAAGTGCCAATGAGTATTTTAGAGATTATTTCAGCTTAAACTCATCAGAAATACTATCTTATCTAAATGGATATGCAGAGTTAAGTAAGATTACCAATGCAAGTACAAGTGGTAACTACTTCTCAAACAACAAAACTTCAGATGGAGCTGGTGGTACAGTAAATAACTACTCACTACAGAGTACAGAGGATCAGGTTCATCAGGGTATTATAGGTACACTAGAATCTACCTTTGACACAGCTTACCAATCAGGAAATCTATATGATAGAATGATTAAATCTGATGCAGTAGATGCCTTCCCTAAAAATAAAGTAAATGAATTTACACTAGATGGAGATGTTGTGGCACTATTTGTAAACGGCATGGACTATGTAGTTGGTAGCAGTACACCAAGTACAGTAAAATATATCCTATGTACAGGTGATGTAGAGGTAGTAGATGATTTTGAGGGTACAATTATTGCTGGTGGGGAAATTATAGTAAGACCAAGTGTAACAGTAGATATTAGCCCAGTAGAAGCCGATCGTGCATTAGATGGAACTAACCCAGATGGTGGTTACACAGTTAATGCAGGCACACCGGACGAAAGAAAAGAAAACACATTTGGTGATCTATTTATCGGTAATGGTGATGATTCAGCAGGTGGTACAGAGAATACCGATCCATCATGGAATCTTGACAATATGGTTAGGTACATCAACTGGAAAAAATCCTAAAAATTAGAAAGGGGCAAGTTTTGAGTCAATACAGTTAGCAAATTAAAATCGATTTTTATAAATTTGCCTAAAGGGACAAAAACAAAACATTGCGATTGTGGTAAAAGGATGGTCATGAAAATGGGAATAAAAAATAATAAAGGCTATACCTTAGTTGAAATTATAATAGTAGTAGCAATTATTGCTATATTAGCAGTAGCTGCTTTTACAACACTAGCCTTAGTATATCGTTCCAACGCTTCTGGTGCTGCTAATGAATTTGCTTCAATCCTAGCCTCTGCAAAGGTAGCAACAACATCTGGTAAGAATGATGTAGCACTAACTTTAACTAGAAATCCTACAACAGAGAATTATGTGGCCACACTTACATCAAATGGTAATGTATTAAATACTGAGGTAATATCCGACGGACCAATACTAATATCATATACTGATGGCAGTGTAACGGATAAAGCGATTGATACAAGTACTACCCTAACAATAACTTTTGATAAGGATACAGGAGCATTTACATCACCTGTAGGTTTATCTAGTGTAGACTTTAAAGGTGGGGGTAAACTATATAGCCTAAGAACAGTTTTTCAAACCGGATATGTTGAGCTAGTATAACAGAAGATTGGAGCTTTTATGAAAAAAAATAATAAAGGTTTTACATTGGTAGAAGTAATAGTAGCTACTGCTATTGTTGCTATTGTTGCACTAGGGGTAACATCACTTATGGCCAATAGTACCCGAACCTACCGATATGTAAATACACATATAAATCTACAGTATGATTATCAGCTGACTTCACAGCAGATGCAGGAGTATATTCTCGATACTAATGCTGGTATAGCTTGGGATTATGATTCTGCTACTACAGTAGGGATACTCTCACTAGTTTCTGTTGATAGAGCAGATTATGCTAATGCAGCAGATGATGTATACACACTTCATCAATATCAAGTGGTAGGCAATCAGCTATTATATGGAACTGCTACATCTAATCCAGGAAACCCAGGAGATTTACTAACAGTTACTCCTAATCTTCCTGTTAATGATGATGTAAGTCACATAATAGCAAAAGGTAGTAAACCAACTACAGTAACAGTAAGCACAATAACTTCTGGTGCTGATGGGTCAGAAGTTATCGTTAGTGATAGCTATGATAGGATTTCAGAGTTAGAACTGGAAATCCATCTTCATAAAAATGATAGAGATTATCATGGTAATCAGATAATAGCACTGAGAAACCAGCCAGTTTATGTAAATGGAACTTTGTCAGAACTACTTGCTGATATTGAAACTGATATAAAACCAGTAGTATAATTTAATAGTGTAAGGTGAGGTGGATTTTTGTATAAAATCTTCCTCACTTTTTTGCTGTAAT
>CAYJEQ010000017.1:0-36934 GCA_964369235.1 uncultured Oscillospiraceae bacterium | reverse complement strand
ACACCCAAAAACATATTAAATAAACCTATAAGTATGTTTTTGGGTTGTTCAGCAGCCTTTTAATATAGCTTTATAGCAGATATAGGGTGTATTCACTACATGGCTTTAAGCCAGTGAATACACCCTATATTATATAATTCTAGCTTGTTCTATTACTGCATTATCTATTATCTTACTGATTAAGGTAATCAAGTTTTAGGGTTTCACCACTTAGAAGGATACCTTCGCTTTTTGTTATAGCGATTTTCTGCTCTGCTGTAAATCCAATTGTTTCACCATGCTGTAATACAGCATCAGAGCCGATTACATATCCACTAATATCAATTAGGAAATCTCTCACTTCACCTAGATCAATACTATCTGACGGATGGATAATCTCTATTTCGTCCTTACCGAATTTTCTCATACCATAGGTATATACACCAGCTTTTTCACCATCGTTATAGATGCCAAACCAAACTAGATTATAGATAGGTACCTGATCATCATTAATCATCTTAGCAAAATCTATATAGAATTCTGGCTGGTATACAGCACCATCTGCATATACTGCAAGAGCATTTTCCTGTTTAACACAAGCAGTAACAGCTTTGGTGAAAAGAATACTCTTTTCTACAGGGGTAGCATCACCTAAAATTGCAACTACTATATGTGTTTCATGGCTGGAAACAACCTCTACAGCATCTGGCCACATATAGTTGCCCTGTGCAAAGTTCTCTGCTTCTCCATTAGGTACTTTACCAGGCATTAGGCTGATGATTATCTTTAAGTCCTCAGGAGCATCCATAATAATGGAGTTGTCATCACCTAAATCTGGGAAGTTAATACCCCAATCCTCAGATAGACTTTTAATAATTTCATCTCGGTGCAGTACATCGTCCTTTAAAAGAACTGAACCGATGAAGTTTCCAGTCATATCATCATCATCTTCTGTTCCCTCATATTCATCTTCATCTTCATCTATAAAATTTTCAGGATTTTTTACCATTCCTAGTAGATTAATTACATCTTCTGACTGTGGATTAATCTCATAGGCTTTTTCTAGGTTTTCTATAGCAGACTCCTGATCACCAGTTGCTGCACTATATAATCCCATACGAGTATAGTATTCTTCATCATCAAGATGGCCTTTTAGTCTTTTAGTGTGAGCTAGGCTTTTTGCTGGATCATTTTCAGCATAAAGTAGTAGCTCTACAGTGTCTAAATCATCAGGGTTTAATTCAAGTGCCTTATTAAGATTATCTAAAGCATTTTCCTCATCACCTAACATAAGATAACTATAACCTATACGGTAATAATACTTAAAATCTTCAATCTGTCCCTTAACAGAGTTAAGTAGGGAGATAGCTTCATTAAGGTTTTCCTCGCCACCAAGATTATTGTAGGCTCTTGCTAACTGTCCTGTAATTTCTGGGGTAACTGCTTCTTTAGGTAGATTTGTGATTACATCAACAATTTGCTGATAAAGGGAATTTTGGTGTAGGGATTCTAGCTGGTTAATTAAACTGCTCATTAGATAAATTCCTCCAATATTTTATTTATTATTTTAAGACTATTTTCATATGTACAGCAGGTGATGAAACTAAGTAGCAGATTTGTTACTGACATAATAAATATAGCTAAATCAATATAATTATAGGTTACATTATAAAAATACAAACTAGTCTAGTAAGGTAAATCTTGCTTTACCCTATAAGGTTTTACAGTAAGCTAGACTTGTTTTGATTTACTATGATAATTATAACACAAAATAATCCTAAAACAATATAAATATCATAGACGGTATCAAAATTAAAATAAATGGTACTTATGTTTAAAATCGCCCTGCGAGGGATAAATAATCGTAACGAAGTGGAGATTATTTATATTTAGAAAAAATATAATATAAAGGTAATAAGTAAGAGGTAATAGTTAAGAACTTATGTGAAAATCTGCGATTTTCTATTTTATAATGTGGCGTAGCCACTCCTACACTATTCACTATTACCAAGCCAATGAAATTTGGGTGTATTAACTATTCACTTATAAATAATCGAAGTGTAACGGAGATTATTTTATATATTCATAGGCAACACGAGGGGTACCGTCATCTACATAGATAATGCCAGAATACTCAAAGCCGCTATTTTCCATAAGGTGGATCATGGTTTTATTATTTTTGTGGGTATCTATTCTTATATAGTCATAATGAGCTTTTGTGTAGTTTAGTGCCTCTTTAAATACACCTTTAGCCTTGCCATTAGAGGCAATTCGGTGTATGGCAGCATAGGGGAGATCACATCTCCAGCTGCCTTCATAAATTGTTTCATAGGAAGACTCAGGGGTGGTTTGTACTACAAAAACCCCCACTATCTCATCACCACTTATAATAGTTTTCATCCATTTGTTCTGAATATCTGTTTGTAAAGTTTCCATAGATGGGTAATTTTCAGTCCACTGGGTAGGGTTTCCGTTTGCTTTCATATAGGATTTTGCCACTGAAAACACCTGTAAAATTTCTGAAATTTCTGAAATAACTGCATCTCTAATAACCATATTAATAGCTCCTTATAATTTCGTTATATATCTATAGCTATTATATCCATATATTGTATTGAAATCAAGTGTAACTTAGTTGTCATATTGTGTTGATTTTTGCGTAGTAATAGGGTATAATTATAAAGTATAATTGCTTTTAGTCTGCCATGTTGTAGTCTGAGAACATAGTAATAAATATTATAGATATAATAAAATATAAGCGAGGTAACACAGTGGCACCACTACACTTACTAATAAAACCAGCCAGCGGCAGTTGTAATATGAGATGTCAGTATTGTTTTTATGCTGATGTATCCAGCCAGCGTGAGATGTATAATTTAGGTATGCTCTCTAAAGAAAATATGGAAAAAATAGTTGATAAAGCTGTAGAATATGCAACAGGAACATTGACACTAGCTTTTCAGGGAGGAGAGCCCACATTAGCTGGTCTTGACTTTTATCGTCATCTAGCTAGTTATGTTAAAACTAAAAATACAAAAAACCTACAAATACAATATGCTATTCAGACAAATGGAATGGTTATTGATAAACATTGGGCAGAGTTTTTTGCAGAAAATAAATTCCTGGTAGGTATATCCCTAGATGGCATACCAAAAACTAATGATGTTAATAGGCTAACTCATAATATGACAGGTAGCTTTAGTAAAATTATGGAGTCTATAGAGCTGTTTAAAAAATATAATGTTGATTTTAATATTTTGACAGTAGTTACCAATGACACAGCTAAGGAGATTAAGCGAATATTTAACTTTTATAAGAAGAATAAGTTTAATTGGCAGCAGTACATACCCTGTATAGATGATTTTAATATGAAGCGAGGCACCAGTAAATTCTCTCTTACACCTGAGGTTTATGAGGAGTTTTTAAAAACACGATTTGATCTGTGGTTATCAGAGATTGAAAGTGGCAATATTATCTGGGATAGATATTTTGAAAATCTAATGATGATTTTAAAAGGATATATGCCTGAAAGCTGTGGTATGTCTGGAGTATGTAGCATACAGACTGTTATCGAGGCAGACGGCAGTGTATACCCTTGTGATTTCTATGTTATCGACCAGTTAAAGCTGGGAAATATATTTACTGACAGTTTTAGTGATATAGACAATAGTCGCAGAAATATTGATTTTTACAGTAAATCTACATATGTTGATGAAAAGTGTAAACAATGTAAATGGTATAACCTCTGTCGAGGTGGATGTCGTAGAGATCGTGAGCCTATGACAGATGATAGATTATCTCTTAATTATTTCTGCAGCAGTTATTATGGATTTTTTGAATATGCGTATCCAAGGTTAGCACAGCTAGCAAGCAGGATATAGAAATATCACATTGGGATAAAGTATGTGATTTTAAAAGGAGCTTTCATTATTATGAAACGAAGTTTAAGTTTATTTTTATTATCAGTTTTAATATTACTGGGAAGTTTTGGTAATGTGATATATGCTACTGACTCTGAGCCAGAGGCTAAGGTAACTGATGATAATAATGTTAAAATAGGAGTATTTTATGCTGATGGATATTTTCAGGTAGATAGTAAGGAAGGCTATTCTGGTTATGTGCTAGATTATATTGAAATGCTTGAAAAATACACAAGCTGGGATGTTGAATATGTGCTAACCAGCCGTGAAAATTGCATAGAGCTACTAAGTCAAGGGGAGATAGATATTCTTCCACTGATTCATAGAACTGAGGCAGAGATTAATGATTTTGCAGTAACTGATTTTAACATGGGTTACGATAGTCTAAAATTAATGACACTTAGTGATAATACTGAATTATCAGTAAATGCCTATGAAGATTTTAATGGAATGAGAATAGGTTTCGGGGATAACTATGCCTTTAATGAAATGGCAAAGTATGCTGCGGAAAATAATTTTATATACTACCCTCAAACTTTTGAAAACAATGCCAACGCAATAAGTGCCTTAAATAACGGTCAGGTAGATGCAATCTGTTTAAACAATTCTGCAGTGCCACATCATATGAGGGTTATATCGGATTTTAATCCTACTCCACTATATTTTGCAATGGCAAGTGATGACGCAAAGCTTATAGATCAGATTAATACAGCAATGGGAAGACTTCTAAATGATGATCCTCTCTTTGCCAATGAGTTAAAGCTAAAGTATTTTCCAGTGACAGAATCAGATAAAATAATTCTGTCCAGTGATGAAAAATTATATGCAAATACCTATCCAGTAATTAAGGTAGCAATAGATAATAATCTAAATCCCATTGAATGGTTTGATATAGATAGCAATCAGTATCTAGGGTATACAATCAAGGTGTTAGAATATATCACAGAAAATACTGGTATTAGATTTGAGTATGTATTTGCTAGTAGTTATGAAGAATCTTTAAGATTACTTGAGAATAACGAAGTAGATATAATAACCAGTGGCCATATTAATAATCGTAATGACACGGATAATCTGTATTCTTCCTCTTATCTAGAAGCTTCCAATGTATTAGTAGGTAAAAATACAGAGAGCCCTAATACATCAAAGGTGATTGTGGCAGTTCCTCCTAAATCCATAACCGATGAGGCTGATATAAAGCTTATATATCCAGATGCAGATATTGTATACACCGATAGCATTATAGAAGCCTTTGAGTTGGTGGAAGATGGACAAGCAGATTACCTTGTATCTAATATATATACAGCACAATGGGCATTAACAAGTTTTTATCCAGAGTTTAGTATAGCCTTAGAAATGACAGAGGTGGCAGATTTTCATTTTATCTACTCTGATAGAGTAACTACACCTTTTGTAAATATTATGGAGAAGTCCATTGATTCACTTACTCAGTCACAGATAAGTGAAATGATTGTAGATACTACAATTAGTAGCACAACAGAAACAAGTACTATTGTATCTGCACTGATGATGGGGATATTTGCAATTATTGTAGTAATTCTAGCCATACATCTACTGCTTACCCTGCTTAGAACTAAGAAAAGATTATACCACCTGGCTTATTATGATGATGTGACAAAGCTTATGAATCTTAAGAAATTCTACGAAGATGCCCATCAAGTTACAAAAAGTAATCCAAATCTAAGGTTTGCAGTTGTAATATTAGATATGAGAAATTTCCAGATATTTAATGAGAGTCATGGTTTTGACAAGGGTAATCAGCTACTACAGCTTATAGCTGATACAGCAAAATCCAGACTTAATCATGATGTGGAATTAGCAGCGAGGGTTGCTTCTGATGAGTTTATAGTGTTATTAGAGGCAGAAAATACCGATGCCTTGCTGCTTAGAACACAAAATTCTGCACTATATGTGCATAATACAATGAGGGAGCAGGGCTTTGGCAAGATTAAATTTGCCTATGGATGTTATCTAATGGATAGAGGTAGCTATGATATACATGATGCCTATGAGAAAGCTACTCTAGCACATAAAACAGCCAAAAAGAGCGAAACACTGGATTTTTGTATATTTGATGATCAGATGAAGAAAAAAGCCCAAAGAGAGCAGGAAATTGAGAACTCTGTAGAGGCAGCACTGCTTAATGATGAATTTAAAATATACCTACAGCCTCAGTATAATTCTAAAACAAAAACCATATTCGGTGCAGAGGCTCTAGTAAGATGGATTAAACCTTCAGGTGAGATGATACCACCAGGAGAATTTATCTATATATGCGAGCGTAATGGTTTTGTTAAGAGGATAGATTATTATATATTTGAACAAGCTTGTAAGCTAATTCGATCATGGATTGATATGGGGATAAAGCCAGTACATATCTCGGTAAACTTTTCTAGACATCATCTTAACAGTGAGGATTTTGTAAATAAACTAGCTATGATTGCAGATAAGTACCTAGTTCCCCATGATTTACTTACTATTGAGATTACCGAAACCACTATTCTAAATAATGAAGAAGCACTGCTTAATCATAGTAAATTAATTAAGCAGTATGGTTTTAAACTATCTATGGATGATTTTGGTTCTGGTTATTCCTCTCTAGGTCTGTTAAAATCCGTACCTGTAGACGAGCTGAAGCTGGACAGAAGTTTCTTTGTAGGTGGTACCGATGATGAAAAACAAGCAACAATAATAAGCTCTATTATTAGTATGTCCAATCAGCTAGGACTAATAACAGTAGCCGAAGGGATTGAAAGTATGGAACAGGTAGAACATCTAGTTAAAATGGACTGTGATGTTATACAAGGTTATGTCTTTGCAAAGCCAGCACCAGGGGAAATCTTAACAAGACTTCTTAAGGAAGAACAGGGCTTTGTAGAAAGCTAATCAAATTACAATAAAACCAAAGCTATCACTTTGCAAAGTTGGTAGCTTTGGTTTTCATTTAATAATCTGTACAATTTAATTGTAATTATCTTATAAAATATGCTATAATGTTTATACTATTTGCCGAGTGGTAAAAGCTATACCAAATCATAACATAGTGTAGAGTGCTTCTATACTATTTGGAGGTTATAATGACAACACAAGAGAACTACTACGATATTTTAGGAATTAGCCAAAATGCCTCATCGCTGGAAATAAAGCGTGCCTATCGTGATAAAGCTAAGAAATTCCATCCTGATATTAACACTGCTGCCGGCTCGGAAGAACTTTTTAGTATTATTCAGGAAGCCTATGAAATCCTATCTGATAACAATAAGCGTGCAGCACATGATAGAGAATTATCCAATAATTATAATAGTAATCCTAATAATCAACAGCAATCAAATTACCAGCAACAATCAAACCATCAACCTATGGAGGATTACTACACTCCACAATATTCAGCTAAACCTAAACTGTCTTTTCTTACAATTATAAGGGCTATTGTTTGGTTTTGTCTACTGATTGTTGCCCCAATTTCCATTTACATAGACACTAAGTCTTTTGATGAGATAATATTTTATCTAGTTGGTGTAATGCTGTTTTATTTCTTTAAAAAGGTTATTGTAGGTCTAATATCATTAGTAGGTATAGGACTTTTACTAATGGGATTTTTTACCAAGGATATGTCCATTGTTACTGGAGGAGGAATATTTTTTGCTACCAGTGTGGTACTGCTACTTATATTCTGTGGTAAGGAGTTTGAAGAGGCATAACCCATTTATATACTTATGTGAATATATCTAAAGCCTCAGAACTAACAAGATATAAAACAACTGTAGATATTGGACAATCACCGATTAAGCACACTTATAACATACTCATAAAATACAAAAAACCTGCTGTTTCCAGCAGGTTTTTATTTTGGTTCTATAGCAAATGCCTAGGTACTGTCCCTTGCCGACGGCGAGGGACAGTACCTAGGCAGAATTTTACCCCAATAATTACTATAGAGCCTTAATTTATGGATTATAAATCTTTATTAAAATCCAAAGTAGGATTTTGTATTGTAGTAGCAGATACCTTCAATAATTTCTTTTAGCATTGCTTCATCATTTGGATACTCGCCATCTTCTACCCACTGGCCTACTAGATTACAAAGTATTCTTCTAAAATACTCATGTCTTGTGTAGGATAGGAAGCTTCTTGAGTCGGTTAGCATACCGATGAAATTACCTAGTACAGATAGATTAGCTAGGTCAGTAAGCTGTTTTTCCATACCTGTTTTTGTATCGTTAAACCACCATGCAGAACCATGCTGAATTTTACCCTTGCACTCATCTGACTGGAAACAACCTAGGATAGTTGCAAGCATTTCATTATCAGATGGGTTAATGGAGTATAGTACGGATTTAGGCAGTAGATTTTCTTTTTCCAGTGCGTCAAATACTCTAACAATATTATCAGCACAAGCAAATGTACCAATACAATCATAACCAGTGTCAGCACCTAGTGTTTTAAACTGCTTAGTGTTGTTGTTTCTTAGTACACCGTAGTGAATCTGCATAATCCAGCCACGCTTAGCGTATTCCTTACCTAGGAAGATAAGTACAGCTGTTTTAAATGCGTCTGCTTCTTTAGGGCTAATAGTTTCACCAGCTAGTACAGCTTTAAAAGCCTTATCAATTTCAGCAGTGTCCATCTCTACATATGGCACATAGTCAAGACCATGGTCAGAAGTTACACAGCCATTGTCATGGAAGAACTGCACTCTGCCCTCTAGCACTGATAGTAACTCAGCTAGGTTTGTAATAGGTGCGTTAGCTGCCTTAGACAGATTAGCAACATAATCTACAAAGCCATCTTTATCAATGTTAATAGCCTTATCCGGTCTAAATGCTGGTAGTACCTTTACATCAAAGCTATTATCTTTAGCTATCTGCATATGGTACTCTAGGCTATCACAAGGATCATCAGTGGTGCATAGTCCCACAACATTTGACATCTTAATAATATCTCTAGCCTTCATCTTGCCAGATGTTAGCTTATCATTACAAAGATTCCATACTTCCTCTGCTGTTTCCCCTGTTAGCTGATTTTCAAAACCAAAGTATTTCTTTAGCTCTAGGTGTGTCCAGTGGTATAGTGGGTTACCAATAGCACGAGGTAGAGTTTCTGCCCATTTCTGGAACTTATCTCTTGGATCTCTATCACCTGTAATGTATTCTTCTGCTACACCGTTAGAACGGATTGCACGCCATTTGTAGTGATCTCCAGCCAGCCATACTTGAAAGATATTATCATATTCTTTATTCTCAGCAATATCCTTAGGGTTAATGTGGCAGTGATAATCGATAATTGGCAGTTTCGCTGCGTAGTTGTGGTATAGGTGTTTCGCTGTTTCTGTTTTTAATAGGAAATCTTTATCCATGAAATTCTTCATAATAATCTACCTTTCTTATTTTAGTATAAATACTAAATTTGTTAATTTTTAAATTTAATTATATGTTGCTTAACTGCCTACAATTAGATAGACAGTTTAAACTATTATTTATACACAGTATTTATTAAGTGTAGCTGCTACTGCACCAACACCAGCGTTTAGCTCAGCAAAGAAGCCTTCTACCTTTTCTCCTAGACCTGCTTCATATAGATCTACACCGAAGATAGCTGTGTTAGAGAAGATTTTCTTTAGAGTTTCGCTGTTATTGTCATTGCTGCCTAGCTGTAGTTTATCTACAATAGGCTGTAGCTGGGATAGCATTGGATCTGCGCTTAGTGGGAAACTATTGCCCTTATCGTCCACTGCCATTAGGTATCTTACCCAACCAGCTAGGATTAGTGGGATAATCTGTAGATCATTAACATCTAACTCACTGCTTGCGCTGTATGCTTTAATTGTTTCACCAAATCTAATTGCCAGCTTCTGAGATGTGTCTGTAGCAATTCTCTGTGGTGTGTCAGGCATAAATGGATTAGGAATTCTCTTTTCAACAACCTGATCGATAAACTCCATAGGGGATAAAATCTTAGGATCTACTACAACCTTCATTCCTTCGGTGTAACCTAGAGTTTTAACCATGCTCTTTAGTGCTGGGTTTTCCATCTGGTCAGAAATCTTATCATAGCCCAGTAGACAACCATAGATTGCCAGTGCTGTATGAAGTGGATTTAGACAGGTGCAAACCTTCATCTTCTCAACTTTATTTACTGTTTCTCTATCAGTAAAGTAGATACCACCCTTTTCTAGAGCTTCTCTACCATTAGGGAAATCATCTTCGATTACTAGGTATTCGCACTCCTCTGCATTAACAAATGGTGCTACAAATGTATTCATAGAAGTTACTACTGGAGCAATCTTCTCAATGCCATCAGCCTGTAACATAGCCTGTACGCTGTCATGTGGTCTTGGGGTGATTTTATCAATCATTGTCCAAGGGAAGGATACTAGGGATTTATTATTTAGGTAATCTACAAAGTCCTGTGAAGCCTTGCCGTTTTTTACCCAGCCTTCAGCAATGCCAACTACAGCAGCTTTTAGCTTATCCCCATTGTGGGAACAGTTATCCATACTTACCATTGCAATTGCCAGCTTACCTGCTGTAAATCTCTGGTAAAGCAGTGCTGTTACCTTACCCATGTAGCTCTGTGGCATCTCTACGCCACCTTCTATATCAGCCTTTACGGAAGGTACCATCTCACCCTTACCATCTACTAGGCTATAGCCTTTTTCAGTAATTGTAAAGGATACCATCTGTAGAGAAGGATTGGAGAAGATATCTTTAAGTCTTGTAAAATCATTGTAGCTATAGCTATCAAGAACTAGGGATTCTACCACACTACCTACAACTGTTTTTTCCATTGTTCCGTCTGCTTTTAGTGTTACTAGAATGGAAAGATCATCATTTTTCTTGCTTACTTCATTAATAATCTCGTAGTCATAGCCTTCTACTACCACTAAACCTCTGTCTAGCTGTCCAGCATTTAGCATATTTTCCACTACATTAGCCTGAAAAGCCTTAAAGATATTACCTGCGCCAAAATGTAGCCAGAAAGGATTTTTCATTGTTTCCTCTGTTACCTTGCTACGGTTGTACTTAGGAAGGCTGTATCCACATTCCTTCCACTGATTATTTAGTATTATGTCTTTGTTATTTAAAAACATAAAGCACCTCCAAGATTATATATTGTCTATGGTTTTATTATTTATAATTTATATTATTACCACTAATACTAAGTATAAAAATATATAGCTATTTTTGCAATGGATTTTTTGTTTTTTACATTGCAAATCTTGCTGTAATATTGTACAATGTATAAAGTAATCATAAATTTTTATCATTTATAGATAAAATCAATTGTAAAACCCTTTACTACAGTGAAAGGAGCTGTTTTCTCTATGAAAAAAAATCCAACAAAAAAAGATCTTATTACGGATTTTCAGCTTAGGCAACATATGCTTAAAAAAGACTTTGAGATATTTTACTACTGTGAGGACTCACCTACTCAGGTTGAGCTACACAGCCATAGTTTTTATGAGCTTTACTTTTTTATTGAAGGCAATACTCAGGTTATGGTCGGGGATACTTCCTCTAAGGTTAAACAAGGTGATATTATCCTTATTCCCCCTAATACTAAACACTATAACCGTTACGACTCTAGCGATATTCAGTACAGGCGTTTTGTGCTGTGGATTAGTAAGGACTATGTAGATAATCTTATTAGCCAATCGGAGGATTTTGGCTATGTGTTTAACTATGTTAAATCCACAGGAAATTATATATTTAACTGTCCTCCCTCTACCCTTAACGCTATACAAAGCTATATCTTCTCGGTATTAGAAGAACTTAGCTCTAACCGTTTTGGGAAAGAGTCCCATATTACTCTAAGCCTTAATTCCTTAATACTATATCTAAATCGCACTATCTACCAATTAGTAAACCCTACAGAAATCTACAAGACCGATGTTTGTGGACTAATAGCCAGCTATATACAGGATAATTTCTCTATGGATTTATCCCTAGACCATCTATCACAGGTGTTCTATCTGGATAAATACTACATCTCCCATCTATTTAAGGATAGCCTAGGTATATCCATCCACCAGTACATTATTAAAACACGGATTAAAGCCTGCAAAACTGCCATGTTACAGCAGGGTAGGGTAGGCAGTATATATACTAATTATGGGTTTAACGATTATTCGGTATTCTATCGTGCCTTTAAAAAGGAGTTTGGTTCCTCACCTAAGGAGTACCTAAAAAACCATGAAAACATCCTCATTGCCCAGTAATTGTATTGTGTTAATATTGTAATTATGGTAATATTGATTGTTGGCTATGTAAGTATCTAGCCTATACATCTACTAAAATATAGGAGCGTGAATTTTTTGAGAAGAATAATAGCTATACTGGCTGGTAGGTTTGTAAGTTTCGCTGGCAAATTTGTAGGCAGAGCCTCCAATCTACCAGGACAGATTGCACTGAAGATATGCCCAGATTTTCTAAAGCACTTTACCTTTAAAGGTAAAGTTATCGCAATTACAGGCTCAAATGGAAAAACCACCACCACTAACATGATTGCCCATGTACTAAGAGAGAATGGTTATAAGGTTGTCTGCAATAAAGAAGGGGCAAATCTTACCCCAGGTATTGCCACCACTCTACTAAACAACTGTACCATGTCAGGCTATGTTGATGCAGATTTTACTGTATTAGAGGTGGACGAGCGTTTTGCTAGATTTATATTTAAGTATTTCTCCCCAGATATATTTACCCTTACAAACCTAGTTCGTGATCAGCTTTATCGCAACGGTAACCCTGATTTAGTTATGGACAAGGTTAACGAGGCTATTTCCCCCTCTGTGAAACTTGTTCTAAATGGCAATGATCCAATATCTATGGAGCTTGCCCCAGATAATATCCGAGTTTACTATGGTATGGGTAAAACTTCCCTTAGTCAGCTAACTAATGATTACATTACCCATGATGCTAAGGTATGCCCAAGATGTTTTAACCCACTGGATTACAGCTACTATCACTATAATCACATTGGTGGCTTTAGCTGTAGCAGTTGCCAGTTTAAAACCCCTGAGCTAAAATACGAAAACTCCCATGTAGATTTTGAAACAGGGGAAGCTACCATAAATGGTACTGTTTTTAAAAGTAACCACAATATGCCTTATCACTACCTAAATGTGACTGCTGTTGTAGCTACCTGTATGGAGGCTGGCCTTGACATTTCTCAGTGTAAAAAGCCACTGGATAGTTTTATTATGGATAAGGAGCGTTTAGATAGTTTTCAGGTTAATGGTCGTAAAGCCATCTGTCTACTATCTAAACAAAACTCTGTATCAATGGATCAGTCCATTAACTTTACCCTTTCTCAAAAAGGGGATAAAACTGTAGTATTTATGGTAAACAACGCCTACTACATTGACAAAAAAGATATTTCATGGATATATGATACTACCTTTGAGAAACTAATTGGTCAGGTAGATAGTATAATCTGTTCTGGCTCTAGGGCTTATGATGTGGCTATTAGACTGGAGCTAGGTGGATTTGATATGAGCAAAGTTCATGTTGATACCAAGCTAGAAAACCTAAAAGATGTGCTAAAATCCACTAAGGGTGATATATACCTACTAGCTGGTACAGCTTTTGGTGGTGATGATGGTCTACTAGAGATACTAAAGTCTAAGTAACACACAGAAAGGATAGTGATAACATGAAAAAAATTCTACATCTATATAGTGATTTAATGGATTTATATGGTGATTTTTTTAATATAAAGCTAATAGAGGCAAAAGGTAAATCAATTGGCATAGATTGTGAGATAACTACCTGTCAGATGGGACAGGAGTTTTCTATAGCTGATTATGACATGGTTTATATAGGTCATGGCAAAGGCAAAAATCTTATGTACGCAGCTAGGGATTTTATTAAGTATAAAGAAGATGTACTTACAGCTATAGAAAATGGCACAGTGTTTCTAATTACAGGTAATAGCCGTCTTATGTTTGGAGAGAGTTTTGAAGGTTGGGATGGTAGTGAAATAGCTGGCAATGGTTTATTTGACTACAAGGCAGAGGAAACAAGAGAAGTATTCACCTGTGATACAGTAGGTAAATTAATAGATGAGGGCAGTTTAAGCTATGGTTATATTAATCGTACTGCCCATATAATCGGTGAGAATAAACATCCTTTATTTCAGGTTATAATTGGTTGTGGTGATGATAATTACCAAAGTAAATTTGAGGGTAACCACTATAAAAACTACTTTGGCACTTGGATGGTAGGTCCTGTTCTAGTGAGAAATCCCCACCTATTTAAGATGGTAGCAAAGGCGCTTTTTGGTGATGATTACAAGGAGATAGATATGACTACTGAGGAAAAGTCACTACAGCTTACCTTAGATGAGTTTCACAAAGAGCTGGCAAAATCACAGTAATCTCCCCCATAGAAAGGCTTGGTCATAATCATGATTAGATTTATTGAAGATAAAGATAGATGTTCTGTTAAAGAGATGCTTATGGGGTTTTATAATTCCCCTGCTGTTAGCCATAGTATCCCTGAGAAGTTTATAGATAATTCCCTAGATGCAGCTTTATCTAATAGCCCCTATGTTAAAATCATAGTGGCTGAGATAGAGGGTAAACTGGCTGGTTTCTCTGCCCTTTCCCTTACCCATACTACCGAGGCTGGTGGACTGGTGGTACTTATTGAGGAGATATTTATTAAAGATGAGTACAGGGGCAAAGGCATCGGCAATGAAATATTTGCCTTTATCCGTAGGGAATTTGACACCACTGCTAAAAGATACCGTCTTGAGGTTGTAGAGGACAATACCTCTGCCATAAAGCTTTATGAAAAATTAGGATTTGAGAAAATTGACTACAATCAGATGATTATAGAAAACTAATATAATAAACTAAGGCTGATAACCATTTTCTTTGTGGTTATCAGCTTTTTGCTTTTACTGTTTATTTATTAAATATTGGGTTAATTTATTTGTGGTGGTCTCTCTTGCCGACACCAAGGTAGACCACCACAACAACTAATATATAGCTTAATTTTATTTTTGCTTTATTAATTTTCTAAGCTCTGTCATTCTAGCTTCAGACAGTGGTTTTACATCTGCCATTTTATAAGGAATGCCCAGTTCTTCGTATTTTGATATACAGAGATTTCGGTAGGTCAATAGTTTTACATCCTCTATATTAGAGTAGCTCTTACATAGCGCCTTTAAGGCTAGGATATACTCCTCACTATCGGTAATTTGTGGCACCACTACATGGCGTATCCATACAGGCACCGACTTTTCCCTACATAAATCTAAAAAGGCTATAACCTTATTAAAACTTCCTCCAGTGTGGTTTTGGTACTCCTGTTCTGAGAGAAATTTTATATCACATAGGACTAGGTCTGTATAGCTTAGTATATCACTATTAATACTAGCCTGTGCAGAGGTATCCAAACAGGTATTTATACCATTCTCCTTACATTCTTTAAAAAGCTGGGTGGCAAATTCCTGTTGGCAGAGAGGCTCCCCTCCTGAAAGAGTTACCCCTCCGTCACTGCCATAATAGGGTTTATATCTATTTAGCTTTTTTACTAGTTCATCTACTGAGGTGTTGTTCTCCTTAAACTGCCATGTTTCTGGATTGTGACAGTAGGAGCATCTAATGGGGCAACCCTGTGTAAATATTACCGAGCGTACCCCTGGGCCGTCAACCCCTCCCATACTGAGAAAGGAGCTTATAGATCCATTATACTGCATCGTGGAAGGTTCTGGAGATAACCTCTGCCTGCTGACTCTTAGACAGCTTGTAGAAGTTAACTGCATATCCAGAAACACGAATTGTTAGGTTAGGGTATAGCTCTGGTTGTTCAAAGGCTGCCTGTAGGGTAGCTCTGTTTAGTACATTTACATTTAGGTGATGTGCTCCCTGTCCAAAGTATCCATCCATAATCTTCGCTAGAGTCTTATGACGCTGAGTTTCCTCATTGCCTAGTGCCTCTGGAATAATTGAGAATGTATTGGATATACCATCCATACAGTAGTCATAGGAGATTTTTGCCACAGAGTTTAGTGATGCTAAAGCACCGTTTTTCTCTCTGTTGTGCATTGGGTTAGCACCTGGTGCAAATGCTTCACCAGCTTTTCTACCATCAGGTGTGGAGCCTGTTTTCTTACCGTAGATTACATTGGAGGTAATTGTTAGTAGAGATAGGGTGTGAGTTGCATTTCTATAGGTCTTATTTTTGCATAGTTCCTTGTAGAATAACTCTGTTTGCTGGCAAACGATATCATCTACTCTATCATCATCATTACCATAGCAAGGGAATTCACCTTCGGCAATATAGTCGATAATCAGTCCGTTCTCGTCTCTTACTGGCTTAACCTTAGCATACTTAATAGCAGATAGGGAGTCAGCTAGTACAGAAATACCAGCGATACCAAATGCCATTAGTCTTCTAACTTCACTATCATGCAGCGCCATCTGAGCACTTTCATAAGCGTGACGGTCGTGCATATAGTGGATAATATTCATTGTGTTAACATATAGAGATGCTAACCACTGACGATAGTAATCTAGTTTTTCTATTACCTTATCATACTCTAGGTACTCACCTTGGTATGCCTCGGTTACTGGTGCAATCTGCTTACCTGTTTTCTCATCTTTACCACCGTTTAGTGACATTAATAGCAGTTTAGCAAGGTTTGCTCTAGCTCCAAAGAACTGCATATCCTTACCTACTTTCATAGCAGAAACACAGCAAGCTATTGCATAGTCATCACCAAACTTAGGACGCATTACATCATCATTCTCGTACTGAATTGCATCGGTATCAGCAGATACTTTAGCACAGTATACCTTAAATGCTTCTGGTAGGCTTGTAGACCATAGCACTGTAATATTAGGCTCAGCAGAGGCTTTTAGATTATACAGTGTGTGTAGCATTCTAAAGGAGTTTTTAGTTACTAGGGTTTCTCCCTCTACTGTCATACCACCTACTGCTTCGGTAATCCACATTGGATCTCCACCAAATAGATCATTATAATCAGGTGTTCTTAGGTGACGAGCAAGTCTTAGCTTAACTACGAAATCATCCATTATCTCCTGAACTTCACTTTCGGTTAGTATGCCTTCAGCCATATCTTTTTCAAAGTATATATCTAAAAATGTTGTTACCCTACCTAAGCTCATTGCTGCGCCGTTTTGCTGTTTTATAGCTGCTAGGTAACCAAAGTATAGCCACTGTACTGCTTCCTTAGCATTTGTTGCTGGCTGTGAGATGTCATAGCCATAGGATGCTGCCATATCCTTAATCTCGCCTAAAGCTTTTATCTGTGCCTGAACTTCTTCTAGGTCACGAACATTTTCAGTAAGCATTGGTTTAGCGTATAGCGCTGCTCTGTCGGATTTTTTAGCTTCTACTAAAGTGTCAATACCATATAGAGCTATTCTTCTGTAGTCACCGATAATTCTACCTCTACCATAGGCATCTGGTAGACCTGTAATAATACCACAGCTTCTAGCCGCTCTCATCTCAGGTGTGTATGCTGTAAATACGCCATCATTATGGGTGGTACGATATTTAAACTCTTCCTCAACCTTAGGAGACAGCTCATAACCATAGGCATGAAGTGCATCCTTAGTCATTCTCAGCCCACCAAAAGGATTAATTGCTCTTTTAAGTGGAGCATCTGTCTGTAAGCCTACAATAATCTCATTGTCTTTATCAATATATCCAGGTACAAAGGCTGTTACCCCTGCAACTGTTTCGTTGTCTACGGATAAAACACCGTTATTTTCCATCTCTGCTTTTAGGAGTGCGTCCATCTTCTCACGAATTAGAACTGTGCGTGATGTAGGCTCAGAAAGAAAGCTCTCATCACCTGTATATGGTGTATAGTTTGTTTTAATAAAATCAGACACATTTATCTCTGTCTGCCATTTACCTGTGTTAAAACCATTAGTATAGTTCATTAAAATTACCACCTTTCTCATTGATTTTGCTATGCTCTTATAGTATGGCTACTATTACATAATATTATCGCAAAATCTATCCACTGCTTCTAAGAAAAACCCTAGAACTGTATAATACAACTATAGAAAAAAATTACAATTTTTACAATAAATTAAAACTCCACTAAAAAAGTATATTTTCTATATGTTAATATTATCACAGCTAGTTAGTCTTGTCAACTTTGTTCCTTTTTGTAATTTTAAAATCAGAAATACATACATAATTAATATAAATTACACCTTGTTTATATATATATTGTATAATCCAAAAAACAAAAAGGCAACAAAGATTAATTCTTTGTTGCCCAGACGGTCGGCATATTTTCAGTGTAAATCCACAGTGTTAACTCACTTAATCCGTCAGGATGTACACTATATAATTTGTGTCTATATCCTATCATTTTAACAGCTTAAAGTCAACTGTTTTTCCACAGATTTATAAATATCTATATTAGTCACAGCTACAGGATTTTCTCAGGTTGCTTTTTAGCTATAATATCTAATTAAATTAACAAAGCCGAAATAAGTATGGGTACTGCTGAGGAACATATCATCCCATTTATTACAGCTATAATAACTATATGTTCATCGGTGTATTTTATAAGCATTGGTAGGGTGGTGTCCTCACTGGTGGCACCAGCAGCTGCTACACAGCTATAATATCCCATTTTTTTAGATAGTATGGGAATCGCAAAGAAAGATCCCATCTCCCTCATTAAACTGCTTAAAAAAGCCACACTGCCATACTGTGCCCCAGCTAGATCACCAATGGTAATCCCCACAAGGCTATACCAACCCATACCACTGCCTATGGCTGTGCTAATGGCTGTGGGATACCCTGTAATAAAGCTACATAGATAACCACCTAGCACACTTGCTATAATGGTTACTGTTGGCACAATGAGAATTTTTAGGTGGTGCTCTCTTATCTTAGCCACCAAACCTCGATGAAGCCCCACACTAATCCCTACAAAAAACATAAGGGCATATAATATATAGTTAGAATATGTTGATAGGATATTTATAAACTCTATATCAAAGCCTATTAATCCATAACCTACACCGGATAGAAGTGCCACTATTGCTAAAGATACCATTAAGCTCCCTCCTTTTTACCTAAAAGGAGTTTAGCTACTAGATATGTTCCGACAACTGATAGGGCTGTAGGAACTATAAAATATATAAAGCTGTCCAGCCCTAGGGTGGATAGCTCCTCTATAAAATTTTCTCGTTGCCCCAGTCTTACACCTAGGGTAAATATTAGTAACACCGTACAGGTCACCTGAATTTTTTCTGTTATCTGCTTAAATTTTGGAGATACAAACATTCGCCCAATGGCTATCCCCACACACATTATAATTAAAATATCCATTACTTTACTGCTCCACTTATTTCACTATCCATCAATTAGGCTATTAACTAATGCCCCATCAGGATTTACTATAGCTGTTTGATAGGTGTCGTATATAACCATACCTGGCTTTGCACCCACTGGTTTTTTAATATTCTTTATTATTGTGTAATCTACTGCTACTTTGCTAGATTCCCTTGCTTTACTGTTATAGGCTGCTATAATAGCTGCTTCTTCCAGAGTTTTATTAGGTATTTCCTTGCCATCTGCTACCACTACTACATGGGAGCCAGCAATCTTCTGAGTATGAAACCACATATCGTAGTTTCGTGCTGTTTTAAGGGTTAGCTTATCGTTTTGTAGATTATTTCTACCTACAAGTATGGTAAATCCATCACTAGAACGGTATTTTATCGGTGGTAGTTTTTCCTGCTTCTTATACTTACTGCCATAATTCTTAATATACCCCTCTGATGCAAGCTCTGTTCTAATAGCGTCTAACTCTTCTTCGCTTCTAGCACGAACTAAGCTATCAAATACACTGTCAATATACTCGGTCTCTTCTTCGCCTTTTTTAATTAGCTCTATTAGCTTTTTCTCAGCTGTGGCAGCTTTACGATATTCGCTATAATATTTCTGGCTATTTTGTACTGGGGTTAACATTATGTCAAGCTTAATGTCCACCAGCCCATAATCCTCACTATAGAAATCATTTAGGGTTACACTTTCCATTCCCTTTTCCATAGTGTGTAGATTAGCTGCTAATATGTCGCCATATATACGCAGTTTCTCACGATCAACACTTTCTGCAAGTTCCTGTTTCTGGGTGCTTACCCTTCTTACAGTTCTCTCAGATAGGGTAGATAGAAGTTTCAGTAAATCGTTAGAGCGCTGTTTCATACGCTCAATAGCGTCCCTTTCACTAAAGAAACTATCCATCATCTCTCCGTAGTTATCATAGCTACGCTTAGTGTATAGGTTCTCATACTGGGTTATATCCATAAAGGAGAATTCCTTAGGTTTCACTCCATTTTCCAGTAGCATTGTGGGGGTGGTTTTTCCTAGCTTAAGATTAAGTCCTAGAGCATTTATATAAAACTCTAACCTATCGGTGTTGTCCTTAGTTAGCTGACCGATATTTCGGTACTCTCCTCTAGTGGCAAATAGGGCAATCTCTCTTGCTACCAGTGGAGATATACCACAAAGATGTGTCATTATAGCCTTAGACAGTTCTGTGTCCCTAGAAACACCTAGTACTGCTGTAGTAATATCCTTAACACTTGCCTCCATAATATTAAACTGATCCCTTGCTGGTGGCAGTTCATACATCATACCCGGTAGCACCTGACGAACGCTGGACATCTCCTCATCTATTCGCTTAATGCTATCTATTATCTTGTTATTTTGATCAAATACAATAATATTACTATGTCTACCCATAATCTCTACAGCAATGGTAATCTTCACCTTATCCCCTAGTTCGTTACTAGCTTCAAATAGAAAATGCACCACTCGGTCAAAGTTTATCTGGGTAGCCCCTAGAAACTTACCTCCTGTAAGATGCTTACGCATAAGCATGCAAAACATAGGTGGGGATTTTGGGTTTTCTCTTGCAATCTTTGTAAAATGAAATCTCGGGGTGCCTGCCCCTGCTGATAGTAGCAGTTTATATCCACCCTGCCTTGTACGCAGTGATATAATCAGCTCCTCTCTAGTAGGCTGATGTATCTTATCTATACGGCTATCCATAGCCACATTATTTATTTCCTGTACTAACTGGCTTATAAAAGCCCCATCAAATGCCAATGTTTTGTCCTCCTATTTACTAATTATCTATCCACTATCTATTTAACTGTAGTGTTATTATCAAAAGAACCTCTTTGATACAAGGTCTCTTTTGCAGTCTACAGGAGATTATAACACATATTACCTAAATAAACAACAAAACCCTTATTAGCTAAAAAGTTCTCTTACAGTCATAATATCTGCTTTATCTTAACCTATAAAAATCAGTTTTACCTTAATTTTTACAGTGCTAGTATCTTATTCCATACCCCGTCATTTACCTCTATGCCATTTTGGCTATTGGCTATAAAGGCTTTATTAGCACGCTCAGATGGATATAAAATCTCCTCTGCACCCTCCACTAACTGTGAGCTCTTAATATCTGCTATTATTCTCTCCACTACATCACCTTTAGATTCTGCGTTAATAGCAATGAAAATCTGACTTAGTCCGTATTCATCGCTACTTATTTTACCTATATCACTGGTGGAATTGCCCTCGGATAGTAAACTTACTGCCATATCAAGTAGTATAGAAAATCCCGAGCCCTTCCAGTAACCAATAGGTAGTACACGCCAAGTTTTTTCAATTTCCACTGGATCACAGCTTAGATTACCTTCACTGTCAAAACCACCATATACAGGTAGCTTTTTGCCAGCTAGCTTTGCTGATTCTATAGCTCCATAGGAAAACTGTGACATGGCGTTGTCCACCAATACATGACCACCATCCTTTAAGGGTACAGCTATAGCCATAGGATTGTTGCCAATCCTTCTGTCAGTGCCTCCCCATGCTGGCATATTAGGCATGGTATTAGACCAGCAGATTCCTACGCAATTAGCTTTTGCCCCTCTTACAGCTAGTGCACCTGCTCTCATCCAGTGGTTGGTATTTTTAAGTGCCACACAGCCTATTCCATATTCCTTTGCCAGCTCAACTGCCCTATCCATACATATTATAGCATTGCTGTTTCCCATACCTAGATTACCATCCCATTTTTCTAAAGCTCCCATGGACTGTACAAGGCTAGGCTTATTTTCTGGTTTGATATATCCTTTTTCTAGGTAGGAGATTACTTTGGGAAATCTATTAACCCCATGAGACAGCACCCCATATAAACTATTCTCCACAAAGTTCTCTGCAGATACCTTTGCTATTTCCTTACAAAGCCCATATTTAATTAGTTTTTCCTGTAGTACTTGCAACATATCTTCCTTTTTAACTAGCATATTATTCTCCTTAAATTTCACCATATTATACCTATATCTATTTAGATAATTATACCACAAAGTATCTGTTAGCATAGCTATTTTATAAAATTTTCCATATGTTTTTACCACATACAAAAGAAATCCCAATATACCACTATTTCTAATAGCTACGGTATATTGGGAATTTAACTTTTATTAGTTCTTTATTAAATATTAGGGTAAAAACAATTAATATAGAAACAGTTTATACTTCCTGAATAATTGGTAGGATCATTGGATTACGCTTGGTTTTGCTGTAGATATACTGATTAAGTTGCTCTCTGACAGCCTGTTTCATACCGTTCCAATCTCTGTAACTAGCAGATGTGGTATTATTAAGCGCCTTTAGACAGATTTCTCTAGCTTCCTTCATCATGTCCTCAGATTCTCTGACATAGACAAATCCACGAGAAACGATGTCAGGGCCAGCGATAATATCACCTGTTGCAGAGTCAATAGTAGATACTACTACAATCAGCCCATCTTCTGATAGGTGCTTACGGTCGCGAAGTACAATACTACCTACATCGCCAATACCTAGTCCATCAACCATTACTCGACCAGCTGGCACATCACCAGTAACCTTAATATCAACACCATCTAGTAGCATTTCCTTACCAATGTGAGGTATTAGGATATTTTCTGATGGGATACCAATGTCAAGAGCTAGGTCTTTTTGGCATTTTAGATGTTTGTACTCACCGTGAAGTGGGATTACAAACTTAGGTTTTGTAAGCTGTAGCATTAGCTTTAAATCTTCCTGATTAGCATGACCAGAAACATGAGTGTTATATCTCTTATCGTAGATAACATCAGCACCTAGCTTCATTAGATCATTTACAAGACGGTTAACCAGCTTCTCATTACCTGGGATTGCATGGGCAGAGATTATAATAAAGTCATTATCTGTAATGGAGATTTTACGGTGATCGTTAGTAGCCATACGAGCAAGAGCACTCATAGGCTCGCCCTGACTACCTGTTGTAACGATAACGATGTTTTCATCACGATAGTTTTTAATGTGGTCGATATTTACTAGGATTTCAGGTGGGTATTTTAGGTAACCTAGCTCAGTAGCCTTGGCTACTACATTCTCCATACTTCTGCCAGATACTGCAACCTTACGGCCGTTAGCAATAGCATAGTTAAAGATAGTCTGGATACGGTGTACATTAGATGCAAATGTTGCAATTAGTATACGCTTTTTACCAGCATTTCTAAATAGATTAGCAAAGGAGTCAGACACTGTTTTTTCACTTAGGCTCAGCCCAGGCTTATCTGCATTGGTGGAATCAGGTAGTAGGGCAAGAACACCCTTGCTTCCTAGTTCTCCAAATCTAGCAAGATTAACAGGCTCACCCATTACTGGGGTAAAGTCAATCTTAAAGTCACCAGTTTGAATAATTGTACCAGCTGGTGTAAATATAGCTAATCCACAAGCATCTGGAATAGAGTGGTTTACGGCAATAAACTCTACAGCCATACAGCCTAGTTTAACAGTTGTGCCAGCAGTTACTACATTAAGTTTTGCTTTGTTTAGCAAACCATGTTCCTTAAGTTTACCTTCTAGTATACCAAGGGTTAACTTAGTACCATAGATAGGAATATTTATACCCTGTTTGATTAGATAGGGGATAGCACCGATATGATCCTCATGACCATGAGTAAGTACCAGACCTCTTAGTTTATCCACATTTCTGATTAAATGGGTGAAGTCAGGTATAACTAGGTCAATTCCTAGCATATCATCATCTGGGAAGCTAAGTCCACAGTCAACCATAAACATATCACTGCCACATTCGTATACAGTTAAGTTTTTGCCGATTTCGTGAACACCACCTAGAGAGGTAATTTTAATAGGGGTTCCTCTGCGACCAGTGGAACGCTTAGTCTTGTTGCCAAGGTTTCTATTAGGGGTTCGGTGGTTTCTCTTTGGGGATTGGGACTGAGCTGGTGTAGCTACATCTGTAGATTCGCTGCCTACTGTTGCTGCTAGGGCATTTGCCACTGCTGTAGCTAGAGGTTCACCTGCTTGAGGTTTTCTATTAGGTGATTTGCCACCCTTGTTGTTTTTGTAGTTTTTCTTAAAATAAGGTCTATTTTTAGGCTGCTCTGATACTTCAGCCGAATTATTATTTTGATTATTTTGAGATTTTACAGGTGGTTTGCCGACTCTTTTTGGTTTTGGGTTATTATTAGATTCTGTCACGATATTCCTCCTTGATTAATTATATATATTATTATTAAAAAATATGTAGAGTAGATTACCGAAAGTAATAAATTTCAAGCTGATTTAGCCGATATTATGCTAAAAATTCAGCAAAAAAGTAGCTATTTGCCTAGATAGAGATATAGACAGATAGTTATTTCCTTTTAAGTTTTAAATTGTCCTAGGATTATTATAGCCAAATAAAGCTAAAATAATAAAATTAGAAAATATTAATCACATAGTAAATAGAATAAACTAAGCAAAACCACCCCTTTAAACGATCAGAGGTTAAGGTTTTGGAAAGCCAAAGGCTTATGTAAAGTACAAAAATCAAATATGCGATAATTTTTCATGACAAGTTCCGAACACTACACTAAATAATATAATATTAAATTTATCACCAAAAGTCAAGTGAAATATTATTAACAATTAATATTATCTTTAATAAATGTAAAAAAATGTAATATTTATCAAATTGATGGATTTTGTAGTTTTTATGTGGTAAAATAGTAAATAGATAAATTATAAAGAGTAATACCGAAAGGCGTTGGTGAAGTATGAAAATAAAATTTCAAACCGTGCAAACTAAGAGAAAGGAATGGTCATAAGTATGAAGTATACAGAAAAAATCAAAGAATTATCCTCCTTGATTGGAAATACCCCATTATTAGAGATACATTATAGTTATAAGGGGGTAGAGGATGTAATATATGCTAAGGCAGAGCATTATAATCTAACAGGTAGTATAAAGGATCGCCCAGCCCTGTATATGATGGCTGAGGCATACAGAACAGGAGCTATAAAGGAAGGTCAGTATCTTACCGAGGCAACTTCGGGAAATGCAGGAATAGCTTTTTGTGCCATAGGAGCCCAGCTAGGCAATCCAGCTATTATCTATATGCCTGATTGGATGAGTAAAGAGCGAGTACATCTAATGGAAAGCTTTGGTGCCGAGGTAAGACTGGTGTCTAAAGAGGAAGGCGGATTTCTAGGATCTATTGAAAAAACCAAAATCCTAAATAAAGAAATAGGAGCTTTTCTACCTTGTCAGTTTGCAAATGAAGATAATCCTACAGCCCATTATTTAGGAACAGGTAGTGAGATAGCTAGTCAGCTAGAGAAATTAGGACTAAAGGCTGATGGCTTAGTAGCTGGAGTAGGAACAGGTGGAACGGTTGTAGGCACAGGCAGAAAGCTAAAGGAAATAAATCCTAATGCACTGATTATGCCACTAGAGCCTAAAAGCTCACCAACACTAACTACTGGTTACAAGGTGGGATCTCATAGAATAGCTGGTATATCTGATGAATTTATACCTGATATAGTAAAAAATGCACCTTGGATGGATAGGATAATACAGGTTGATGACGGTGATGCTATTAACATGGCAAGAATGTTATCAAAAACTCAGGGGTTAGGGGTTGGAATATCCTCAGGGGCAAATATGCTAGGAGCCATTATAGCAAAAAATCAGTTAGGTAGGGATACAGTAATTACCACAGTATTTTCTGATGATAATAAGAAATATCTAACTACCGATTATGCAAAGGAACAGCCTTATGAAGAAGATCACCTAACTAAAGATATAAAGATTGTAGGGGTTAGGGTACATAGATAGAAAAAAAGTAGGTGGCTTCCACCACCTACTCATATTCCGTTTTATCTTTGGCACCAACTATTGACAATGAGCCATTATTAAATGAAAACCAAAGCTACCACTTTTAAAAGTGGTAGCTTTGGTTTTATTGTAATTTATCCCAGTGGGATAAATTTATATTTTACTGCTTACCCTGTTTAATTTTTAGCTCTACAAATTCTTCATATGTGCACTTTCTATCAAATAGTGTGCCATCTGGCTGTAGCTCCATAATACGGTTTGCAACTGTCTGTACAAACTCATAGTCATGGGAGGAGAAGATAATAGCGCCCTTAAAGTCGGTCATAGAGTTATTAACTGCTGTAATAGACTCAAGGTCAAGGTGGTTGGTAGGCTGATCCATCAGTAGAACATTAGAGCCGTACATCATCATTTTAGACAGCATACATCTAACCTTCTCACCACCACTAAGTACCTTAACTGCCTTGTAAACTTCCTCACCAGAGAATAGCATACGGCCTAGGAAACCTCTTAGGAAGGTTTCAGAATCGTCCTTAGAGAACTGCATTAGCCACTGGATAATAGATAGGTCACAGTCATTAAAGTACTCTGAGTTATCCTTAGGGAAGTAGGACTGAGATGTACTTACACCCCATTTAAAGCTACCTTCGTCAGCTTCCATTTCCCCAGCAAGGATTTTAAATAGTGCAGTAATAGCGATTTCATTCTCACCAACAAAGGCAATCTTGTCCTCACGACCCATAATAAAGGATACGTTATCTAGCACCTTAACACCATCAATAGTCTTAGAGATACCCTCAACCATTAATACATCTTTACCAATCTCTCTATCCATTGTAAAGCCTACATATGGATATCTTCTGGAAGATGCAGGCATTTCTTCAACAGTTAGCTTATCAATAAGCTTTCTTCTAGAAGTAGCCTGTTTAGCCTTGGATTTATTAGCGGAGAATCGAGCGATAAAGTTCTGAAGATCTTTAATCTTGTCCTCTGCCTTACGGTTTTGTTCCTTTAGAAGTCTCTGCATTAACTGGCTGGACTCATACCAGAACTCATAGTTACCAACATACATCTTAATCTTACCGTAGTCAATATCAACGATATGTGTACAAACGGTATTTAGGAAGTGACGGTCATGGGATACTACAATAACTGTGCCATGATAATCCATTAGGAAATCTTCCAACCAGTTAATAGATACTAGATCAAGGTGGTTAGTAGGCTCATCAAGTAGGATTACTTCTGGCTTGCCAAATAGAGCACTAGCCAGTAAAACCTTAACCTTATCCTTACCTGTTAGTGTATTCATCATAGTATAAAGAATATCATTCTCAATACCAAGACCTTTTAGAAGTTTTAAAGCTTCGGTTTCTGCATTCCAACCGTCTAGCTCTTCAAATTCCGCTTCTAGCTCGGTAGCTAGGATACCGTCTTCTTCGGTAAAGTCTTCCTTGCTATAAAGCTCTTCTTTAGCTTTGATTAGCTCGTATAGACGAGGGTTACCCATAATAATTGTATCAAGTACAGTGTACTCGTCAAAAGCATAGTGATCCTGCTTTAGTACAGAGATACGGGTTTTTTCAGGGATAATAATAGAGCCCTTAGTTGTGTCAAGAACACCTGACAGCAGTTTTAAAAATGTGGATTTACCAGCGCCGTTTGCGCCGATAATACCGTAGCAGTTCCCAGGTGTGAATTTAAGATCCACATCTTTAAATAGTGGGGTACCGCTAAATGCCAAAGTTACATCGGATACTGTAATCATGTTGCCTCCCAAAATGGTATAAAATACTGAAATAAATATGCACTGCCATTATACTATGATTACCTAAGATTTTTTGACATAATCCATCAAGTTGATAAATCCCATATAAAATGGAAGATATAACTTGATTATATCACAGTATTTATACAGTTAATACATATTTACATAACCGTATTAGTATAACATATAGAAAAGATATTGTCCAATAAAGTTTTAAGTGGCACAAATTCTATCAAATGTAGCCTGTATTTAAATATTTTGACTTATAGGCTAGGTGGATAGATAGGTGATTTTGTATAATATAACAATCTAAACTGTGATTAAATGGGTTAAATAAGAAAAATATAGGATATTTTAGCAAAAAAACACAGGTTTATATAAGGTGTAAGGAGGAAAAATTTTTAACCAAAAAATTCAGTCTATAATTTATAAGATTTATATATTTTTTAATAATAAAGCCATTGTTAATGGGATTTTGATTATTTTTTTTAAATGCGCCTAAAATATTACTAGTTATACCTATTATATATATGGCTTAGTAAATAGGTTTTTAAATAAGTCAATATACATTTGTCACAGTGTTTATATTAATAAATTATGAATTTTTCTTGAAAAACTATGTTTATAAGTTGACAAAGGCAAAAAATAGTGATAATATGAGCAAGAAATAGTTAAAAAGATTTAACTAAAAACTTTTAACTAAAAAAATTTAATTATTATTCACCTAAAGAAAGGAACTTTATTATGATTTTTGAAAAAGTAAAAGATGTAATTGTAGATACTATTAACTGCGAGGCTGATGATGTTACTATGGAAGCTAGCCTATCTGATGATCTAGGCGCTGACTCCCTAGACGCTGTTGAAATCAACATGGCTCTAGAAGAAGCATTTGAAATTTCCATCCCAGATGAAGAACTTGCAAATATGAAAACAGTGGGCGACATTGTAGCATACATCGAAAACAACAAGTAATAACAACTACAAAAACCTTCACAGCCCAGTAAGCAGTGAAGGTTTTTATGGATTAATTAGGATAGAATATATCCTTGGTATTTAATAAAACTGATTTAATAGCAGTAATGCTTTATATATAAATGAAAGGCATAGGTGGAAGGTGACTTATGAACGGAATAAAAATAATATCAACAGGTAGCTATGCACCACCTAACAAAGTGGATAACCACAAACTAAGTGAAACAGTAGACACTAATCATCAGTGGATAGTAGAGAGAACAGGCATACATAGTAGAAACTATGCAGGTGAGATTACAAACACAGAGATGGCAACAAATGCAGCAAGAAAAGCCCTAGAGGCAAGTGGTATAGATAAAGATAAAGTAAAGGTAGTAATAGTTGCAACATTTACTCCAGATAACTTTACACCATCAACAGCTAGTTTAGTACAGAAGGAGCTAGGACTAGGGGAAGATGTGTTTGCACTAGATGTAAACTCAGCTTGTACAGGATTTGTAAATGGTCTTAAGGTTGCACAGGGTCTACTACAGGAAGAAGGCGTATACGGTATAGTTGTAGGCAGTGAGAAAATCTCTCCTAAACTAGACTTTGAAGATAGAGGAACTTGTATTATATTCGGTGATGGTGCAGGAGCAGCAGTAGTTACAACCGATACAGAACATGTAAATCAGTGGGTATACGGTAGCCGTGGTGATGATCAGGTACTATACTGCAGAGCGATTCCAACAGAAGAAGATGCAAAATGCTGTATTCACATGGACGGTAAGGAAGTATTTAGATTTGCTACCGAGAAGATGAGAACAACAGTGGAGAGTTTATGTGAGAAATCAAACACTACTCCAGCAGACTATCAGCATATAGTATGCCATCAGGCAAATGAGAGAATAATTACCCACACCTGCAAAAAGCTAAAAGGCAAACCAGAGCAGTTTTACATGAATATTGCTGATTATGGTAACACTTCGGCAGCAAGTATTCCAATTGCACTAGATGAGTTAAACCAAAAGGGTGCATTTAAATCTGGGGATAATATAATTTTAGTTGGATTTGGATCAGGGCTTGCATGGGGTGGCACAACTCTTCGTTGGTATTAATATATATTTGAAAGGTAACATCATAAATGAGATTAGATAAATTACTAGGGATTAAATATCCTATTATACAGGGTGCAATGGCACATATAGCAACAGGAGCTTTTGCAGCAGCAGTATCTAATGCTGGAGGACTAGGCATTATTGGTTCTGGAGCATGGACACCAGAAAAATTAAAAGAAGAAATTGAAATCTGTCGTGGACTTACAGATAAGCCGTTTGGGGTAAATCTAATGCTTATGAATCCACATAGCGATGAGATGGCACAGGTAGTAGCAGATGCTAAGGTTGCAGTAGTTACAACAGGTGCAGGTAGCCCAGGGAAGTATATCCCGATGTGGAAAGAGTCTGGAGCACTGGTTATTCCAGTTATTCCAGGGGTTTCACTGGCTAAGCGTATGGAGAAGCTAGGAGCAGATGCAGTAATAGCAGAAGGCACCGAAAGTGGTGGTCATGTAGGGGAGCTTACAACAATGGCGCTAGTACCACAGGTAGTTGCAGCAGTAAACATTCCTGTAATAGCAGCAGGTGGTATAGCAAGTGGTGGACAGCTATTATCGGCTTTTAGTCTGGGGGCTATTGGCGTACAGGTAGGTACATGTCTACTGGCCAGTGATGAGTGTCCAGTACATGAGAATTACAAAGAAGCAGTGCTAAAAGCAGGGGATAACGACACAACAGTAACAGGTAGAACAGCTGGTGTTCCTGTAAGAATTATAAAAAATAAAATGGCGAGAGAATATCTAAAATTAGAATACGGTGGAGCAACAAAAGAAGAACTAGAGCATTTTACACTGGGATCTCTTAGAAAAGCAGTTTTTGATGGTGATGTACAGCAGGGCTCATTAATGACAGGACAGGTAGCAGGTATGGTTAATGAGAGAAAACCACTTGCTGAAATACTTGAAGATATGATGAATGGCTATAAAAAAGTGCTAAGAGATTTAGTGGAGGCAGAAGATGATAATTAATGGTAAAAAGTTAGAAATTCCAATTATCCAAGGTGGGATGGGCGTAGGGGTATCCCTGGCAAATCTTGCAGGTCATGTAGCAAAAAACGGTGGTGTAGGTGTTATATCTACAGCTGGAGCTGGTTATCTTAAGGAAGGTTTCTGGCAGAATTCCCAGAAACTTAATGTAGAGGGACTAACAGAAGAGATAAAAAAAGCAAAAGAAATTGCAATGGGAAAAGGCATGGTAGCTATTAATGCAATGGTAGCAACAACCGACTATGCACAAGCAGTAGCAACAGCAATAAAGGCTGGTATTGACTGTGTTATCTCTGGAGCAGGGCTACCACTAGAGCTACCTAAGATAGTAAAGGATAGCAAGGTGGCAATGGCGCCAATAGTAAGTTCGGCTAAAGCTATTAAAACCATCTGCAAAGCATGGGATACAAGAGATGGTGTCGCGCCAGATTTTGTAGTGGTAGAAGGTAGTCTAGCAGGTGGACATCTAGGTTTTAAAAAAGCAGAGCTACTAGAGGGCACAGCACAGCCTCTTAAAGATATAGTAAAAGAGGTAGTATCCACTATAATTCCATATGAAGAAAAATATCAGAGAAAAATCCCAGTATTTGCAGCTGGTGGTATCTTTACATCAGAAGATGTAATGGAGATGATAAATGTAGGCGCAGCTGGTGTACAGGTGGGAACTAGATTTATAGCAACCCACGAATGTGATGCCTCTGAGGCATACAAACAGGTTTTTGTTAATGCTAAAGAAGAAGATATACAGATTGTAGGAAGTCCAGCAGGTCTACCGGGGAGAGCTTTTAAAACCCCACTTATTAAAAAGCTAGAAGCAGAGGGTAGAATTCCTCCAACAACCTGTATTAAATGTCTGAGAACCTGTACAGTGGCAACAACCCCATACTGTATATCAAAGGCACTTATCTCAGCAGTAAAAGGCGACTTTGAAAATGGATTATTTTTCACAGGGGCTAATGGACATAGAATAGAGAAAATTCAAAGTGTAAAAGAAGTAATAGATGAGCTACTGCTTGACTGGAGAAAAGACCAGTGCACAGTATAGTAGCAAAGTAGAGCTGTAGTAACAGCTGACAGTCAAGAAAGGACGGTAATTATTATGAAATTAGCATTTGTATACGCAGGTCAAGGAAGCCAAAAAGTAGGAATGGGTGCAGATCTATACGAGTACAGCGATGTATTTAAAAAAGCTTTTGACAGTGCAGATAACACAGGAACATATAAGGATTTATGCTTTAATGGGCCACTGGACACACTGTCCCAGACGGAGAATACACAGCCTTGTCTAGTTGCCTTTGCAGCTGGAGCACAGGCAATGCTAGATGCAGAAGGTATCGTACCAGAAATAGCAGCTGGACTAAGCCTAGGTGAATACAGTGCATTATGTGGTGCCGGCGTATGGGATGCAGCAACAACAGCAGAGATTGCAGCATATCGTGGCAAGGCAATGAAGGAAGCAGTAACAGGTGTTGAAACAGCAATGTACGCAGTACTTGGTATGGATAGAGACAAACTACAGGAAATCTGTGATAGATTTAGCAGTGAAGGTGTTGTACAGATTGCAAACTACAACTGCCCAGGCCAGCTGGTAATCAGTGGCGAAAAGATAGCAGTAGATAAAGCGGCAGTAGCGGCTAAAGAAGAAGGTGCAAAAAGAGCAATAGCTCTAATGGTAAGTGGGCCATTTCACACAACACTAATGGCACCAGCAGGAGATAGACTAAAGGAGTTATTTGGTGAGGTTAAATTTAACAAGCCTAAGTTCCCAGTAATTGCAAATGCAACAGCACAGCCAATAGTTGATAGCGAAGGAATAGATAACCTACTTATTCAGCAGGTACAGACAAGTGTTTACTTTGAGGATAGCGTTCGTTATATGGTGGATCAGGGTGTAGATACAATAGTAGAGATTGGCCCAGGTAAATCACTAAGTGGATTTATTAAGAAGATTGCACCACAGGTAAAAACACTTGCTATAGAAGATGTAGCAAGCTATGAATCTGCAATTGCATATCTAAAAGGAGAAGTATCATAATGGCAAAAACAGCAGTAATAACTGGTGGAAGCCGTGGTATAGGCAGAGCGATCTGCGTGGCACTGGCTGAAGCAGGAAACAATATAGTAGTAAACTACGCAGGAAACCAAAACGCAGCAGAAGAAACAGTAAAGCTGTGTCAGGAAAAAGGCGTAGAAGCAATAGCAGTGGCAGGTAATGTGGCAGTGGCAGAGGATGTAAAAAACCTTATGGCTAAGGCTACAGAGGCATTTGGTAGTATTGATATACTGGTAAACAATGCCGGTATTACTAAGGATAATCTATTAATGCGTATGAGCGAAGAGGATTTTGATGGGGTTATTGATGTAAACCTAAAAGGTGCATTCCTTTGTATGAAGGAAGTATCTCGTCCTATGATGAAACAGCGTAAAGGTAAGATTATTAATATTAGTAGTGTAGTAGGTCTAATAGGAAATGCTGGACAGGTAAACTACTGTGCTAGTAAAGCAGGACTTATAGGAATGACAAAATCCCTAGCAAGAGAGCTTGCAGGGAGAAATATACAGGTTAACGCAGTTGCCCCTGGTTTTATCCAGTCAGATATGACCGAGGTTTTATCTGAGCAAACAAAGGAAAGCCTACTTTCCAGTATACCAATGGGTAGAATGGGAACAGCTGAAGATGTAGCTAAAGTAGTGGCATTTTTAGCTGGCGAAGGATCAGATTACATGACAGGACAGGTTATCAGTATTGATGGTGGTATGGCAATGTAATATTGGTCACTAATAGTCTTCTAAAGATTTATTTTTTCAGTGACATAAGTATAATTTCAGCAGAAATTTATGAGAAATGGAGCGAATATTTTAAAACAAGTTTTAAAATATCACCTCACGGGGTGATGCTTAGGACGATTCGTTCACGAGTTCACTACCGTCCTTAATCGCTATAATGCTCTTATCATTCCTCTGCTTGAGGTGATGAGAGTGACTTTAATAATATTTTGTATCGCTAACAAGCGACGGAATGGAGCGAATATTTTAAAACAAGTTTTAAAATATCTCCTCACGGGGTGATGCTTAGGACGATTCGTTCACAAGTTCACTACCGTCCTTAATCGCTATAATGCTCTTATCATTCCTCTGCTTGAGGTGATGAGAGTGACTTTAATAATATTTTGTATCGCTAACAAGCGACGGAATGGAGCATTAGTATGAAAAGAAGAGTTGTTATAACAGGTATGGGTGCAGTAACACCTATTGGTAATAATGTTAATGATATGTGGGCAGCTGCAAAAGAAGGCAGATGTGGTATTGATTTAATAAAATCCTATGATACATCTAATATGAAGGTAAAGATTGCAGGGGAATTAAAAGATTTTAACTGTGATGATATAATAGATAAAAAAGAACAGCGCAGAATGGATAAATACTCCATCTATGCAATAGTGGCAGCAGATGAAGCCTTTAAAAACAGTGGACTGGATATGGAAAAAACCGATCCTAAGCGCTGTGGTGTAATAGTATCCTCTGGTATTGGTGGTATTAGAACAATCCAGAACGAGCAGATTAAAGCAATGGAAAAAGGATATGATAGAGTATCTCCATTCTTTATCCCTATGGCTATCTCCAATATGGGTGCTGGTTTAGTGGCAATAAGATTTGGATTTAAGGGTATGTGTAATTCAGTGGTAACAGCTTGTGCTGGTGGTACTAATGCTATTGGTGACGGTTTTAGAAGCATTAGAGATGGCTACCATGAAGTAATGCTTTGTGGTGGTGCTGAAAGCAGCATTTCTGAGCTTGGCATGGGTGGTTTTACATCTATGAAGGCTCTTTGTGAAAATGAAGATCCAGCTAATGGCTCCACACCATTTGATGCTAGAAGAAGTGGTTTTGTAATGGGTGAAGGCGCAGGTATAGTTATACTAGAGGAATACGAGCACGCAAAAGCAAGAGGTGCTCACATTATTGCTGAGGTTGTAGGTTACGGTGCTAACTGTGATGCCTACCATATGACAGCCCCAACACCGGACGGTAGTGGTGGTGCTCAGTGTATGATGGATGCAATTAGCGATGCAGGCATTAGCCCAGATAAAATTGACTATATTAACGCACATGGTACATCAACACCTTTAAATGATAAGGGCGAAACTATGGCTGTTAAAATGGCTCTAGGTGACCATGCTAAGAATGTAATGATTAGTAGTACAAAATCCATGACAGGACATCTACTAGGTGCTGCTGGGGCTGTAGAGGCTATTATCTCTGCAAAGGCTATTGAAGATAGCTTTGTACCGGCAACAATTAACTACAAAGAAGCAGATCCAGAGTGTGATCTTGACATAGTACCAAATGTAGGTAGAGCTGTAGAGGTAAATTACGCAATGTCTAACTCACTAGGATTTGGTGGGCATAATGCAACAATCCTTCTAAAGAAGGTTGGTGAATAGTATGCAGTTTAACTCTAATGAAATAATGGATATTATCCCCCATAGATACCCTTTTCTATTAGTTGACAAAATAGTTGACGGAGAGCCAGGGGAATGGGCAAAGGGCATAAAATGCGTTACAGCTAACGAAATGCAGTTTTGTGGGCATTTTCCACAGAAACATGTAATGCCCGGTGTACTTATAGTAGAAGCACTTGCACAGGTAGGTGCAGTTGCCATACTTTCATTACCAGAAAATAAAGGAAAGATAGCCTTTTTTGGTGGTATAAAAAACTGTAGATTTAAACAGCAGGTAGTACCTGGTGATGTTTTAGAGCTAGAGTGCAAGTTAACGGCGAAAAGAGGTCCTGTAGGCTATGGTGAAGCAGTTGCTAGAGTAAATGGTAAAGTAGCTGTAACAGCAGAGCTAACCTTCGCTGTGGGAGAATAGTCACTTCGCCTTAATAAGCTAAAAAAGAATTTGAGAAATTATTTAACTAATGGAAAGGCGTAATTTACATGCTTGAACAATATTTTTCTGATGTGTATAGAAAGTTTAAGTTGCAGTTTTACAGTAAAATTTTCAAGAGATTTGGTGCAAGAGAGGCAAGCCTTACAGCAGTGGAAACCTTCTGTGTAGAAGCTATACATGTACTAAATCTGCCTACAATTAACCAGTTTGCAAATTTTACCCAGATATCTGCACCTAATGCTGCCTATAAAATAAATAGCCTTGTGAAAAAAGGCTATATCCGTAAAATTAACTCTAAAACCGACAAAAGAGAGTATTATCTGGAAGTAACAGATAAATTCTTTGATTACTACGAGATGAATTATGACTATGTTAAGGTTGTAATTAACCGTATGAGAGAGCGTTTTCCGGAAGAAGATATTAAAAAACTAGAAGAGATGTTATTTATTATGAGTACAGAATTAATGCCAGAAAGCACAATGCATATTGGCAGTAATTCTATATAAATAGTAAAGTGAAATCTATTTACTAAAGTAGTAGCAGAATATCTAGAAGCTAAAGACTGGATATTCTGCTATTTAAAATTACCTATAGTAGAACCTATATTTTGTATATCAAAAAAATAAATACAATAATATTTTAATAAATAATTCTTAAGAAGTATTTAATATAAATTATAAATAAATGTAAAAATTAAAGAGAAAACACTATAAATTACATTAATGTTAAATGCTATAAACCATGTAAAATAGAGGGTTTACAAAGAAAGTGAAAAAAACTTTAAAAAACTTTTGAAAAAGTGTTGACATTTAAGAAAAAATGCGATATAATAATATTCGTCGCTAAGGGGAACGCCCAGTACCCGCTAGAAAAACTTAGTGATAAAGTATGTGGGAGCATAGCTCAGCTGGGAGAGCATCTGCCTTACAAGCAGAGGGTCACAGGTTCGAGCCCTGTTGTTCCCACCATTATTTGGCCCGGTAGTTCAGTTGGTTAGAACGCCAGCCTGTCACGCTGGAGGTCGAGGGTTCGAGCCCCTTCCGGGTCGCCAAATAAGCCTCTGTAGCTCAGTCGGTAGAGCAGTGGACTGAAAATCCACGTGTCGTTGGTTCGATTCCGACCGGAGGC
>CAYJEQ010000016.1:0-44035 GCA_964369235.1 uncultured Oscillospiraceae bacterium | reverse complement strand
ACCTTTTCTTACTAGCTGGTTAAAGGTTGGCATATTGCACCTCCTTACATATTTGATAATCCTGAGCGATTTACTCATGGATTGGGTAGTTTCCTACCCGATTAACTATTCTACCACTTAGGGGGTCTGTTGTCAAGTGGAATTTTGCTTTTCTAATAAAATGTCTACCCAGTAGCTTTTACTAGCCATAAATTAGGTTAATATTGTTATTTTCATAGATATACTCCCCTGTTAGTGACTGGGTTTCTCTACTATAGGTGTATAGTTTCATATCTATGCCAGAACTTGTAATGATCTCTATAATAATGTTGCTGTCACCACTATCTCCACTGGTAAAAAGGGTTATCTCTGGTACTCCAAGTTGTATATAGCTTCTCTCTAGTGGATAGTAGCAGTTCTCCCCGTCGTATACCTCCACCATAAACTCCTGTCCGTCATCCCATGCAAAGGAATTGTCTTCTAGCTTTTCTGCTGAGGTATACACTGCCACATAACCTAACTCATCTAAGAAATTATAGTCAACTTTATTATATAGATTCATACCGGATATATCCTCTTGAGACTTTTGTGCCTCAATAGATATTCCCATAATCTCTTGTGGTTTATCTGTTGGCACACTGGTTTCTGTAGGCACTGGACTTTCCTCTATGGTCTTGTCTACATCTAATTGATTACAACCAACTAGACTTAATGATAATGCTAGTATTGTAAAAATCTTCTTCATATAACCACCCATCCTATCTGGATATTATAGCTTTACTACTCTTACTTATTATTAACATTATATATTCTTTAACTGCTGATATAATTCTAACTTAAACCTAGAATTATAAACCTTTAGAAGCTGCTTTTAGAGTATTCTTTAATAAGGCTACTCTTGTCATCGGCCCTACTCCACCTGGCACTGGAGTTATGTAGCTAGTTTTATCTTTTACATTAGCATAGTCTACATCACCACATAGCTTATTATTTTCATCACGGTTAATACCTACATCAATAACAACTGCGCCTTCTTTTACCATGTCAGCAGTTACAAATTTAGGTTTGCCTATTGCAGAGATTAATATATCAGCACTGCTACAAACCTGAGCTAAATCCTTAGTTTTAGAGTGACAGATGGTAACTGTTGCATTAGCTTGTAACATTAACATTGCTACAGGTTTACCAACAATATTACTTCTACCTATAACTACACAGTGCTTACCTGTTGGATCTATGCCACTGGCTTTAATCAGTTCCATTACTGCCGAAGGTGTACAGGTGGCATAATCATAATCACCTATCATTATTCTTCCTACATTTTCTGGATGGAATACATCAACATCCTTCTCAGGCGCAATGGATTTTAGAATTATTTCTTCATCTATATGTTTTGGCAGTGGTAGCTGTATAAGTATACCGTGGATTTCCTTGTCATTATTTACCGAGTTTAGCACCTGTAGTAGTTCTTCTTGGCTGGTGTCTTCCTTAAGAATATACTCCTTATTAACAAATCCGAGTTCTTCACAGTCCCTGCCTCTATTTTTTACATAAACTGCTGCTGCTGGATCTTCCCCTACCATAATTACTGCCATGCCAGGATTAACACCTTTTGCTTTTAACTCTGCTACATCGGATTTTAACTTTTCTCTTAAATCTGCTGCTATCTGTTTTCCGTCAATAATTATCGCCATCTGAATTCTCCTTATATTGTATTTTATTCCTCAGTTTTATGAACTACTTCTGATTTATCCTGTGGTGTTTCTTGCTCTTCTGTAGTCAATCCCTCTAAATTCATAGATTTAACCATGTCCTCTAACTGTATTCCACTGCCTACTCCCACAGAAAGTATTCCATCCATTAACTCTGCTTTGTATTCCTCTGATTTACCATAAGGTATCAGATAGTTAAGATCATTTTTCTTCTTAATATCATTTCTTACCTTAATCCAAATAATAAGTGCAGCCACAGCCACTATACCAGAAAGCATCTGGGATACTCTAATATCACCTATCATTAAGCTATCTGTTCTAAGACCTTCCACTACAAATCGCTCTGAGCCATACCATACACAGTAGAATAGTGTTAGCTCACCATCGAATTTTCTCTTATTAGCATATAGTGCCACTATAATAAATCCGATAAAGCACCATATAGACTCATAGAAAAATGTCGGGTGTACTGGCATAGATGGATCAATCATTATGCCTATTTCCGATAATGATGCTTGTTGATTAGCTAGGTATGCTGAGATTGATGGGCTAGTCATACCCCAAGGTAGTGTTGTGTTTGAGCCAAAAGCCTCAACATTAACAAAGTTACCCCATCTGCCGATACTCTGTCCTAGTAGGAAACCTGATAGCACCACATCTGTAAGAGGTAGTACCTTCATATTCTTCTTTTTAGCTACATATATACCTACTAGGAAACCACCTATCATACCACCGTATATGGCGATACCACCATTCCAGATTTTAAAGATATCCATAAGATTATCTTTGTACTGATCCCATGAGAAGATTACATAGTAGGCTCTTGCGCCCACTAAGCCTCCTACAGCACCATATAAAAATACATCTAGCGCCTTGTCGGCATTAAGTCCAAACTGATTACTGCGTTTTAGCACATACATAAGACCTAACATTATTCCTGTAGCTGCTAGTATGCCGTACCAGTATATTTTAAAATTACCAAATTCCAAAGCTATTCTATTTAGCTCGATGTCTAAGCCCAGCCCTGGGAAAGATACTATCTCTGTCATCTGATACATCCTTTCTTAAGCTGTAGATTAAATCTAACCTACAGCTTTCTCTCAATTATAATTATGCTGAAGGTAACTCAGATGTAGAAACTACAGATAATGCACTATTTGCTACTGAAATCTCACCTAGTCTTCTATTAACATCTTCTAGAGTAATATTGGCTGCTGTTTCTAGCACCTGATACAGCCCACAGCCCATAAAATGACTCTGCATCATAACTGTTGCTATTGAATCAGGACGGGAGTACATACCAATATATTTACCATATACTGCCTGTTTAGTACGGTTAAAGTCCTCAGGGCTAACACCTATAGCCTGAACTCTACTGATTTCTTCTTTAATTAGTTCATATACCTTTTTAGGTTCACGGCTTTCTCCAGCAAAGATAATAGAGCTATAATCTCTAGCTGTAAATACTTCATAGGAGAAGGTGGAGTTAATAACACCACTATCATATAATTTCTTATAGAAGTCACCTGTTTCACCTGTTAGAATATCCACTAATAGCTCATCTGCAATCTGATCTACAAGGGTTGTTTCTCCCTGTGGCACTTGACCTTTAAATCCTATCTGAAATAATGGCACTGCAACAGGTAGGCACTGGTGTATATATGGCTGACGCACTTCTTTAGGCTCATCTACAGTTTTAGTGTATAGTTTCTTAGTATCAGCCTTTTGTAGTATTCTATCAGCAATTTCTAAAGCCTTATCTGGATCAAATCCACCTGCTAGGGATAATACCATATTATTTAGATTGTAGAATGTGTTATAACAACGATATAATAGCTCTGCATCAATCTTTGCTATAGAATCTACTGTACCAGCAATATCAATGTGTACAGGGTGGTTTTGATATAGTGCAGTTAGCAGATTAAAGAATACTCTCCAGTCTGGGTTATCCTGATACATCTTAATTTCCTGACCTATAATCCCCTGTTCCTTCTCTACCGTTTCCTGTGTGAAATAAGGGCTGGTAACAAAGTCTAGTAGTATCTCCAGTGACTGGTCAAAATTATCAGAGCAGGAGAATAGATAAGCTGTTTTGTCAAAAGAGGTGTAGGCGTTAGCACTGGCACCTGTTTTGGAAAAGCGCGTAAAGGCATCTCCCTTGTCACTCTCAAATAGCTTATGCTCAAGGAAATGTGCAATTCCCTCTGGTACATTTACGTAATCCTCGTCCCCTTCTAGCTTAAAGCTAGTGTCGATAGAGCCGTACTTAGTAGCAAATAGTGCATAACTACTGCTAAAACCCTCCATTGGGCATAATAATATCGTAAGCCCTGATGGGTGATCTATCTTGATATAATTTTCATTAAGTCTTGCCGAGTTAATAATCTCTTTCATATATAATCTTCCTTTCTATATTACAAAATTAGCTATCCATTCCTGTTAGGAAGTATACTGTATCCTGTGTAATTTTATTAGCTGCTGCCTGTAAATCCTTAATAGTTAGTGTATCTAGTAAATCTGCTTCCTCACTGGGAGATAGCTTAGTATGACCTACTATCTGGGACATATACCAGTCCTCTGTGGAGCTTAGACCATCTGCTACAGAGTTAAGACCGTTTTTCATTGCAAGTCTTGCATTGTGGATTTCTTCTTCGGTAATCTCTCCTGCTTTGCACAGTTCTAGCTGATGAAGTATCTCTGCCTTAGCTTTTTCAGCATTTTCTGCCTCTACGCCACAATCAACCATCATTATTCCTGTAACCTTATCCATTCTAGCTGCACAGTAATAACAAAGGCTTAGCTTCTCTCTTACATTTACAAATAGCTTAGAAGTAGGTGTAGCACCATATACAGCCATTAGTAGTCTTGCTGCATTTAAAGATTTATCATCGGTATACTCACCAGTTCTAAAGCCCATAACTAGTTTAGACTGATTAACATCCATTTTATCAGTTACTTCTTTAATCTTATCTGCTACTGCTCTCCCTCTAACTACTGGATAGCTAATTGGACTTCTTTCTATACCAGCAAATGCAGACTTAATGGTATCTATTGCTGACTGTGGATTGCCACAACCTACCATCATTACCTCAATAGCTGCTGTTTTTATCATGTTATTATACTGGTCATAGGCAGATTTTGGAGTGATTTCCTCAACTTTATCACTATAACCATATTTTTTAACTGCGAATTTATCTCCCTCACACATAATCTCTTTACAACGCATCATTGCATAACTGCGTTTTTCGTTTATTTCTGCGTCAATTGCATCTTTAAGGGACTGTTTCTCTAGGGCTGTAATCTGTGTGTCAAATCCACCATCAACAATATAAGGATTAAGGGTAACTTCAAGGAGCATTGCTGTGATTTCCTTTACCATATCCTCATTGTTAAGGGCAAATCTGCTATCAATACCCTGTACAGATACATCTACTATCTGATATACCCCAAATTTACCTACATCGGCACTTACATAAGCTCCATAAAGCTCTGCTAGCTTTCTATTAAGCATTGTAAACTCTGGGTAGTTTTTTGTACCCTGACGCAGTAATGCTGGAATTAATGCGTTTGTAGTAGCCAGCTCTTTGTCTGCTTCCATAATAAAATTAATTGTAATTCTATTATGCTTAAATTTCCCATCGGTGCTGTAGTTAAAATTAATACCATTACCGATACTCTCAGTAGTTAGATTGTATTTCATATACTCTTACCCTTCTTAAACTATAAAATTTATTTAAATATCAATATTTTGCTGTGATTACAAGTAAGTTTCCTAGGTTTTCAAAACTATACTAATTACTTATTTTATCATATATACCTACCATAAACAACCAATATATTTTTAACAATTAGAGATTTGTTATTTTTAACTTAAAAAGTATACTTTCACTATTTGTTTTATGTTGTCCTATACTGCATACTATTTAGTTTATGTATTTTTCTCTTTTATATAAGTCATAAAATCAAAAAAGGCAATCCCATCGAATTAGCTACAAATAATAGCTCTTTCTAGAAATTGCCTTTATTATATTTGGTTCTTGATCAAATATTTGAGTAAAATTATATGGGGTGCCTTCCCTCGCCTAGGGCTAAGGAAGGCACCACCCAATTGATATATAACCTTATATTTTTTTATGATGCTGGGATTGTTTTGCGCTTATTCTTCTTTGCTGATGGCAGTGCTGCTGTCATAAGTGTTGTAGGCAGTTTCTGTGGATCTCTAATAATTAGAGGTTCCTTGTCTTCAGTAACTGTTCCCTTAGAGATTACAATTTTTACAATCTCGTTATCACTTGGAGCATCATACATCTGCTTAGCAAGAAGTTTCTCCATAATAGAACGCAGTCCTCTAGCACCAATCTTACGCTCAATAGCAAGGTCTGCTATTGCTGTAAGTGCTTCTTCATCAAATTCTAGCTGGATACCATCTAGATCAAATAGATAAGCATACTGCTTAGTCATTGCATTCTTTGGCTCAGAAAGGATACGCACTAGGGCCTCGGCATCTAGGTTTTCTAGAGTTGTTAGCACTGGTAGACGACCAATTAACTCAGGAATCATCCCAAATTTAATTAGATCCTGTGGAATCAGCTTCTCCATTAGAGCGTCTTTTTCTTTTGCCTTATTATTGTTAGCTACATCACTTCCAAAGCCTATTGCAGCTTTAGATGTGCGCTTCTCGATTATCTTCTCAACGCCCTCAAAAGCACCACCACAGATAAATAGAATATTAGATGTATCTATCTGGATAAATTCTTGCTGAGGATGTTTTCTACCACCCTGTGGAGGTACATTGGACACAGTGCCTTCTAGTATCTTTAGAAGTGCCTGCTGTACACCTTCACCACTTACATCACGGGTAATAGATGGGTTTTCACTTTTTCGTGTGATTTTATCAATTTCATCAATGTAGATAATACCCTGCTCTGCTTTTTTTACATCAAAATCAGCTGCCTGTATTAGCTTTAGTAGAATGTTCTCTACATCTTCACCTACATAACCAGCTTCGGTCAGTGTTGTTGCATCAGCTATAGCAAATGGTACATTTAGTATCTTAGCTAAAGACTGAGCTAGTAGAGTCTTACCTACACCAGTAGGCCCTACCAGTAGAATATTACTCTTAGATAGCTCAACATCACCTGTATTATCCATCAGTATACGCTTATAATGATTATAAACTGCAACAGACAGGGATATTTTAGCTCGTTCCTGTCCTATTACATACTCATCTAAAATATCTTTTATCTCTTTAGGTTTTAAAACCTGTATGTCTGAACTCTGTTGTGGTTGTTTATTACGGGTTCCCCCTGGATACTCATCTTCTAATATGCCTGTGCAAAGCTCAACGCATTCATTACAAATACAAACTCCTGGCCCTGCAATCAGTCTATTAACATTTTCCTGTGTCTTGTTACAGAATGAGCATCGAAGATTTCTTCCATCTTCTCTTGCCATATGCCCCTCCATTCCATCCCATTATATATTGGGATAAATTAATTTAGCTAAAAAGTATTTATAATTAAGGCTTTTTATACATAACCTTATCTACGATTCCATATTCCATAGCTTCTTCAGCTGTTAGGAAATTATCTCTCTCGGTAGCATCTACAATTTCTTCTAGTGGCTTACCAGTGTTTTCTGCTAGGATCTTGTTAAGACGCTCTTTAACTCTAAGAAGTCTTTCAAGGTGGATATTCATATCCGTTACCTGTCCTCTTGTTCCTGCTGAAGGCTGGTGTATCATTACCTCACTGTTAGGTAAACAGTATCTCTTACCCTTAGCCCCTGAGGAAAGTAGGAAAGCACCCATTGATGCTGCTAAACCCATACATATTGTAGATACATCACACTTAATGTGGTTCATTGTATCATAGATAGCCATACCTGCTGTTACAGAGCCACCTGGTGAATTAATATATAGGTAGATATCCTTATCTGGATCCTGTCCTTCTAGGTATAGTAGCTGTGCTACTATTAGACTTGCTGTTGTATCATTAACCTCTTCATGAAGCATGATTATTCTGTCATTTAATAGTCTTGAATATATATCGTAGGAGCGTTCTCCCCTACCTGTTTGTTCCACAACCATTGGCACTAAACTCATATGTTTTGTCCTCCATATCTATATTTTAAAGTAAAAATTCTAATTAATATTATAGGTAACTCCTTATGTGTTTTAAACAAGAATTATGTAATATAATTAAAATTATTTTTAGTTTACCTCAATATAATATAATACAGTATTACATCTAAAAAATCAATAGATTTGACCTTTAAATAGAAAATTGAGCAAAATAATACCAAAACCCACTATCTCATAAAAGCAATTAAGTAAAAATGACTATATAATATCTTTTATGTATATATATGTAACATTTCCTAATAATAACATGCTAAAGGCAGTGGCACAAATAGTACCACTGCCTTATTAAATATTTAATTAGTCAAGGATTTCGTCAGCTTTTTTAGTAGCTTTTTTTGCCTTAGGCTTAGCTTCTGTTTCGCCATCTTCCTTTTTAGTTGTTTTCTTAGCAGCTGGCTTCTTCTTAGGTTTCTCAGCAGCACCGTTAACAGCTGTATCTCTTACTAGATCTACTGCTTTGTTGCAAAGGATATCGTTTTTGATTGTTACTGGGCTAATTGCCTGACGAACTCTCTCAACAGATACATTGTAATGTGCAGCTACTTTTTCAAATTCTGCATTTACATCTTCTTCGCTTACTTCAAAGCCTTCAACTTCAGCAATCTTTTCAAGAGCTAGTCTTGTTTTTACCTGATTTTCAGCCTGAACTTCAAAGGATTTTCTAAATGTTTCCATTGTGTTCTGTGTATACTGTAGGTATGTCTGTAGGTTTAGACCCTGCATGGAAAGTCTACCGTCAAAATCAGCAGCCATTTCATCAATTCTTGTTTCTACCATTGCTCTTGGTAGCTCTACAGTCATGCCAGATACTACTGTTTCCATTAGTTTGGATTCGTAAGCGTCAGCAGCCTGCTTTTCTTTAGCTTCTTTGATTTTATCAGAGATGCTTGTTTTTAGCTCAGCAAGTGTATCGAATTCACTTACATCTTTAGCAAATTCATCATCGATTGCTGGTGTTTCTTTAGCAGATAGAGCATTTAGTTTTACCTTAAATACAGATGCTTTACCCTTTAGCTCTTCAGAGTGGTACTCTTCTGGGAAGGATACATTAACATCAAACTCTTCGCCGATGTTCTTGCCTACGATCTGCTCTTCAAATCCTGGGATAAACTGTCCAGAACCTAGAGTTAGATCAAAACCTTCACCCTTACCACCAGCAAAAGCAACGCCATCTACAAAGCCTTCAAAGTCGATGTTAGCAATATCATTAAGAGCTGCTGCTCTGTCTTCTACTGTGATTGTTCTAGCATTTCTTTCTGCCATTCTATTTAGTTCGCCGTCAACTTCATCTGCTTCAACAACTACTAGCTCTTTTTCAACAGCTAGACCTTTGTATTCGCCGATTGTAACTTCTGGCTTAACTGCAAAAGTAGCCTTAAAGATGAAACCTTCTTCGTTAACATCGTCGATTTCGATGTTAGCTCTCTCAACTGGCTCTAGGCCTAGTTCGTCTATTGTCTTTAGGTATGCATCTGGGTAGCAAGCGTTGATTGCATCTTCGTAGAAAGATTCAACACCGTACATTTTGATAATCATAGCCTTTGGAGCTTTACCTTTTCTAAATCCAGGGATTGTGATATTCTTGGAATTTTCTGCAATGGACTTGTCCACAGCTGCTGTAAATTCTGCTTTTTCCACCTGAATTTCTAGTTGGATTTTCTTATCCTCTAGTTTTGTATTAGATATTAGTTTCATGTTATATCCTCCTAAGTTTACATTATAATACAAGTAGAGATTATATCATAACTAAATGCAAAATGCTAGTATATTTTTCATAAAAATTTGAGTTTTTTAATATTTTATGGTATTTTTACTTTATTTAACCATAATAATAATAGATTAGTACAATAAATTGTCCTCTACCTAACCTTTTTAGGTGTAAAGTTTATATAATCCGCTGATATTAAATTAAAATCAATTCCTAGATACATTCCGTCAATGGCGTATCTATGTCCCCCACTGTGGATATGTCCATAGTAGCATATTTTAATCTCAAAATCATCTAGTGCATCAATAATATGCTGGGAAATTTCCTCGTTATAAACTGGTGGGTAATGGAGAAATGCAATCTTTTCCATACCTTTCTCTGCAGCTTCTAGGGAAGTTCTAAGCCTTTGGGCTTCTCTTGCAATAATCTTCTCATCCAGTGGCTGTCCATTTTCAAATATCCAACCTCTTGAGCCACAGATTGCTATATTTTCTACTGTGTAGGAATTATTGTGAAGAATTTTTATTGTTGTAAGGTTATTCTCCTCTAAAAATTTTTCCATCTTATTCATGGTAGTCCACCAGTAATCGTGATTACCTTTAAGGATAATCTTTTCCCCTGGTAGCTTATCTATAAATGTAAAATCCTTTAGGGACTGCTGTAGGCTCATTCCCCATGAAACATCACCACAGATAATAACTGTATCCTCAGCTGTAATTGTGTTTTCCCAGTTAATCCTAATCTTTTCCATATAGTTATCCCAGCCAGCAAATACATCCATCTGCTTATTGCTATCTAAGGATAGATGAAGATCACCTATTGCATAAATTGCCACATAATCCCTCCTTTTCTTTTAAGCTTTTTTGAATTTTTAACACTAATATGGTTATGATATATCTAGTAAGGGGTATTACCTTTTACTATTAATATTTAAAATTTGATTATCCTCTGTGTTTTATTTACAGATAGGTAATCTATAGAAAGGCTTGGTAAAATCATGAATAATTCATCTCTTTCTGGCGTTAAATGTTCTGTAAAGAACTGTGCCCACAACCAATCTAATCAGTGTCACGCTAAATCTATTACAGTAGGTCCACAGTTTGCTTCCTGTTCTGGAGAAACTGTCTGCGATACCTTTAAAGCTGAGTAAGTTTAGCCTATATAGTCTAACATTACCTGTAGATTAGCTAAATCATTATACTACAGATTTTTTATTTTGACAATTGTGTGATTATAAAAAATAAACTAGCAGAACAAGCTGACAGTTTAAGTAATCTGTCAGCTTGTTCTTATACTAGCTTCTGTTAATATATTCTAGAAATTTATATTAACACTTGCTTTTATTTTGTTATCTTCAGTGAAATTCAGCTCAATTTCTAACCAGAAATAATCTGGATCATTATCCACTGTTTTTAGGTTATATGCCATGACATAACTATCAGTATTTAATAGTTGCTCTGCTACCTCATCAAAATCATCTTCTGAATTTTCTGTGGTAAATCTATTAATTATAAATGGCTTACCTTCATCTTCTGCCCAACCATTATAGTTGGTTTCTATGGCCCATTTAAAGCTATCTATTGCATCTTTAATATCCTGACCTTCTTTATACCAAGATGGGTGAAGATCTATAATACCTTCTAATTTTTCATACTGATTATCTGCAATAGCATTTACTGTGTCACTTACCGTTTTTATTATTATTTCCTTTACCTGTAGCTTATCCATCTAAAGCACCTCTTTATGTTTTATTACTTAATATTTAAGATAGTCATTACCTCTTTTAACATATCTTTACTATCTATAATAGTATTAAATCTAACCTCTTTACCCTCTAGGGATTTTAGGCTTTGTGGCATTGGCATACCAGAGGTTTCGTCTAATTTATAAGCTGCCGTAAAGTCATCCTCTATATTATCTCCTAGGGCTTTGCTAACACTTACTGGGAATTTATAAGGGCTGGCTGTTGAGGCTATAATAGTTTTAGTATTATCTCCTGTATTAGCTACATAGTCCTCATATACCTTTATTGCAACTGCTGTATGGGTATCCGTTAGATAGGAGTATTCCTCATAGATATTCTTTATTGTATCCAGTGTTTCCTGCTCATTACAGTAGCCACCATAGAAATCTTCCTTAATCTTCTCTAACTGCTGTGGTGTTACCGAATATCTGCCATCTTTACCAAGCTGATCCATAAGACCAGCAAGTTCCTTATCATCTCTACCAACTATTTCAAACAGTAGTCTTTCAAGATTTGATGATAGAAGTATATCCATAGATGGTGAGTTTGTAGCGTGGAAATCTCTATTTTTATCATATGTTCCTGTTTGTAGAAAATCCGTTAGAACATTGTTTTCATTAGATCCACAGATTAGCTTACCCAGTGGTAGCCCCATCTGTTTCCCATAGTATGCTGCTAGGATATTACCAAAATTCCCCGTAGGTACAACCACATTAACAGTGTCACCCATAGCAATTTCTTCATCCTTTACCAGCTGTGCATAGGAGCTAAAATAATACACTATCTGTGGTAGTAGGCGTCCCCAGTTAATGGAATTCGCACTGGAAAACTGCATATGATTAGCTGATAGTTTTTCTTTTATTTCACTTGAGGTAAATATCTCCTTTACCCCTGATTGTGCATTGTCAAAATTACCCTTAATAGCCACTACAGACAGGTTATCACCTAACTGGGTAGCCATCTGTAATTTCTGCATCTTGCTTACCCCTTCTTCTGGGTAGAACACTATCATCTTTGTTCCTTCTACATCTTTAAAGCCTTCTAATGCTGCTTTACCTGTATCCCCTGAGGTTGCCACAAGGATTACTATATCTTTTTCCACCCCAGTTTTCTTTGCTGCTACAGTCATTAAACGAGGTAGAATTTGCAGAGCCATATCTTTAAAGGCACAGGTAGGCCCATGCCATAGCTCCAATACATACATATTAGAGGACAGTTTTGATATAGGTGCTTTTTCCTCACAGTCAAATCCCTCGTGATCATAAGCCCCTCTAACACAGCTAGAAAGCTCCTCTGCGGTAAAATCATCTAAAAACATAGACATGATCTTCTCTGCTCTAGCCCAATAGCTCTTGTCCTTTAGTTTCTCTATATCAGTTAAACTAATAGCTGGGATACTCTCTGGCACAAATAAACCACCTTCTGGTGAAATACCTGTAGCAATAGCCTCACTAGCCTTTACTTTATTCTCTTTATTCCTTGTACTAATGTAAAACATAATTACCTCCAAAATAAAATCCTTAAAAGTAACCCTCATAGGCTCTTTTAAGGATTTTAACATATTTTTACGCTTTAAGCAACTAAATTCTTAAATCTATTTCCCCTTCGGCAATAATACCCATCTGATACCCTTCTAAAAGCATTGTTAAATCATTAATCTGATCCTCTAATTCCTTGCCTATATCTGTATCAGCTACTAACATTCTTTTTTCAACAGTTTCGATAATGCTTGATACTGAGTTAATATCATGGTTTTCATTAATTGCTTTTGCTGTGCTCTCAAAGGAGCTGTGTCGCATTAATCGTAGGCAGAATGAATTATAGGTTAGAGTATATCCTGCAATACCAGTTGTAGACTGATAATGCTTACAAAATCCCCCATCAATATTAATATGCATACCACCGGCTTTTATAGGACTTTCTCCGTCTTTAATCTTTACAGGCATATGTCCGTTAATAATATGTGATTTCTTAGGATCTAGCCCAAACTCCTCCATGATTTTGCTACAATATTCTCTGCTGTCAATATGATCATAGTATGGATCTTTTTTCTCACTCCATGAGGACTGATCGTCTATAAATAGTCTTTCAAAGGTAGTCATTGCGTGACGGCCAAACATAGGAGAATGGGCTCCACACCACATATACCAGATAAAATCCTGTCCTTTAATCTGCTCATGGGATTCTTCCTTGCCAAAGTAGGCACTTCTCGTAAGTCTATCTGCTGTATCTAATAGTGATTTACCACTTACTAGCTGGCCATCTAGCTCAATTTCTGTAAAACTGCCATCGTCATTAGTAGGTATGCAACCATGATATAAAATATTAGAATTATAGCATTTGTAAACACTACCTACACTATATAAAAATGTAACATGGCGCTGTAGTTTCTCACTTTGCTCAAAGGCTCTCTTTAGCTCTTTGATTACATTTTTCTCCTCTGGTGTAAGCTCATAGGGATTATTTGGGTCTACAGTTGGTAAATCTGTGTCTTTTAACTGATAGGTAATTTCACCTATAGTTATAGTCTTATCCTGATAGTTTATCTTATCTAGTAGCAGTCTGTCATCCATCTTAAAATTAGGATTTCTCTTTATTATCTGTCCTTCGATTTTAAGCATCATAATACAGATAGCTTTTCTCATTCTTGTAATAACTTCTTTGTCATTTTCCTCTACAAGATTTTCAAACTGTTTAGGAGTAAAGGCACTGCTATCATTATAGTGATTTGCTGCAAAGGTTATTAGTGGTCTTAGGCTTATACCATAACCAATTTCCAATGTGTCCATACTACCAAATCGCAAACTGATATTCATTACATTAGCTATACAAGCCTCACTGCCTGCTGCTGCACCCATCCATAGTATGTCGTGGTTACCCCACTGTATATCTACACAGTGATGACCTAGCAGTGTATCCATAACAATATCTGCTCTAGCACCTCGGTCGTAGATATCCCCTGTTATATGTAGTCTATCCACTGCTAGGCGTTTTATAGTATCTGACAGAGCTATTATACAAGCATCAGCACTAGATGTTTCTATAATAGTATTAATAATCTTATTGTAGTAACTTTGTTTATTATGCTGATCATATCTAGAGTGAAGTAGCTCATCAATAATATATGCAAAATCCTCTGGTATGGACTTTCTCACCTTAGAACGGCTGTATTTAGAGGCTACTAGTCTGCATATCTCTATTAACTGTATCATTACATCTTGATACCATTTTGTTAAATCGGTATTTTCTTCGTTTTTAAGTCTAATTTTCTCCTTAGGATAATAGATTAGTGTTGCCAGTTCATCACGATCTTTTTTAGATAATCTATCGCCATATATGTCCTGTATTTTCTCTCTAATTACCCCTGAGGCACTATTTAGAATATGTATAAATGCTTCATGCTCTCCATGTATATCACTTATAAAATGCTCAGTGCTTTTGGGAAGCTCTAATATTGCATTTAGGTTAATCATCTCGGAAGATACTTTCTGTACTGTGGGGAAACGCTTACTAAGTGCTTTTAAAAACTTAATGTTACTTGTTATCTGCTCTCTAGTATACATACCTTTAAAACCTCCATTATGATGATGTTATTCTAGTCATTTACCTTAATCATTTACTGTATTTGTAAAATCAATATATATTATAACATAATCATATTTGGTATTAAAGATACTTTTTTGATGAAATACTGCCTAATTCCACTATATATTATAGGCTAATCACCATATAATATATATTATTTTTTAATAAAACTCCAAAACATCAGCTTATATACATTAAAATCACCTAATCATATTCTACATTCTTACTGTGTGCTATATTATTTCTTTTAGCTTTATATTTACTAAAAATCTGGCTCTATATTAATTGTTGGGGTAAAATTCTGTGGGGTACTGTCCCTCGCTGACGGCGAGGGACAGTACCCCAATATTTGCTATACAACCAATAATCTGACCCACGACAAAAAAGGGTGCTTCCTCTAGCTACTGCTAGTGAAACACCCTTTGTCATTATATTATCCACCGAAATTATCTCTTGATAATCTCATCTCTACCTGGCCCATTAGAAACCATAGTAACAGGAACTTCTAGCTCCTTCTCGATGAACTCGATGTATTTTTTGCAGTTTTCAGGTAGATCTTCGTATTTTGTAATACCTCTGATCTCTTCCTTCCAACCCGGTAAAGTTGTATATACTGGCTTAGCTCTATTTAGCTTACCTGTTGTTGGGAAATCTCTAGTTACTACACCGTCAATTTCATAGCCAACGCAGATTTTTAGCTCATCTAGGTAACCAAGTACATCTACTACTGTCAGCACAGCTTCTGTAGCGCCCTGAATACGGCAACCGTATCTAGAAGCAACTGCATCAAACCAACCCATACGGCGTGGTCTACCTGTTGTTGCACCATACTCGCCACCATCACCACCACGGCGTCTTAGCTCGTCTGCTTCATCACCAAATATCTCAGAAACAAATCCACCTGCACCAACTGCACTGGAGTAAGCCTTAACAATAGCTGTAATCTGCTCTATTGCATAAGGAGGTATCCCTGCACCAACTGCACCATAAGATGCAAGTGTGGAGGAGGAAGTAACCATCGGATAGATACCGTGGTCAGTATCCTTTAGAGAACCAAGTTGGCCTTCTAGTAGGATGTTTTTACCTTCTTTAATAGCATTGTTTAGGTATAGGGATACATCGCACACATATGGCTCAATCATATCACGATACTCTATAAGAGTATTATACAGCTCATCAGCATTTAGTTCTGGCTTATTGTACAGATGCTTTAGCAGTACATTCTTAAGCTCACATACTGTTTCTACTTTTTCTCTCAGTGTTTCTTCGTCAAAAAGCTCAGAAACCTGAAAACCAATCTTTGCATATTTATCAGAGTAAAATGGCGCAATACCACTTTTTGTAGAGCCGAAGGATTTACCTCCTAGACGCTCTTCCTCATAGCTATCAAAATCAATGTGGTATGGCATTAATATCTGAGCACGGTCAGATACTAAGATTTTTGGTCTTGGCACGCCTTTTTCCACAATGGAGTTAACTTCTTTTATTAGAAATGGGATATTAAGCGCCACACCATTACCAATTACACTGGTTGTATGATCGTGGAATACACCAGAAGGAAGTAGATGTAGTGCAAACTTACCATAGCTATTAACTATTGTATGTCCTGCATTACTACCACCTTGGTATCTTACTATAATATCTGATTCATCTGCTAACATGTCAGTGATTTTTCCTTTACCTTCGTCACCCCAGTTAGCGCCTACTATTGCACGAACCATTCTATTGTCCCCCTTGTTCTTTATTTAATTCAGCATTTTTTACATTTTTTTGAAATAATCACTGCTGAATTTGACAAACATATATATTATATAACAAACTTGTAACAAATGCAATTACTTTCTTAAATATTATACATTTATCTCTGTTGTCATCCCTAATATGTCTGCATTTGCTTTAAGTATAGGGTTAACTACCTGTCCTAAGAATTCATCAACCTGCTCTGGTGCTCTACCTACATATAGTCTAGGCTCCATTGTTTCCATTAACTGCTCATAGCTTAGGTTAAAGCTCTTATCTGCTGCGATTAGCTCAATTAGGTTATTTTCTAGGCCTTTTTCCTTAACATTTCTGCCAGCTTCCATAGATAGAGTTCTGATGTTCTCATGTAGCTCCTGACGATCTCCACCTGCTTTAACTGCTGCCATCATAATGTTCTCAGTAGCCATAAATGGTAGCTCAGCCATAAAGTGTTTGTGTATAACCTTAGGATATACCACAAGACCATCTACTACATTTATGTATAAGTCAAGTATGCCATCAATGGATAGGAACCCTTCTGGTATGCTAAGACGCTTATTAGCTGAATCATCTAGTGTACGCTCAAACCATTGTGTAGAAGCTACTAGCATTGGATTCATTACATCACTCATTACATAATTAGCAAGAGAAGCCATTCTTTCAGTTCTCATTGGATTTCTCTTGTAAGCCATTGCAGAGGATCCGATCTGATTTTTCTCAAATGGCTCTTCGATTTCCTTTAGATGCTGTAGCAGTCTAATATCATTAGAGAACTTATGGGCACTCTGAGCAATACCAGCTAGAACGCTTAGTACCTTTGTGTCAATCTTTCTTGAGTAGGTCTGTCCTGATACTGGATAACACTGGCTATAACCCATCTTGTTAGCAATCATTAAGTCTGCCTTAATACATTTTTCATGATCCCCATCAAAAAGCTCTAGGAAACTTGCCTGTGTTCCTGTAGTACCCTTAGATCCTAGTAGTTTCATATTATCTATAACATAATCTAAATCTTCTAGGTCTAGGCATAATTCCTGTAACCACAATGTAGCTCTCTTACCTACTGTTGTAGGCTGTGCTGGCTGAAAATGGGTAAAAGCAAGTGTAGGTAGGTTTTTATATTCCTCTGCAAATTTAGCTAATCCAGCCATTGCATTAAGAAGTTTCTTTCTTACTAGCTTTAAACCTTCGGTCATAATAATTAGGTCGGTATTATCCCCTACATAACAGGAGGTTGCACCTAGATGGATAATTCCCTTTGCCTTAGGGCAAAGCTCTCCATAGGCATATACATGGCTCATTACATCATGGCGAACTAGCTTTTCTCTCTCTTTTGCCACTTCATAATTGATGTTATCAGCATTAGCCTTTAACTCGTCAATCTGTTCCTGTGTAATATCAATACCAAGTTCCTTCTCGGTTTCTGCCAGTGCAATCCACAGCTTTCTCCAAGTTCTAAACTTCTTATCAGGAGAGAAGATATACTGCATCTCTTTGCTTGCATATCTTTCTGATAATGGGCTTACATATTTATCACTCATTGTGTTTTCTCCTTGTATCTTACCTTAATTTTGATTTTTGTAATTAGCCTTCTATTCCAAGACGACGGAACACTTCTTTGTAAGCATCCTCAACATTACCTAAATCTCTACGGAAACGGTCTTTATCCATCTTTTCCCCTGTTTCCTTATCCCATAGTCTACAGGTGTCAGGTGATACTTCGTCAGCTAGAATTACTGTACCATCCATAGTCTTACCAAACTCAATTTTAAAGTCAACTAGTGTTAGACCTAGTCCATCAAAGTACTCACTCATTACTTCATTTACTATAAAGGCATACTTTGTTACTGTGTCAATCTCTTCCTGTGTAGCAAAACCAAGTGCTAGTGCATAGTAATCATTGATAAATGGATCACCTAGATCGTCATTTTTGTAGCTAAACTCTAAAGTAGGACGGGAGAACTTAATGCCTTCTTCCATACCCATCTTCTTTGCAAAGCTACCTGCGGAGTAGTTTCTAATAATTACTTCTAGAGGTAGTATCTCAACTTTTTTTACTGCTGTTTCGTTGGTGTTAAGCTCCTTAACTAGATGAGTTGGTACACCCTTTGCTTCTAATAACTTGAAAATATGGTTAGTCATACGGTTGTTAATTGCGCCTTTACCTACAATTGTACCCTTCTTTTCCCCATTAAAAGCTGTTGCATCATCTTTGTAAGATACGATTACAACCTGATCATCATCTGTGTTAAATACTCTCTTAGCTTTGCCTTCATACAGCATTTCTCTTTTTTCCATAACTTCTACTCCATTCTTAATTAGACCTATAATTATAGGTGTTTATAGTTAGATGTTAAATCTGCCCTAGCTTAAAGATGACAGATTGGTAAAACCAGCTTTTACATATGTATCAGTCCTAGTATTTTACCGACAATCTATTATATCATAGTGCAATAACATGTTCAATATAAAACCATCCTACAATTGTCAAAATACTCTTATTTTATTAATATTTACTAGATGATATTACCTATCAGAAAAATTATCATACAATATTCTATTATTACATAGAATAATCAATTTTTAGTAAAAAATTACCCGTAAAATTACTTATAAAATATCCCTCCATCTATTGACTAAAGCATTAAAATCATAGTATAGTAAATATAATAAAATGGGAAATTAAGTTATCTTTCCTAAATAACAACAATACTAAGGAGTGTGTATAATGAGCTTTAAATCAGATATAGAAATTGCACAGCAATGTAAGATGCTACCAATAGGTGATATTGCTAGTAAACTTGACCTTGACCCAGATGATCTTGAATTTTACGGCAAATATAAAGCTAAGGTAAATATCCACAACATTGATAATAAACCTATGAAGGGTAAACTAATCCTTGTTACAGCAATTAATCCTACTCCAGCTGGTGAGGGAAAAACTACAACTGTAGTTGGCTTAGGTGATGCTCTTAGCCATGTTGGGAAGAATACAATCATCGCTCTTCGCGAACCTTCTCTAGGGCCTGTATTCGGCGTTAAAGGTGGTGCAGCTGGTGGTGGATATGCACAGGTAGTACCTATGGAGGATATTAACCTTCATTTTACAGGGGATTTCCACGCTATTGGCGCAGCCAATAACCTACTTGCTGCTATGATTGATAATCATATTTTCCAAGGAAATGAACTGGCTATTGACTGTCGCAAAATCACATGGAAACGCTGTGTTGATATGAATGATCGTCAGCTAAGAAACATTACCTGTGGTTTAGGTGGTCGAGTAAATGGTGTACCTCGTGAAGATGGTTATGATATTACTGTAGCTTCTGAAATTATGGCTGCTCTATGTCTATCTAATAACCTAGCAGAGCTTAAAACAAATCTTTCCAATATGATTGTCGGATATACTAGAGATGATGTACCTGTAACTGCTGGACAGCTTAATGCTCAGGGAGCTATGGCGGCACTGCTAAAAGACGCAATTAAGCCAAATCTAGTACAAACACTTGAACATACACCAGCGTTTATCCATGGTGGGCCTTTTGCTAATATTGCTCATGGTTGTAACTCTGTAATTGCTACTCAGACAGCATTAAAGCTTGCTGATTATGTTGTAACCGAGGCTGGTTTCGGCGCTGATTTAGGCGCTGAGAAATTCCTTGATATTAAGTGTAGAAAATCTGGCCTACGCCCTGATGCTGTAGTTATTGTAGCTACAGTAAAAGCACTAAAAATGCATGGTGGTGTAGCAAAAACCGACCTAGGCGCTGAGAATACTGTAGCTCTAGAGGCTGGTATGGAAAACCTACTAAAGCATATTGAAAATATAACAGTACACTTTGGCCTACCAGCAGTAGTGGCAATTAACCGTTTCCCTACTGATAGTGAAGCTGAGCTTTCTCTTATCCATGACAAATGCCGTCAGATGGGTGTTAATGTAGCACTTAGCGAAGTATGGGCAGACGGTGGTAAAGGTGGCGTAGCTTTAGCTAATGAAGTTATCCGTCTGGTAGAAAGTGGCGAAAGCAAGAACTTTAAATTCGCTTATGAAGATGATATGTCAATTAAGGAAAAAATCTCTGCTATTGTTACTAAAATCTACGGTGGTAGTGGCGTAGACTACTCTACCGCTGCTAATCGTGAGATAGACAAACTGGAAAAGCTAGGTTTTGGCAATCTGCCAATCTGTATGGCTAAGACCCAGTATTCCTTCTCTGATAATGCCACTAAGTACGGTAGACCATCTGGATTTACCATTACAATCAAGAATGTAAAGGTATCTGCTGGTGCTGGATTTATCGTTGTACTTACTGGTGATATTATGACTATGCCAGGACTACCTAAAGTTCCTGCTGCTAATAAAATTGACATCGATGAAGCCGGTAATATCTCTGGATTATTCTAAAATCTAACAAAATAATACTATAAACTATTTATGGGTAAGGCCTTGTACTTACCCATACTTAATATACAAAAAACTTACATTATCATCTAACTAGAAAGGTATTATATTATGAAATATGTTATGTTTAGCGAGGAGATTGTAGATAGGCTAGTAGATTTTGTCCTTAGTCGCCCTATCCGACCTTTTAACACACAAAACCTTAATCTCTGCTATGGCATATTTGATGAGGAAAGTGGACTTTATTACACTATGTTTTACCACCTTAGCGACTCTATTATGAGAACTGGAGAGGGCTTTAATCTGAATGAATATGCTATTATCTCCCCTAGCAGTATATCCCTTGTATCATGGCAAGAACATAGAGGCGAGAGCCCTAATATCCCTCTAAATGATAAAGTAGCCACTTTTATTAAAGAAAATTCCTACTATAGCTTTAGTAAGGAACTTGCTAAAGAAAATCCTGGTTTTAGCCTATATAGATATAATGAAGACCTAAAGAAAAAACGATTGCCTAAGGCTTACCTATAACACTGATAATATTTACAGAGAGGAACGGTTATAAGTATGAATTTAACTACAATGACTATTAATGAGTTTACAGATATACTAGCTAGCGACGCCCCTGCCCCTGGCGGTGGTGCTGCTGCTGCACTACTAGGAGCTACCGGAATTGCTCTAACTTCCATGGTTGCCTCCCTTACTATAGGCAGAAAAAAATACGCTGACAATGAAGCTTTTGCTAAGGAGTTAATAGAAAAATCTGCTAGAATTAAAGCTGATTTTTTAACTGCTATGGAAGAAGATGCTTTAACATTTAATCAGGTGGCTGCAGTATTCTCTATGGCTAAGGATACAGAGGAAGAAAAATCTGCTAGAAAAAACGCTATGGAAAAAGCCCTAAAAGGCTGTACCATTCCCCCTTATAAGATGATGGAGCTATCCCTTGAAAGCTTACAGCTTACTAAAACTGCTATTGGTAACACCAACACTACAGCTGCTAGTGATATAGGGGTAGCAGCCCTTGCTCTAAAAGCTGCAATACAAAGTGGTTGGCTTAATGTTGTTATTAATATTAACTCAATTAAAGATGAGGAATTTGCCAGTGATTACCGTAACAAAGGTGAGGCACTGCTGAGTAAAGCCCTGCCTTTAGCTGATGAAATCTATGAAACAATCCTTAAATCACTATAATATGGATATGACCTATACAGACGCTGTTAGCTATCTATCTAGCGCCCCTAAATTCAGAGAAACTACTGATAAATCCACCTTACTAGAAGTGCTTAAAATATTAGATAACCCTGAAAAACATAGTAAATTCATACATGTTGCTGGCACAAATGGAAAAGGCTCTACCTGTACATTTATCCACAGTATAATTAAATCTGCTGGTTATAAGGTGGGGCTTTTCACCTCGCCTTCTCTTAAATTTTATAATCAGCGTATAGTAATTAATAATAGCTGTATATCTGATAAGGATTTTATTAAATATATGGCTATAATCAAAGAAGTATCCTCTAAAATACATAGTGAGGAATTTCCTCCTTTACTGGAGTTTGAGATACTTACTATCATGGCACTGTGCTATTTTAAGGATAGTAATTGTGATATAGTGGTATTAGAGGTTGGTATTGGTGGCAAAGAAGATTCTACTAATATTATACCTACTCCTTTGGTATCGGTTATAACCAACATAGGACTTGACCACACTGGCTATCTAGGTAACACCCTTAAGGAAATAGCTCAAAACAAAGCAGGCATTATTAAGCCTAGTCCAAGTGGTGTGGAAAGTAGTGTTGTTTTATATAATCAGTGTGGAGATGTTACCGATGTAGTAAAATCCCAATGTAGTAAATCATGCTCAAGACTTATTACTGCTTATTTTGATGAAATTTTAATTAATAAATCCTCTATTTATGGACAATGCTTTGACTATAAGAATTATAAAAACCTATCCATTAAATTAATTGGTAGCCATCAGATTAATAATGCTGTGGTAGCCCTAGAAACTATAATCTCACTTAGAGATTATTATGGTTTTACCATAGATGATAATTCTATTAAATTAGGTTTATCCAGCAGTTATATTCCTGCTAGAATGGAGCTTATTTCTGATAAACCTATAATATTTATAGATGGTGCTCACAATGTACAAGGTATAACCACCCTTACAGAAAACATACAGAAACTACTACCTAATACAAAAATTGTATTTCTTATAGGGATTTTAGCTGATAAAGATTACAAAGATATGATTACTCCCCTACTGCCTTTTGCCAAAGAAATTCTAACCATTACCCCACCCTCACCTAGAGGGCTTAGTGGTGATATACTTTCAAATTACATTACAGAAAATAGCCATATCCCTAGTAGATCTTTCTCAGATGTATCCACTGCTATGAAATATGGGGCAACTATCTGCACTGAGGATAGTGGGATAATAGTTTGTGGTTCTTTTTCATTTTTGGGTGATAATGCTATTGAGAAATATAGAAGTTTATAGATTTATTAAGGTGTTTTCTTCGGTAGGTGGATATAGCCTATCTTAAGAATGACTGAAATACATTATACTACACCATCAGCCCTAAAGACTATATAATTACTATTAGTTTGCCTTACAAGGTATAATAAAACAAGCCATAATCCTGCTAGAATATAGCTTGACTATGGCTTTTGTGTTTGTGTGAAGAATTTATACAATCATTTTCTGTAATATTACCTTTTAATAACAATAGTACTACCAATACCTACCTGTCCTGTAGTAACTCCTGTTATATGTAGTGCGATGTTCTCTCCTGTTACTCCGTAGGAGGAGGATTTCCTATCCTTTTCTATTGCTACTACCTTTACAGCTTGCTCATTATCTCCAGCAACTACCATAGCATTTTCACCTGGTTCTACCATACCACTTTTAACTGAGCCTACTACTACAATCCCTCCTGTGTTAATAGCAAATACCCCTTGAATTATTAGGTTGAAATCCTCACTAAGGAGTTCTTCCCTATTAAAATCAGCTTCTTTATTCTTCTTAAATATATCAAATAGTCCCATAATCAAGCTCTCCTTAGTAAATTAATAAAGCTATCTTATCACAAAAGTAATGCTTTGTAAAATATTTAGGTGTACCTACTCTTATACAAAGGAATATGCTACAAGATAACAGATATCCCATTCTAACACTACAGTATAAGAAACCCTCCCACTATTACAGTAGGAGGGTAATTTATTAAATATTAATCTTCATCTTCTGCTTCACTTGGCTCGATTAGACCGTACTGGCCTGTTTTTCTAGTGTAAACTAGATTAATCTCACCTGTGTGTGCATTACTAAACATGAAGAACTGATGTCCTAAAAGATTCATCTGTAGAATTGCTTCTTCAGGTGTCATTGGCTTAATTGGGAACTTTTTATTTTTTACAATCTGGATTTCTTCTTCTTCATAATCCATATCGCCTAGCTCTACAGCTATACCATCAAAGGCAGACTCTCTAACTTTTTTATCCAGACGGCTCTTATTCTTAACTATCTGTTTAAATAGTAGGTCTACTACCCCGTCAAGTGATTCTGATCTATCCTCTGTAGTTTTCTCTGCTCGGAAGATCATATTGTTTGCTTTGATTGTTACCTCTACAGTTTCTCTGCCACTCTCATTAGTCACTGTTACCAGCGCTGTTGCAGCATCATCAAAGAAACGATCAAACTTCCCTAGTTTCTTCTCGATTTTTTCTCTAAATAAGTCCTTAACGATTGTTTTGCGTGCAGTGATGTTAATAGTCATCACATCAGCCCCTTCCCTATATATAATATAACACGGTTTTACCCGAGTCATGCTGAGGAACAAATGGACGGTCGCCTGACATCACTTTGGCTATTTATCTAGGTAGTATTCTGGAAAATTCAGCCAAAATAATATCTTGGCTTTATTATATCACAATTAGTCAAACTACACAAGAGTTTTATTAATTTAATTACAATTCTAGACTTTTTTCTATAATTAATTATAATTTTTAGAGGTATTTTTTGGTATTTTTACCTTTTATGGCTTTTTTCGCTAATCTTAAGAGCCTATGAAATCCAACTGCTATCCAGTAAAATCACCACTATTAATTAAAGCCTGCTGAACAACTAAAAAACATACTTATAGGTTTATTTAATATGTTTTTGGGTGTTTCCAAGTGCAAAGTTTTTAATCCATTGTTATAAAAACTTTGCACTCTGAATTTGGAGTATAGCTCCAAATTCAGGCAGGCTGAATTCATTTATAAACCTCAAAACACCCTTGTTTTGAGGTTAAATCGCCACAATATTGTGGCGATTTGTAACTGTGTGCTTAGCACCCAGTTATTCAGTAAGCATTAATTACTGTCCTATCATTCTTTCTGGCCAAGTATATGGGGCTTGGTTTGCCCTTGCAAAATACCCCTGATTATGACTACACACAGGACATGCCTTAGGCGCTTCTGTAGCTCCCTTTGCTACATGGCCACAGTGTAAACACATCCAGTCCTCACCACTACTATTAAAAAGTTCGTGATTATTAAGTGCCCCATGATAACAATCAAATCTATTACGGTGTACTTTCTCAATCTCAGCAATTAGTGAAAAACTCTCTGCAATTTTAGGAAATCCTTCCTCCATTGCCACCTTAGCAAATTCTTTATACACTATCTCATATTCTTCATTTTCATTATGAGCTGCTGATTCTAATAGCCCTAGCACATCTTTAGATAAATCTACTGGATACCCTGCTGTAATATCAACATTCTCACAACAGGTGCTTTTAAGATGATCAAAGAACACCTTAGCATGAGCTTTTTCCTGATTAGCTGTAAATGTAAATATCTCCTGTAGAATATATAGATTTTCTTTTTTTGCCTGCTTTGCTGCAAATAGATAACGGTTTGCTGCTTGGCTCTCTCCTGCAAAAGCTTTCATTAGATTAATTTTTGTTTGGCTGTCTTTTAATAACATATAAATATTTATTCCTTTCTTGGTGTTTTGTGTGATTTTCTCATGGGTTTTCATGAGAAAATTTAGGTTACTATAATGACCAAAAGCACAAAACCCATGTTTGAAACATTGTTTCAAACTAATTCCCCTATAAAAAATTAAAACCACCTATAATCTAGTGATTTCCTCTAAATTATAGGCAGTTTTACTTTAAATTATTCAGATTTTTCTAAGGACTTTTTACTAAAGGTAACAATGAATATAGGATTTTGACCATACATTAGATGGTACCCTCCTACCTTGCGACTTTTAGCAATATTAACCGATACGATCTCACTTACCATGTCAAACTCCTTAATACAAAGGGTAACCTCACCTAGGGTTTCTGGGGTTATTGCATTAAGCACTATTTTAACCTGTGGATTTTTCTCCAATAGCAGTTTTACTATATCTGCTAAATTACCAGCTGACCCGCCAATAAAAGCATGGGTTGGCACTGGTAAATCCACCATTGCCTCTGGTGCTAGTCCCTCTATTGTAGTGACATTAGGTGTTTTGTGTACTATGGCATTTTCTTTAATCAGTGCTACAGCTTCCTTCTTACGCTCCACTGCATACACATGGCCTTTATAGGCAAATTTCGCCATCTGTATTGCCACCGATCCACTGCCTGCTCCTATATCATATACCACTGAATTAGCTGTAATACCAAGTTTTGCTATACTTAGGGTTCTTACTTCACTTTTTGTCATAGGGACTTTATCCTCACGAAGGAAACTCTCATCCTCTATAGCTAACTCCACCATCTCTTTGCAATCTGGATTTTCAATAATAACTGCACTAATGGAGTGAAACTCCCTACCAACTATATCCGAAACCTTTGAGGTAGTTATCTTCTCCTCTGGAGTGGATAGCAGCTCTCCTACATGGATTGTAAGATTACCATAGCCATATTTCATTAGGGTATCAACTAACACCCTAACGGTTACCTCTCCGCCTGTAAGACTAAACACTCTCGGGTTATTTTTAATATAATGGATTATATTATTATCCCTACCATGTAGGCTAATCATAGGCATATCCTGCCAGGGTAGTCCGATTTTAGCCGATAGATATATAGGTGTACTAATTCCACAGATTGTTTTAATAGGATAACCTACTAAACCTTCTCTTAGCTTAGTTGCACCACTGTAAAACCCAACATCACCTGACATAACTACTGTTATATTTCTGTAATGGGGGTTTTCTTTTATGCACTGTAACACATCTTCAGCCCTATAGCCTATTATAGCATTACTATTAATGTTACTACAGCTTTCTACCAGCCTTTTCGCCCCTATAATTACATCTGCATTTTCTATAGCTTCTCTACCTGCAAGGGTAACATAATCCTCTCCCCCTGTGCCAAAACCTACAATGGTTATATCAACCTTAGGAGTAAGATTATTTTTTGATATAATATACCTTTGTAAATCTTCTATAGCAAGACCCTCAATCTGAGGTGGTAGCCCGATTACAAGACATTCTACCCCACAATCCATTGCTGCTTCTATCTTCTCGGTAAATCCACTGCTACCCCCACTTTCTTTGGTGACTAGGTAACTTATGTTAAGGCCTTTAATCAGTGCTGTGTTCATCGCATAGGTAAAAGGCCCCTGCATTGCAATAATCTTTGAGGATGCAAAGCCTGCATTTACACAGGCATTAATAGAGTCTACCATTGGTAGTACTCTAGGATATACCCTTGTTGTAAAATCCTCTATAGCACTATATGATGCAATTTCCTTACTGCCTGTTGTAGCTAGTATATTACCTGTGGTGGTTTTAAGATATTCTATAGCTGAGTTAATATCTGGGAAATGCTTTACGCCACTGCTGTCTAACTTATCTCTAGAAAGCCTAATGTACTCTATATTACAGGCTTCGGTGGCTTTTTTGATATTTTCTGATACCACCACTGCAAAGGGGTGAGTAGCGTCTACAACAAGGTGGTATTTCTCCTTAGTAAAAAGCTCTACCATTGCCTCATAGTCCATTCTTCCTGTTAACAGCTCACCCTTAAAGCCTTCCATTACCTGCTGACCGTAATCAGTGGCAACAGAACAGCTTACTTTTATATTATCAAATTCCGACAGCCAGCTAGATAGTTTCCTACCTAGACCTGTGCCAGAAAACACACAAATTTTATTCATTGTATCTATTATCCCTCCTTGTTAAAATGACACTTTAATATCCTTGGCATAGACAGCAATGGTCACACCATTAAGGGATTTTTTTTCCTGTAGTAATATTCCTTTATTAGATGATAGATATGCTGAACGCTGACAGACATTGTCCACCCCTGTAACCGAGCTTACAAAGGCAGATGGAGGAAAGCCTTCCCCTGCTTCTTTTAGCTCCTTAGCAGTGTAAAAATGTAATGGAATATTGTGGTTTAGCCCAAATTCTAGTAGCGCTTTTTCATCGGCTTTTAGATCAATAGAGCTAATATCTGCTACTGCATTAATATCTATATCTAGGTTATCTAAAGTGCTATAAAATAACTCATTAATATTCTCATAGCAAATATCCCTCCTACAGCCTATACCTACATGAATCACCTTAGGTATTAGCTTAAGAGAGTTTGTGTTTGTAGTATGTTTTTTGTAAGTTAAGTATATATCAGCATCTGTATTTGTAGCTAATAGTACACCTGAGGGCAGTTTGCCTTCTAAGGGAAAATCACTGTACAAGCTAACATCTTCTCTAAGTATCTTGGCAGAAACTTCCTTAGCTTTATCCATAGAAGATATAACGTAGCTATTTTTACTAGCCCAGCTATCTACCGAGAATTTTCCGTTAATATCTGTTGCTGTTGTTACTACTGGGGTAGCACCTATAAACTCTGCAATACTTACTGCTAGTTCATTAGCTCCACCAATATGCCCAGATAGTATAGGTATAACAAATCCACCCATATCATCCACCACTATTACTGCTGGGTCACTGGTCTTATCTTTAACATGGGGAGCTATTGCCCTAACTGCTATTCCACATGCTCCTATATAAATTATGGCTGTACTACTATTAAATAATCTTGTAGTTGCTTCCATGACAGATTGGTAGGGAGTTATCCCATGGTTATTAGCAAATTTACCACTGCTATGACAACTGGATACATCTAACGATAAATGCTGTGCAATTTTCTTAGACAATAGACAACCTTTATCTGAATATGCGAATATATTTATCATATTATCTCCTCTACCTTTCTTTAGATTTTGCTTATTAACTACAGAGATAAATTTTCTATTTTCTATGGAGTTTATCTCTTTGATTTATTATCTTTCGATTTGGTAAATCATTGCATTGCAGATTGCAGCAGCTACATTACTACCACCTTTTCTGCCTTTTGCTATGATATATGGTAGCTTACCATATTCTATAATCATATCCTTAGACTCCACTACATTTACAAATCCCACTGGTACTCCTACCACTAATGATGGATTTGCTTTACCCTCTTTTACAAGCTCTAATAGTCTAATTAATGCTGTTGGCGCATTACCCATTACAAAAATCCCATTAGGATACATGGATACTGCTTTTTCCATTGCAACTATTGAACGGGTTACCCCTCTTTCTTTTGCTTCCTTTGCCACATCTTCATCAGCTACAAAACATTCAACCTTGCCACCTAGTTTAGCCATAATAGTTTTGTTAACACCTGATTTAGCCATGTTTGTGTCGGTGATTATAGTTACACCAGCTTTTAGTGCTGCAATACCACTTGCCACTGCTCCTTCTGAGAACACTAAATTCTCCATATAGTCAAAATCAGCAGAGGTATGTATTACTCTTTTTAGTACTAATTCATTTTCTGGCAATACATTATGGTTTCCCATCTCACTTGTTATTATCTCAAAGCTTTTCTGCTCAATTTCCATAGGGCCTAAATTCTGATACATATATCTTCCTCCAATATTTTATTTATGTATAATACTGTTTTAGTATAATTTACACCTTTAACATTTTACTACATTTATCTAAATATTACAATATATTCTTAAATAATAAAGTACACAAAATATTTTAATCTTCATTAGTTATTATTTTTTAGTAAAGCTAATGCCCTGTGGCACTAGGCCACAACCCATTATGCTATAGGTATTAAATATAATAATTATTTTCTTCCCTACCTAGATACCATCGCCTAAAGTCCGAGGTTAGATAAAAAGATCCACAGATAACCACCATATCTTCTTTGGCTATATTCTTTGATATTTTTTTATAGGCAGTTACTACATCTTGTTCTTGATGGCAGTTTAAAGATTTTTCCTTTGCTATTTCATATATCTTCTCTGCTGACAAACTTCTGTAATAGTCGGTATTTACCCCTGTGAAACTATGGGATATCTGTGCTAACTCTAGGATAGCACTTCTGTAGTCTTTATCAGCCATAATCCCCATTATTATATGGATTTTACCTGTAGATAGCTTTTTTATATTCCTACAAAGGCTTACTACTCCATCTTCATTATGTGCACCATCGATTATAACTAGTGGGTTTTCTGATAAAACCTCTAATCGTGAAGGTATTTTTGTGTTAGCTATTCCAGTTACTATGTCTTTTGCTGATACTCCATAACCTTTGGTGCCTAGAATTTCTACTGCCTTTATTGCTGTTGTAGCATTGCTAAGCTGATAATCTCCCAGTAAAGGTATCTTTATCTCTCGCCCCATATATATTCCAGTTGTTCCATTTATAGTTACCTTAGTTTCTTCTATGATTTTTTCAGTAGGTATATGTAGTTGTCCACCTTTAAGGGCTGTTTGTTCCATTATTACTGCTAATGCTTCTATATGTTGATTAGGATATGTTACCACCTGTCCATTAGTCTTTATTACTCCACATTTTTCTTTTGTTATAGCTTCTATGGTATCCCCAAGTAAATCCTGATGATCCATTGATATTTTTGTTATCACTGTCACTAATGGTGTTGGTATTATATTGGTTGCATCTAGGCTTCCACCTATACCAGCCTCTAATATTACCACCTCACAGTTTTCCTCTCTGAAGTGGATAAGTGCCATAGCTAAAACAGCCTCAAAATATGTTACGAATATACCTTCTAATGCTAGAGTATCTATCTGGGATTTTACCTGTAGTATATACTTATGTAATCTATCTACACCTATCATTTCCCCGTCAATTTGTATTCTCTCACGAAAATCTATTATATATGGGGAGGTAAAAAGCCCTACTTTATAACCAGCTGTAGTTAATATACTTGCCACCATTGTTGATGTAGACCCCTTGCCATTTGTACCTACTACATGAATATAACTAAGTTTTTCCTGAGGATTACCTAGTTTTTTCAGTAATGCTTTAATGTTTTTTATCCCGTCTTTTTTACCTGTTTTCTGTAGTGATCCTAGGTATTCTATTAAGCTATTATAATTTTCTTCCACAGCTATATCACCCTTTTCTTCTTAATTGCATTTTACTAAATCTATCTATATACTATTAATTTTACAGAGTAAATTTATTCTGTCAAGTTTAAAGTATTTTTACTGATACAATGAGCTATTTATCTAACAATTCACCTGTATTCATTTAGGTAAATATTATACAACATTACATATTCATTTAATTATGTAACATTTTCATTGCCTTTTAATGTAATTTGCTGTATAATGTAAATTTAATTACATTATGAAATTCTGTCTGAAAGGATACTAGCATGATTGAACTATTTAAAGATGACTACGAATTTTCTTGGGATACAATTGGTGATATAGTTAATGGCAGAAAAAATCTTGGAGATGATATGCCTGTATACATATATCGATTATTTCAGTTTACGGTAAAGGATACTTTAATTAAAAAATTTGGTAACGAAACCACAATTGAAATCTTTAGGGCTAGTGGACAGCTAGCTGGAAAACATTTTGCTAATAAGATGTTAGATTTGTCTTTAAAATTTGATGAGTTTGTATCACAACTACAAAAAGAACTAGAACTTAGTAAAATCGGTATCCTTAGAATCGAGGAATTTAATTTTGATACAGGCAAAGCCACCCTTACTATTGGCGAAGATTTAGATTGTTCTGCCCTGCCTATTACCGGAGAAACTGTTTGCAACTATGACGAAGGATTCCTAGCAGGTATACTACAGGAATACACAAAAAAAGATTATATCGTTACCGAAATCGATTGTTGGGCAACTGGCTCTAGAGTATGCAGATTTGAAGCAGAAATAAAATAGCAATTAAGGAGTATTTATACCTATATGGAACATAGTAATAACTCAAAATTCCTAATAGATCAAATTAAAAATATAGTTAATTCTAAGGCAGTGCTAACTCCTCCTGATGATCTTGAGGAAAATCTAGCTTTGGTTAATGAGGCTATCTGCTATCTGTCAAAGTGTATATCAGAGTCTAATGATTTTCTTTATGAGATTTCTAGAGGTAACCTTAATGGGAAAATGCCTTCTAAGGACAATTTCTTAGTTGGTAATCTTAAGGAAATTCACTCAGGATTAAAACACCTTACTTGGCAAGCCAACCAAGTAGCTGGTGGCGATTATAGCCAAAGTGTTAGCTATTTAGGAGAATTTTCTGATTCTTTTAATCTGATGATTAAACAACTTAGTGACCGAGAGGAGAAACTAAAGAGCCAGTCTAAGGCACTTTCTGATAACTATAATTTAGTGCAATCTATTATGAATTTTATAGATAATTGGATTATTGTAGTATCAAAAGAAACCCATGAAATTCTTTATGTAAACAACTCAGCTAAAAAAGTTTTCATCGATAAAACAGAGGGTTTTTGCAGTTGCCATGATCAGTGCAGTGTAATATCTGCTTGTTTCACCTCTCAATCTGATAGCCCCTCTAGTGGAGGAACCAGCGAATGTTTCTGCCCTAACTCTAACAATTATTTTAGCATACAGACCTTTGATTTAATGTGGGGGGATATTGATGCTTTTGTAAATATTATCGTAGATACGACTGCTCAGCGTGCAGTGGAAAAACTTGCCTATAAAGATGATTTAACCAAGCTTTATAACAGAAGATATTGTATGGATAAAATGCAAAATCTACTAAATGATAAAACTCCCTTTACCCTGTGCTTAGTTGATGTAGACAAGCTTAAATACGCTAATGATACCTTTGGGCACTTTGCTGGAGATACATATTTAAAAACTGTTGCAGAAGCAATAATATCTACTATAAGAATTAGCGATATAGCTTGTAGAATAGGTGGCGATGAGTTTGCCATTATATTTCATAATTGTCCTGTATACAAGGCTGAAGCTAGACTTTTAGAAGTTAATCGGATTTTAGAGGAAAAGTCTTTTGATTTCCCTATGTCTATTAGTTATGGTATCCATCAGCATGACATCTACTCTAATACAGAAAGTAATTTAGATAGAATTTTAGAATTAGCTGATAAGGCTATGTATATAAACAAAAACCAAAAGACTAGCTTACTAACAACAGTATAAATAGATAAATATATTTGACTAGTTTATCAGCTTTTGATAAAAATAAATCTATTTTCTGCAGGGAGTAGAGTTATTGTCAGGATTATACATCTGTGATCTAAGAAGGGAATTTAAATAATGCCTATAAAACTAAGTAAAACTAATAGTTTTATACTTACCATAGTAATTGTTTTTATGATTACTACAGCTTTGATTGTTCTATTTGCAGTTACTGCTGATAGAGAGGTAATTAAAGCAACTCAAAACGCTATGGATAAAGTAGCAAATAACATGGAGTTATCCATAGAGCATTCTATTGATGATTATTATGAAGACCTAACCGTAATATCTAAATTTGTGTCTAATACAGATATCAATTTAGACAATGCTGCCCATTTATTATCCTCCCAAAGCCAGTGGATAAAATTTAATCAGTTATACTATATCGATAATCAAGGCAACGGCATATCTATAACTAACGAGCAAGAAGATTTTTCTAATGAGGAAGGTTTTATCCTTGCACTGAAAGGCGAGAATTACATAGGAAACCCTAGTTTCCACAGCGATACTGGGGCTATGGCATTTAATCTTGCTGTTCCTGTATTTTCTGGCAATGACATTACAGGTGTTATCTACACCCAATGCCTTATTGATGATTTTAGGGAAATTGTAATTGAAGCTACTCAAAATACAGGCTGGGCTTTTCTTATTGATAATAATCTAAATATATTATTTTCTACTAGTTTAGGTCATGATGGTCTTACAACTATTCCAGAAGATGATCTTAAGGTCATGGGTATGGAAAATGTTCTAAATGCTCAGATGAATATACTTTCTGGTACAAATGACAGCTTTATCTATAGTGTTGACTATGGACGAGGAAATGTGGATAAAGTAATGATCTACACTCCTATTGCCCAAACGCCTTGGACACTGGCTGTTACTGTTGAAGTAAGTGTAATTAATAGTGATCTTGCAACAGCTGTAGAAAATATTAAGGATATTACTAAGGCAATCTTTTTTGTACTTATTCTGTTAATTGGGTATTTTGTATTTTATCGCAGTGCTACCCTACACTCTTTGGAGAAAACAGCTTATTACGATCCTCTTACAACTCTACCTAATACTGCAAAAATCAAAAAAGATATGCAGTACATACTATCACAAAACAAAACCACTCAGTATGGAATTATAAAAGTTGATGTTGAGAACTTTAAGGTAATTAATGAGATGTTTGGTTTTGACATAGGTAATGAAGTATTAAAAGCCCCTAAAATTGTTAGCACAAAGGCAAATGAACCTTCATTAATTGTCGCTAGAGTAGGTGTTGACGAGAACTTAATTTTTGCTAGTGCTGATTTTATTTCACAGATGCATAAGGATACAAGCCACTACGAAAGTTTTTACAAGATACTTATTCCAGAGCTTAAAGACTATAATCTTAAATTTAAATATGGTCGTTATATTATACCATTAGGGTCAACAGATGTTGATGATATTATAAACAAAGTTACTCTAGCTCATTATATGGCTAAAACCGGCAAAGGTCTTACTATTTATGATTATGATGATGAGTATAAAGCTAAAATTCTAAAAGATGCTGAAATTGTCAATAAGATGGATGCTGCACTGGAAAATAATCATTTCAAAGTATATCTTCAGCCTAAGTTTTCCCTTTCAACCAATAGTCTAGTAGGTGCTGAAGCACTAGTTAGATGGGAGGAAGAAGATGGCAATATGATTATGCCTAACTCTTTTATTCCTTTATTTGAGAAAAACGGCTCAATTACAAAACTGGATATGTATGTACTAGATATGACCTGTGCAACTATTCGCAGATGGATTGATGATGAAATAGGCCATCTTATCGTATCAGTTAACTTCTCTCGATTACATCTGTCCAATCCTAATTTTGTTGAGGATATTGCAGCAGTTTTAGACAAATACAATCTTCCTCATCATTATATTGAAATTGAGGTTACTGAGTCTATAACTCATGACTATGAAAATGATATTTCAGAGCTATTTGATAAAATCCACCACTATGGATTTAATATTTCAATAGATGATTTTGGTTCTGGTTATTCTTCCCTAGGTATGCTAAAAAATCTTAAAGTAGACACCCTTAAACTAGACAAAACCTTCTTTGACTCCTCAATATCTACAAATCGAAGCAACCTAGTAGTGGAAGGTATGATTAACCTAGCCCATAAGCTAGGTATGTATGTAGTAGCAGAGGGTATTGAAACAGAAATACAACTAGCTACACTTAGAGATATGGGTTGTGATGCAGTACAAGGATACTACTATTCTAAACCTATACCAACTGAGGAATTTGTTGATAAATACGCTTATATTATCCCACAAATGCTTCTAGAATTAGACTAATAAAAGGTTAGCCCATAATATAAGTGGGCTAACCTTTTTCTGGTTCTTTATTAATTGTTGAGGTAAGATTATCTTGGGATACAATCCATTGCCATATTGACTTACCTAAAAACATATAAGACCTCCTAGAAATCTAGGAGGTCTTATTAATTATTGGTTCACTAGCTAATTAGAGTAAATGATATAAAGCAAATTTATCTAGTATTTACTATACTGTCTGTGGTGTTGGGTTTTGATCTTTCTCTTCATCATCTTCTTTGCTTTTCTTCTTAATATAAATTGTTAGTAGTAATTGTACCACTGCAATTATACCAAAGATAATGCTGTACTTATCAAAAATACCCATAGGAAGTGCGAAGTTCTGAGTCATAAACAGTAGCACAAGATTAACGATAAATAGTAGTCCCACAATCACTCTAAACATTCTGTGTTTCTTTTCTACCTTCTCTTCTTCGTACTGTTCTCTAGCAGTTTTGCTGCTGATTTCCTGCTTATTATCCTCGTCTTCTTCGTTTTTCTTTCTTCTTACTACCATAATAGTTAGGATTAATCCTAGCACAGTCATTAGAAGATCGAATAAACTCCAACCATATCCTGCTTGTACAAATGGACCTGCTGATAGTGGTACCCCACCTTCAACGATAACATTACTTATATAAGTATTTCCACCATAAGTTACTTCAATCTCATATTCACCATCTGGTAATGACTGGAATACCTCTGGAGAGATAATTATATTATTGCTTTCATCAACTGTAAATCCATCTTCAGGTAGATCAATTCCACCAACTTTTACTGTATCTGGTACACTGCCATTATCTGGTATTGTGATTGTACCATCTTCCTCTACTTCTGGCTCTTCTGGTGGGTTAGTATCTGTAATTGTTCCACCTGCTAGGGCATCTGTAGGTTCTGGAGTGTCCTCAGCCTCAGTAGTTTCTGCTGGTGCTGATGTACTACCTGGATCTGTTGTTTCATCTGGATTTGTAGTTGTATCTGGCGCTGAAGTAGTATTATCACCATCTGTTGTTGCTGGTGTTTCTGTAACAACTGGAGCTGGTGTTACTATAACTCCCGGAAGTGGTGCTGGAGCTGGAGTCGGAGTTGTAGTAGTCCCTGTTGTTTCTGTTGTTGTCGGTGTAGCCGAATCAGTTGTAGTTGGCTCTGATGTGGAAGTAGGTTCTGGTGTATCTTCGTTATCACCAGGTCTTTCTCCATTATCATTACCACCACCTCCACCACCAGTGCCTGGTGTTGTTGTAGGTGTAGGGGCTGTAACCCATGTAGCTGTTAATGTAGTTGTGATACCATCTGTTGTTGCTTCATAACCAGTAAATATATATCCTGGTTTGGTAGGATTTGTAATAACTAAATCATTATTTACTGTAATCTTACCTGTAAAGCTAGAAGTTCCTCCATCATTATCAACTATAATAATTGTTCCTATTGGAAGTTTTGTTATTTCTTCTGGTATTGTGTTGTCACTTAGTGGATCATCTCCATTATAAGTAACATCATATACTGGAATAAATACTGGGTAAAGTGTAATATCTCCTACTACTTTATCCCCATCTTCTCCAAACTCCCACTTATCCCCTGTTCCGTTAGGGCCAGTTGTCCAACCATCATGGATAAATCCATCTGGCACTTCAAAATCATATACATCCTCTGGCGCAGTGTCTATAGTTCCACCGTCAGTGACTTTATCTGTGCCTAGTGGATCTTCTGATCCGTCTGGAGTAGATTCAAAGGTTATATCCCATTCTTCGTCTGTAATTTCACGAATATATGGATATAGTATAATATCTTCATCTACTGTAGATTCACCAAATATCCACTTATCGCCTGTACCGTCTTCCCCAGTGTACCAGCCTATAAGTACTTGGTTTTCACCTATAAGAAGGTCGTCTTCATGGACAGTTTTAGGGATAACACTACCTTCGATAACATCATAGTACACATCTAAGTTTCCACCTGCTTCATCCTTAAATGTTACTGTGAATCTTTCGTAGTAGAATGGATATAGTGTAGTATCTTCCGTTACTTTGTCACCATCTGGTCCAAAGTCCCACTTATCCCCTTCACCATTTGGCTCGGTTGTCCAGTAGTCTGGTGTTCCACCTGGTAGTGTTGCTGTTGTTTCATCAAGGGTACCACCGTCTTCTACATTTGTTGTATCGGCTGGAACTTCTCCACCTTCTGGTGTGCCTTCAAAATTAACTTCCCACTCTACCTCTGGAATTACTGGTCTAAACACTGGATATAGTGTGATGTTTCCTGTTACTGTATCCCCTTCTTCACCAAATATCCATAGTTCGTCCTCAGCACTTGCATCTGGATCAGTTGACCATCCAATTAAAACAGAGTTTGGTGGAGCGATTACTGAATTTTCCTTATCTGTCTTCTCTACTGTATCACCTTCAAGTAGTCCTTCCTGCTCATCTAGTGTACCACCATTACCATCTTCGAATGTTACGGTGTATCTATCATGATAGAATGGATATAGTGTAGTATCTTCCGTTACTTTGTCACCATCTGGTCCAAAGTCCCACTTATCCCCTCCACCATTAGGCTCGGTTGTCCAGTAGTCTGGTGGTGTTTCTAATGTAGGTGGTGTTGTTTCATCAAGGGTACCACCGTCTTCTACCTCAGTTGTTTTTATTGGATCTCCTTCTCCATCTGGTGTGCCTTCAAAATTAACTTCCCACTCTTGCTCTGGATCAACTTCTCTAAACACTGGATATAGTGTGATGTTTTCTGTTACTTCAGAGCCACCCTCACCGAATACCCAAGTTTCTCCTGTTCCATCTTCTTTAGTGTTCCATCCTTCTAAAACAAAACCATCTGGCGTGATTACTTCATGTTCCCTGTCTGTTTTGTCTACTGTATCACCTTCAAGTAGTCCTTCCTGCTCATCTAGTGTACCACCATTACCATCTTCAAAGGTTACAGTGAATCTCTCATAGTAGAATGGATATAGCGTTACATTTTCGGTTACTATGTTGCCATCTTCGCCGAATTCCCAAACACTACCACCACCATTTGGCTCGGTTGTCCAGTAATCTGGTGTTGTTTCTAATGTAGGTGGTGTTGTTTCATCAAGTGTACCACCATCTTCTACATCTGTTAATGTTTTTGCTGGATCACCTTCTCCATCTGGTGTAGCTTCAAAATTAACTTCCCACTTTTCATCTGGATCAAGATCTCTAAATACTGGATATAGTGTGATGTTTCCTGTTACTGTATCTTCATCGAATACCCATAGTTCTCCTTCTCCATCTGGGTCAGTAGTCCATCCTTCTAAAGCCTTACCATCAGGAACGATTACATCGTGTGCTTTATCAGTTTCTTCTACTGTGGCATTTAGTAGCAGATCTCCCTGCTCATCTAGTATGCCACCATTACCATCTTCAAAGGTTACTGTGTATCTGTCATAACGGAATGGATATAGGTTTACATCATCTGTAACCACCGTTCCACCTTCACCAAATACCCATACTTCGCCTTTTCCGTTTGGCTGGGTTGTCCAGTAATCTGCTTTGCCTGCTGCTGGAATTCTTTCAGTTTCAGTTACTGTTGCACCGTCAGCTACATCATCTGTATCAAGTATTCCTGTTGTACCATCTGTTGTATTAAAGAAATTAACTGTGTGTGAGGTTTCTGCATCAGGTGCTCTGTAGTAAGGGTATAGAGTAATGTTTTCCTCTACTATATCTCCACCTTCGCCAAACTCCCACTTGTCCCCTGTGCCATTCGGGCCAGTAAACCAACCTTCAAAGATAACATCTTCACCAGGTGGTGTAATTAGATCCCCTTCATTAGTAGGTCTGTCCAGTGTGGAGCCATTTGGCACTACAGTTTCCTCAAGTGGATAACTTTCTCCTCCATCTCCGTCTGTGCCATCTGGTGTGCTTTCAAAGGTTACTTCCCACTGATTTGTTACTACATCTTCAAAGTGTGGATATAGTGTAGTATTTCCTGTTACTGGTGTACCTTTTGCACCGAATACCCACTTATCACCACCACCATTAGGAGCAGTATACCAACCAACTAGGATACCTTCTCCTGTTGGAGTACGGTAGGTTTCTTCTACTGTGCCACTTTCAGCAACTTTAACACTATCTAAAGTGCCTGCATCTAGACTATCACTAGCCTTAAAGATAACATCATAGATTGGTGTTTCTGGGTCTAACACTATAACTGTTGCACTAGCAGTTGAATAAGTTAGTGCATAACCAACAATATTAGTAAAAAACACATCATCAACGGATTCAAATGTGTGGTCTGCATTTACATTGTAACTATATTTAGTTTCGTTTACCACATCAGTTGTTGGTGTGTAAGTTGACTGGTTTTCTACAGGTGCAAAACTCGATAACGCATCTCCAGTAATAACCTCATGTTTCCATGAACTTTTACCTGTTCCACCTATAGCAAGCTCGATTTTATTATTTAAGAAAACACCTAGTTTAGTATAGAAAATTGAAGCATCTAGTGGCACTGCATCTGCATTCTGTACATATGTTGCATCTTGATATACACCTAGTATATTACTCGCATTACCACGATATAATCTATGCTGAATATCTTCATCGGTAGTTATATTTGTAGGATCTGTTACTTCTTTAGTTATATCCAGTTTTTTAGATACAATGTAGCCCTTATTTGTAATAGCTGATTTTAGGAAATCATCAGCATAATTTAGGCTAGCATCTTCTGGAATAAATAGTTCCTGACCTATTCCGATATCACTAAAGATAATGTTCTCATCTACATCATTATGACCTACTAAATCTACATGACCTTTAATAGACCAGTGTGGATGTGCCCATGTTGAATTAGAGATATCATAAACATCTGCGTCTCCTCTTCTTTCTAGCCTTAGTAGATTTTCTACCATGTCATCACCAAAATCGATTATACCTGGTGATACATATGCATGGCTATCTACTGTAGCTAGGCTTGTTAGGTTTACTGGTGCCTCAGCTGTACCCTTATACATATATGGGGCTACCCCTGTAAGGTACTGGTTGTAGACTCCTACAAGTCTTGGTGAAACTGTCTGCTCTATAATCACAGTTGTTTCGCCATTATATGTATGGTCTATATCATAGATTTGGGTCATCTCCCCTTCACCAGACTGATATCTACCTGCTGTTGTAAATTCCTCAAATACTGCTCCATAGAACTGTACATCATCATCTACAAATACAAATCCATCACCTGTAACGCTGGATATGCCACCATTTTCCAAATCAGCATTTGGCAGTGTTACACCACTAATGTATATATTACCCTGATTAATATCTTCACCGGGATTTTCAGCACCTAATGTGCCACCGAATACCTTAATAATAACATTACCATTAACAGGATTTTCTGCTATAGCTGATGGTACTGCCATATCTCCTAGTAGGGATCCTATACCACCACCATAAATACCAGCATATAGATCAAATCCATCTATACCTGCGTCTGCACTGCTAGCATATCCATAAATTAGAGATCCATCTAGTAGACTCTGAACACCTACCTGTCCACCTAAAACCTCTATAGTTGCATTACCTACTACCACGCTGGCAAAACCACCACCAAAGATTGCTCCAACCTGTGTGGTATCTGTAGTACCATCTACAGTAATCTTAGTAGAGCTACCAGAAAAAGAGTTAATCAGACCGCCACCTAGGATTGTTCCTATGTTACTATCTAATACATTAATGGTGTTTTCTCCACCCTTATATATTACTTCCCCTCCATCTTCTTTAACAGTTACACCATCATAAGAAGTCTTTCCACCAGAAAGTACCGTATCAACTTCTGAATTTTCTATATCAATATGGCTATTTCCTTCTAGTAATGAGAGATTTTTTCCATCATAGGCAGAACCTGCACCAGCAACAATTATTGCCTGTGCGCTATCTAGCTGGATAGATGTATCTCCTATAACTCCACCACCTAAAGCACCACCAAATATATTTCCATCGTGGTTTGATGATGTTTTAATGTTAGTAGAACCAGTCACTACTGTAGGTAACTCTTGGCTCATTCCTAATTCTGGTAGTATAGGCGCTGATCTGATTGCAAACACTTCAGCATCAATAGCACTTGGTTCTACACCAGTATCGGCTTCATTAATATAAATACCACCGCCACCATATGTGTCACCAAATACTGTACCACCGATTAATTCTACATGAGTATTACCATATACTGTAGCGAGTCCCATGCCTTCCTCAGCTAAAACTATCACTGAGCCACCGTGGATATTTGCTTTAGAAGTAAAGTCCTCAGTATTGCTACCAATATCAGAATTATCTATTAGTATATTAGTATTGCCGTATACAGCATTATCTCCTGATGCAACTTTAGATCCACCTACAATATAACTATATACATCTGCATCCTTAATGCTTATGTTAGTAGCATCTCTTGTTATATCGTATGGGTCACCTATATCCACCTTACCACTGTATACAGATACCTCTCCACCACCCATATGATAGCTTGGGCCATCTACATTGATAAGTTCTAGGTTACCACCACCATATACTGAGTTTGCTGCACCACCATTAAGTAATACATTAGTAACATCAGTGTTTCCTATAGTTTCTGGCGAAATATCGCTTGTTCCATATACATTAGCAGTAATATTAAATGCCTCTACTAATATTGTATTTCCTTTGGCAGATATATGTCCACCACCATATACTTCATTATATTCGCCATCTGATATATCCAGATTTGTAATACCGTCTACATCAGCACTAACATCACCAATTTTTTCTGGCTCTGCTAATTCGCTAGGCACTGGGACTGAATCCACAGGGAAATCATCAAATATATGCCCACCACCGTATATTGTATTAATTCTAGAATTATCTATCTTAATACTTGTATTACCTTGTACATCTGCAGTCATATCTACAGAAAGGGCTATTTCGGCAGATGACTCACTAAACTTTCCACCTTCGTTAGCAGGTCCACTTAGACCACCACCATAGACATAATCTGCATTAATTCCATTAGCAACAATCTTAGTGTTGTTTAGTACATCGGCAGAAAATACAGCATCACCCACTGGGGCTGCATTCTCCACAACACTACTAGTGTATATATGTCCACCACCATGAACACTGCCACTGTCTCCCAGTAGTTTTAGTGAGGTATTGGTCATAACATTAGATGTTGTCTCGCTAGTAGACACTGCTATAGTTTCAGCTTCAGCATCCATCTCATCTGCGACAATAATAACTAGACCACCACCATATATATTCTCAATATATGTATCTTCAGATGTAGTAATATTAGTAGCACCTACATCTGTGTGGGAATTCATAATAGTAGTATAACCACCGCCATAAATCACAGGAACAGTCTCTGTGCTATTTACGGTAATATTTGTGGAACCATGTACATTAGCTGTAATAACATCTAATGACAACATAGCTACTTCCCCAACTGCCCCAGTGTATCCACCACCATGTATCTTAAGGACATCTCCACCATTAAGTACAATGTTAGTTTCATTTACATCGGCATTAAATCCGCCACCAAATACATTCCAGACATTTCCACCATCAATAGTGATACTGGTGGATCCTCTTTCCACACCTAAGCTACCACCGAAAATATCAAGACCACTTACATCTAACGGAGTCAAACCATCATCTTCTAATAATAGTTGCTCATCGTCGGTAACTATACCATCACCATTATTATCATAGATAATATTTGTTGTCTCTTCTTCACCTTCTACGATACGAATTGCTGTACCATTAGCAAAAACAATATACATATCTTCATCATAAGTAGGAGGTGCGGATGGTATTAAGGAAAAACTCTTAAATAATGGCTGTAATACATTCACTGTAATCGTTGGCATAGTTACGCCCTCAGCTAAAATGTATTTATCCTTATCCACTAAACTTGCCTCGTATGTATATGTTCCTGGTACTTCTAGTGGATTTTCTTCAGTTCCCACTAAAGTCCAAGATACATCTACAGCATGCTCTTCATATGTGATTTTAAATTCTGGATCCTCTGTTTTATTATCAGTTGGCTGTTCCTCATCTGTCGGATCAGGTGTTGGCTGTTCCTCATCTGTTGGATCAGGAGTTGCTTGTTCCTCATCTGTTGGATCAGGAGTTGGCTGTCCCTCATCTGTTGGATCAGGAGTTGGCTGTCCCTCATCTGTTGGATCAGGAGTTGG
>CAYJEQ010000015.1:8464-44861 GCA_964369235.1 uncultured Oscillospiraceae bacterium | reverse complement strand
AATTATTTTGTTATATAGTGGGTAGATACCAAATTTTTCAGCTACTTTAAGGGATATAGGACTACCCATATTAATAAAATAATTCCAAATATTCATAACAGCCTGTTTAAATAAAAGCATAGCAATAACATAAAAGATAAGCGCTATAGCCCCCTGTGTCTGTAAGCATAGGTATCCCAAAAACAGCCAAAGAAAGCTAAAGTAGAAAGATGTTGTAATATCCTTGCGCAGATTAAGTAAACCTATAAGATCTTTGCGCTGGGATATTAGTAGTTTTTCTGTTCTTTCTGGAGAGTCTGGAAGAAGATTAGAGGAAAATAGCTTTATTTCCAGATCTTTTTTATTAACTGGCTTTGGTCGTGGTTTATCTGTAATTAAGGAAGTGCTACCTTTATTGTAAAACTGAAATATATAGATAGCACAGCCAATACAAATACCACCACTTAAAATAAAAAATGTTTTGCGATGTATACTGTATTCTGTCAACAGTAAATTGCCGTTTACTACTGTGTCCACATAAGCATCACTATCTATAGCCAGTGCAGATTTATACCATGTATAAGCAATGTCGTAATAATTAGTCTCTACTATAGCATTAATATAAACTCCCTCACTGGATATTACATCATTATAGTCAGATAATGCTTCTTTTGACTTATTGGTAATTAATAAAATATACTTATTGTCTATGGTAGGTAGGGCGTAGCTTCCATTATAACCGCTAATGGTTTTCATATTGCCCAAATCTCTTTCCATATAATCTTCAATGACAACAGGTATGTCGCTATAAAGGTAATCGGCAACAAAACCTGTAATATAATCACCTTTATTTAGGGTGTTTAAATCTATATTAGAAATATCTTTAGCAGTAATTACTTTTATTAAATTGAATATTCCTATAAAAATCATAATAAGACCTACACAAAATAATAAAAATGTAGTAAAATAGATAGGAGATAGATTAAGATTTACCTTCTTACTCATTGTATCACCACCATATTAATACTTTATTATAAGAATACCACAAGGTAAAGAACTTAGCAATAAAATTATAAAAGGGGAAAAAAGTTTTAAAATAAAATTTTCAAACCGCAAGTTTTGAGGCTTTTCACTGGGAGGGAGTGAAAATTTTGCTAATGCCAGTTTACTGGCAATGGAAATCGCCTAAAACATTGCAAACTAAGAGAAAGGCATGGTCATATAAATGAAGATAGTTATATTAGATGGATATACATTAAATCCAGGAGATATTAGTTGGGAGCCTTTAGCAGAGCTAGGAGATTTAGTAGTATATAATGAAACAGAGGAAGCTGATATAATAAGCCGTATAGGAGATGCACAGGTAATATACAGCAATAAGATTAAAATTACTAAAGAGGTAATGGATGCTTGCCCGCAGATTAAATTTATCGGAGTAACAGCAGCAGGATATGATGCTATAGACATTCACGCTGCAAAAGAACGAGGGATTGTAGTGTGTAATGCTCCTAACTACGGTAGTTTAGCAGTGTCACAGTATGCTTTTGCACTATTACTAGAGATATGCAGTAAGGTATCACACCATAATAATGCAGTAAAAGAAGGTAGATGGACAAATAACGAACACTGGTGTTTCTGGGACTATCCACTGATACAGTTAGAGGGTAAGACTATAGGGATAATTGGGCTGGGGCGTATAGGTATGGGAGTTGCAAACATTGCTAAGGCTATGGGCATGAATGTACTAGCCTATGATAGTTATGAAAGTCAGGCTGGTAAGGATGTAGCAACTTATACAGATATAGATACACTACTTAAAAATTCTGATGTTATATCACTACACTGTCCAATACTGCCTGAAACAGCAGGGATTATATGTAAGGACAATATAGATAAGATGAAAGATGGAGTTATTATTATTAATAATGGCCGAGGAGGGCTAGTAGTAGAACAGGATTTAGCTGATGGACTTAATAGTGGCAAGGTCTATGGTGCAGGGGTTGATGTAGTGTCAAAAGAACCTATAGAAGATACCAATCCATTACTTACAGCTAAAAACTGTATTATTACCCCACATATTAGTTGGGCAGCACAGGAGTGCAGGGAAAAACTAATGAGAATATCAGCAGATAATTTAAAAGCATATATAGAGGGTAATCCAATAAATGTGGTTAATAATTAAATAGATTTTATGTTAAATCTCGGCTAGAGACAGTACCATCAAGAGGATATCACTGTAATAACTGACAAAGAGCAGTTAAACATTATAGGTTTTAATAATAGTATAAAATAGGCTGTGTATATGGGTTAAACCATTGACACAGCCTATTAGTTTAGGTAAAAATAAAGAAAAGGGATAGTTCTAAGATTAAGTCTTAAAACTATCCCAAAATTATTTAATTAATATAATACCTTTTCTAGGAACTGTTTAGCTCTGTCAGACTTAGGATTATCAAAGAAGATGCTAGGTGGCTGATCTTCTACAATTACACCTTCGTCAATAAAGATAACTCGGTCAGCTACTTCTTTAGCAAAGCCCATTTCATGGGTAACCAGTATCATGGTAATACCAGTTTGTGCAAGGTTTTTTATAACATCTAGTACTTCCTTAACCATCTCAGGGTCAAGTGCAGAGGTAGCCTCGTCAAATAGCATTAGCTTAGGCTCCATAGCAAGGGCGCGAGCGATAGCAACACGCTGTTTCTGTCCACCTGATAGCTGGGAAGGGAAGGAGTTAGCCTTTTCTGAGAGCCCAACCATATCAAGAAGTTTAAGGGATTTCTCAACGGCTTCTGCTTTGTTCATCTTTTTTACCTTAAGTAAAGCATATGTCATATTTTTTAAAACAGTCATATGAGGGAAAAGATTAAAATGCTGGAAAACCATGCCGATTTCAGCACGCATCTTCTGGATATTAACATTAGGAGAGGTGATTTCTTCACCATCAATAAAGATTTTACCAGTTGTGGGTTTTTCCAGTAGATTTATACATCTTAATATAGTGGATTTACCTGAACCAGAAGGGCCGATTATAGATAGAACTTCACCAGCTTTTACATGGAAGTCAATGCCTTTTAAAACCTCTAAATTACCAAAACTTTTATGTATACCTTCAAACTTAACCATTATTATGTAATCTCCTTTCAAGTGCTGATGCAAATGCTGATAGTATTAATACTAGAACATAGTATATAACAGCAACTACTAAGTAAGGCTCAAAATATCTGTAGGTGTTAATAGTAATCTGATCAGCAGCTTTAAGTAGATCCATTACGCCGATATAAGCTAGTAGAGAGGATTCTTTAAGCAGTGCTATACATTCGTTAACAAGACCAGGTAGAACATGGCGTACAGCCTGAGGAATAACAATATCAAACATCATATCCTTGTAGCTAACACCAAGAGCCATAGCAGCTTCGTACTGACCTTTATCAATAGCCTGAATACCACCACGGAATATCTCAGAGATATATGCAGCAGAGTTTAGTGTAAAGGTAAATACACCAGCTTCTAAAGCAGTAAATGTTAAGCCAAAAAGCTGAGGAAAAGCAAAATACACAATGGAAAGCTGAACTAATAGGGGAGTACCTCTAAAGATAGAGGTGTAAAACTTAGCAAACCATTCCAGTGGTTTAATTTTAGAAATTTTAATAAGGGTAAGACAGGTACCCCAGATAAAGCCAAAAAATACAGACATAGCAGTAGCCTGTATTGTGGTCATAAGACCAGTTCTATAAAACTGCCAATAGGGCAGTACCGTACTAAAATCTAAATCCATTTTATAAACATCCTTCCATAATAACCGATGTGATCTAATTTGGGTAAAATTGTTATTTAATCTAACAAAGAACTTAATGCAAGCTATTACATATACATAATAGCTTGCATTATATATTTATTAATTAACTAGTCAATAATAAATTCTTCAGATAGGTGGTTAGCAATGATTGCATCAAGCTCGCCATTTTCCATCATTTCAATTAGAGTGTTGTTAACTGTTTCGTAGTAAGGTGAATCTTTTGGGAAACCAATGGAGAATGCATCAGCTTCCTGCTTTTCTAGTAGACTAAGTGTTAGACCTTCATTAACTTTAATAAATTCTGTAGCACCAGCACCATCGATAACAGCTGCATCTGCACGGCCTGTTTTAACTTCTTCGATACAAGCAGGAGAACCTTGGATACCAACACCATTTACATTAGGGATTGTGTTTACAACCTTCTCGTAGTTTGTGCCGAATGCGTAAGCTACTGTTTTACCATCTAGAGAAGCTAGGTCAGGGTAGCTGTTTGTATCCTGATATACAATAGCATTTCTTGGGTAGAAGTAGATTTCGCTAAAGTCAAGGGACTCTCTTCTCTCGTCAGTTGGAGTCATACCACCGATGTTCATGTCGATATGTCCAGCCTGAATAGCACCAATAAGGCTTTTGAAAGGCATGTCGGAGAACTCTATAGTAGCACCGTTTTTCTCAGCAATAGCTTCCATAATATCAATGTTCATACCAACATGATCCTTACTGCCATCTGCATTAACAGTAACAGATTCAAAAGGAACAAAAGTTGAAGAACAACCAACTACTATAGTTTGACCTTCTAGAGGGTTAGCAGGAGTTTCTTCTGCTGGCTCAGCAGTAGCTGCTGTGCTAGCTTCTGTAGAGGAGCTATCTGCTGGAGCTTCGCTGCTAGCTGCTGGCTGGGAACAACCAGCTAAAACCATTGTGGACATTAATAATAATGCAATAATTTTTTTCATTTTAATCTTAATTCCTTTCTTGAGGTTTTGTGAGCTTTGCCAGTGGCAAAATTTCGGCATAGTAACCCCGAAAAGCACAAAACTCTAACATGAATAAATTCATGTATTTGAAACTTTGTTTCAAACTATAGACCATTCTTATATTTTGCTCGCCCTAGTTGTCTAGGTCTAACTATGGATATATCATAACATCTTGTGAATAAATATGCAATAGTTTTCCATTGTTTTTAAAAATATTTATGAATATTATATGTATAAATACAGTGCGGTTTGTTAAAACACTGCATAATTACTAAAATATAATGAATTATTAGAATATTCTACTAGGGTCTATTGACTATTTATGTTAATTTTTATACAATGATATACATAGTATACACCTAAATGAGTAAGTTTAAAAAACTAGTTTTAAATAGTAATATTTATGGTTTTAGGCAGTTTTGTTGGAATATAAACTTGCATACTTAGCGAAAGGATGGTTATAAATATGAGTGAATATTTAGATGGTATAACATTAGGTAGTGGTATAAGTTGGAAAGATGGTAAGAAAATAGCAGTAATGATAACCTTTGATTTTGACGGGCCCTTACTGAGAGAATCTAGAGCAGTAAGCAAGGGGAAACATATAGGATTTGCAGATCACTCCAGAGGAATGTATGGAATAGATGAGGGTATATATAGATGTTTAAATCTATTAAAGGAAAAAGAAATCCACACTACTTTTTTCATACCGGGGAAGATGATAGAGGACTATCCAGAGATTGCCAGAGATATTCACAAAGCCGGACATGAGATTTCCTACCATGGCTATAATCATGAATCTGTAAGAGGCATAGATAAAGAAACCGAGATAGACTATATGGATAAGGCAGAAGCTTTAATAAAATCTATTACAGGTAAAGGACCTAAAGGTCATCGTGGCCCAGAGAGTATTATACATCCCTTTACATATGAATTAATGGCTGAGAGGGATTATATTTATAGTTCGTCAATGAAGGACTGTGATTATGGCTATGTGGTAGAGGCTAAGGGGAAGAAGATGGTAGAGCTACCAACTGATATAATAACCGATGATTTTACATATTTTTATTTCACTTTTTCCGATCCAGCTAATCGCTCTATGTATACTAATAGAGAGGTAATATCAATCTGGAAGAATGAATTTGATGCTCTAGCTGAGGAAGGGGATAAAATCTTTGTCCTTAAACTACATCCACAATTAATAGGTAGATTGTCTAGACTAAATGCATTAGGTGATTTTATTGATTATATGAAGGACAATGGTGCTTGGATAGCAAGTTGTCAGCAGGTGGCAGAGTATATCTTATCCTATGAAGAAGGGACTGAAAATAATGAAATATAATTGGCCTAATAATAAGCAGATTGCAGTTATGTTAGCCTTTGACCTAGATGCTGAAACCATGTGGACTACTAGAGGGGACGGTAATGCTAATCATATTACCAATCTTTCTCGTGGTAAGTATGGGCCTAAACAGGGCATTCCACGAATATTAAAGCTTCTAGATGAGTTAGATATTAAGGCTACATTTTTTATTCCTGGGGTGGTAGCAGACGATTATCCACAGGTGTCAAAAGCAATAGGGGATAAGGGGCATGAAATAGGATTTCATGGTTACTATCATGAAGAAAGCATTCATACAACCTTTGAGGAAGAAGATGCTACTATGACAAGATGTAATGAGATATTTCAAAGTATTACAGGAAAGCCACTAAAAGGACATCGTGGGCCAGGTGGGGTTATCCATGATTACAGCCTAGAATTATTTCTAAAACATGGATATATATACAGCTCTAACTATCGGAATACTGACGGGCCTTATATCCACAAAATAGATGGTAAGGAAGTGCCATTAGTAGAGCTTCCTAAGGATTCTATCTTTGATGATACAGCCTATGATTTTTATACTGATAGTTCTCCAGAAAGATATGAGTACAAATCACCTATGGAGATGTGCGAAATCTGGAAAGATGAATTTGACAGCCTATTAGAACAGGGAAGCAGTATAAACTTTGTGCTACATCCTCAGTTTATGGCTAGAGCAGGATCTATTAAGTGTTTTAAAGAGTTACTTATCTATATGGATAAACAAGGTGCATGGTTTGCAACTAATGAACAGGTGGCAGAGTATCTACTAAAATATCATAATCTAATATAAAATAGTTTTATAGCAAATGTTGGGGCAGTACCCCAACAGAAGTTCACACAAACTACTTAATGAGTAAAATTAATTCAGGGTGTATTCGAAAAACTGCGAATACACCCTGAATTTTTATGTTTTAATAATGTAATTAACCCCTAGTTAACAGACAGACACTTTCTATATGATTAGTGTAAGGGAACATGTCCACAGGTGTAATAGGGCTTACTTTATAACCAAAAGAGGTAAGTTTTTTAAGATCTCTTGTTAAGGAATTAGGATTACAGGAAATATATACAATCTTCTTAGGTTTTGCATTTGAGATAGCATCTAAGAAGGTAATGTCACTACCTGTTCTTGGTGGGTCCATTATAAGTAGGTCGATATTTACACCTTCTTCAACCATGTTAACCATAGTTTTACCTGCGTCACCACAGTGGAAAGAGATATTCTTAATTCCATTTAATCTTGCATTGGATTTAGCATCACGAACTGCTTCAGCATTCTGTTCTATACCGATAACTACATTAGCATCTTTGCTGGCAAGCATACCAATTGTACCAGTACCACAATAAGCATCAACAACAATGTCAGTTTTAGAGATTTTAGCAAGCTCTAGGGCTTTACTGTATAGTTTATCAGTCTGAACAGGATTAATCTGATAGAAGGACTGAGGGGAAATCTTAAATGTTAGGCCCATTAGTTTATCATGAATATAGCCATTACCATGTAAAACCTTACCTGTTCTACCTACTAGCATATCCACTTCACTATCGTTGATACAGTGTACAATGGTGGTTATGTCAGGGTGGCGCTTTAGCAGTGCCTTAGCAAAGGAGTTACCATTGGCAAAGATAGGGGATTTAGTTACAAGAACCACCATAACTTCCCCAGTTGTAAAGGAACGGCGTACAAGAACATGTCTAAAGAAACCACGATCCTTCATAGAATTATAAGGCTGTAGTTTAAAGTCATATACGATTTTTGCCACAGATTCAATTATTTTATTGGAAATCTTATCCTGTACCATACAGTTTTTAACCTTAACTACATGCTTAGTCTTAGACTGGAATACACCATGTAGTGGTTTATTGTATCTATCAGTAGAGAAAGCACAGGAGGCTTTATTACGATAGTGGGTAGGGTCTTCCATTGTGATAATCGGGTTTACCTTAGCAAGGTTACCGATCTTATCACGAAGGGATTTCTGCTTAAATCTAATCTGTGATGGGTAGTCAAGATTTTGTAGCTGACAACCATTACACTTTTTGTAATGTGGACAGCTCTTAATCTCTGCTTGTGTCATAGTAACCTCAACAGGTACTACCTTCTTACCACCAGCTCGAGGAGCATAATCTTCTAGATCATCATCTTCATCTTCAAAATCTTCCCAGATAATGTTTTTGTTCTGCTGTTTTTTCTTTACTTTTTCGGCTCTTGCCTTAGGGGTGTACTTGTAATAAAATTTATCCTGTTCTTTCAATGTAAAACCATACCTTTCTTGGGGGCTTATCTTAGCTATAAGTTTATCTTAATAGCTATTTCCTACGGATTCGTTCTGGATGATTTTGATTGCTGAGCTAGTGCCTAGACGGTCTGCACCTAGCTGGATAAACTTAATCATATCATCAACTGTTTTGATACCACCAGCAGCTTTGATCTTAATCTTGCCACCGATTTCTTTATAGAATAGCTCAATGTCAGCAAAGGTAGCTCCACCTGTGGAGAAACCTGTAGAAGTCTTAATGTACTCAGCACCAGACTCAGCTACAATGTGACACATTTTTGCCTTTTCTTCATCTGTTAGAAGGCATGCTTCGATAATTACCTTTAGGATTTTATCGCCCATTACTGCCTTAACTGCTTTAATATCCTCAAGAACATAATCAAAGTCACCAGACTTTAACTTCCCGATATTAATAACCATATCAATTTCCTGTGCACCATCTGCTAGAGCCTGTTTTGTTTCAAATGCCTTACTAGCAGTGCTCATAGCCCCTAGAGGGAAACCAATTACAGCACATACTGGAACAGCGCCCTGTAGATACTCTACAGCTTCCTTAACATAACAGGTGTTAATACAGATAGAAGCAGTAGCAAACTCCTTAGCTTCATCACATAGTTTCTTAATATCTGCAAATGTAGCCTCTGGCTTTAGGTATGTGTGGTCAACTTTTTGTAGGATTTCCTGTGTGTTCATAATAAAATCTCCTTACTGGTATTTCTTTTTAATTCTTATATCCTCACCTTTAAAGGTAAGTAGGGTGTAGTTTCCAAGAAGTCTTGAAACAAATCGCTCAGAGTATGCTTCTTGTAATTTTTTTGTATTATCTAGGTTAGAGTTAATAATAGTAGGTCTGCCTTGTAGCTGTCTAGTATTAATTATGTTGTAGATAGTAGACACTGTAAAGCTAGTGGAAAACTCAGCTCCTAAATCATCTATTATAAGTAGGTCAGCTTCTAGTACCACCGACATATAATCGTCGTAACCTGTAACATTAACCGAGGAGAATTTCTCTCTCTCTAACTTAAACAAAAGATTTTGTGCTGAGGTGTATAGTACATTATATCCTTTTTCAATAACCTTACCTGCAATGGCAACAGACAGATGGGTTTTCCCTAGTCCTGTTTTTCCCAGTAGCAGTAGGCTAGGGGAGTAAATGGTAAATTTATCAGCATATTCCACTGCACGCCTGTAGTTAGACTCCATTACCATTCTAGGAGAATAGTTACTGCCTTCTTCCTTGGTGTTAGGGTAGTAGTTAAGGTCAAAATTATCAAAATTAAAACTTGCCAGCTTAACCTCTCCAGAAAGTTTCTCAAAGGTTAGCTGTTTAAGTAGTAGCTCATGGCAACTACAGATTTTATTTCCTACATATCCACTGTCCTGACACAGCTCGCAGCTGTGCTTTGGCTCTAGGTAGTCCAGTGGTAATCCATTAACCATAAGCAGTTCAGCACGCCTAGCCTGTAGGTTAAGGTTTTCTTCTTTAAGGGCTGCAATGTTTTCCTCCACATTGCCACCTCTTACGATTATAGAGGATACCCTAGCACCTGTAGTAGCAAGTTGTCGCTGAATATCAATAAGCTCTGGAATAAGGCTTTGGGCATGTTGTTTATTATACTGAGATCTATCACGAGCAGAGGTTTTTCTCTGTGCTAAGATGTTGTAGGCATGTTCTTTAAGTTCTTTAGGATAGCCCATGAGATAATCACTCCTATTTCATATAGTCTTTGTAGATTAGTTTATCTAGTTCATCATGGCTGTAGGAAGGTTTGTCATCTTCGCTATTAGATTTCTTAAACTGGTTTGCTTCTTCCACAGCATCTTTAGGGGTTTTAATGCCTTTTTTATGCCAGCTTTCCAGTATCTTGTCCACATATGCAAAGTTAAGAGTACCGATGGACTCAATAGTTCGCTCATAGGCAAGTTTAATCATCTTTATATCAAATTTATATTTATTGCACCATGTATCAATAAATTTCTTCTCTTTAGCTACTAAGATACGATTGGATAAACCTAGGGCAGACTGGACTTTGCTTTCAAGCTTGTTCCTTTGAGCTTCTGCTTTAATAAATTTATCCAGTGTTTCTGCATCATAGATGTCTTTTTCTGTCCAACTTATTATAAGGCTTTCCACATATCTCATACCTAGCTTATCACGCTGTTTACAGTAGATAACAGCCATAATAATGTACTCAGAGGACAGCCCATAGTGGCTGTGTAAGGATACGATAACTCTAAGATCTGTGGAGGTTAGATTTTTACCTGTGATTGCCTGTATTTCATGGATTAAATTATTTACTTCCTGATGACTGCTGATATAATCTAAAACTTCCTGTCGCTCCATTTGGTTTTTTTCTGTTGCCTTAACAATGGTTTTTGCTGTGGTGGTTTTAGCTATTGGCAGGGGTGTATGAGCAGGAACAGGGGTAATATCTTCAGGAGAAGTAGATACTTCAGATACTAGCACACCAAGGTCGCTCCAATAAAGTATAGCTTCCTCAATTTCCGCCACAGTATCAACACCTAATATCTGTGTTATTATCTGGGGACTGGGAGGATTTTCGCTATTTCTCATAATAATCAAAAGGGTTTTTATGGACATTTCTGAGGCAAATCTTATATGCTTATCAACAATGCTATTAGGCATTGGGAATATTCCAGCAAAATGTGCCATATTAATTTTATAACTCATTAATTCACCTAATCATAATCTACACTTAGTTTCACTGTATTTTACACCTAAATTTAATATAGGTCATGTAAAAATACTTTACAGTACAGTATAGCATTTTTTTCATGGTTATTCAACAGCAATTAATTAGAAACAAAATTTTTGTTGTAAATTCATATCTATTTCTTGAATTTTATAACCATATATTGTATAATGACTTTATAGTAACCATGTTTTATATAAATTTGGTTACTTATAGGGTTAATAATAGGAGGTGCTTCAATGATCGGAGATCTTCATTGTCATACCAAAATATCAGACGGTTCCATGAGTATTGATGATGTTGTTTTTTACGCGAAACGCGCAAAAATGGACTTTTTAGCAATTACTGACCACGATAGTTTTGCAGGTATAACTAGAGCAGCCATAGTAGGTAAGCGACTAGGGATACATATTATGCCCGGTGTAGAAATTTCCTGTATGGACAAAGAAAGAAATAAAAAAGTTCATGTTCTTTGTTACAATCCGGTTTATCAAGATAGACTAGAGGGAATCTGCAACAAAAATGTAGAGGCGAGAAATTCCTCAGCAGAGGAAATGCTTAAGTTAGTGATGAAACATTATCCTGTAACACAGGAGCATGTTATGAGATATCGTGCAGGGAGTAAAGCCCTACATAAAGCTCATATAATGCAAGCACTGATGGATTTAGGTTATGCTAATTCTATCTATGGTGAGGAGTATGTACATCTTTTTTCTCAGAAACATGGCATTTGTAGAGTCACACCTGATTTTCCAGATGTTTACGATGTAATGAACACCATAAAAGAGTCAAAAGGGGTTGCAGTTATTGCTCATCCTGAGATATTTGATTCCTTAGAGCTTGCCTCAGATCTAGCAAAGCAAGGTCTGTTAGACGGACTAGAAATTAATCACCCCACATCCACAGAGGACACTAAAGAAAAATGCAAAGAACTAGCAAAGGAACACGGTCTAATACTAACTGGAGGCTCAGATTTCCATGGTTATTACACCGCTAACCCAAGACCAATCGGCAGTTATACAACTGACGAGGAGAATTTATTAAAGCTATTTGCCTTATTTAAGAAAAAGGCATTATTGTAGAAGAGTGCTATAGCATTCTTCTACAAAAGAGAAAGGAAGTACAAGATGGTACATAATTATAAGACTAAAGGTGTTTGTGCTAGAGAGATTAATATTCAGATGAATGAAGATGGCACAATAGGTGAGGTAGAGTTTGTAGGCGGATGTCCAGGTAATCTAATTGGTATAGCATCACTGGTTAAAGGACAGTCACCTGACGATATTATTGCAAAATGTAAGGGTGTTGGATGTGGAGCGAAGCCTACATCATGTCCAGATCAGCTATCTATAGCATTAGAGCAGATTAAAAATCTATCTAACTAATCAAATACAATAGAAAGATTTACTGCACCTTTTCAGTAGGATTATTGTGTATTATCTGTTTAAAGCAGTTTTTATAGATTTAAAATACAGGAAGGGATGAAGAATTTATGGCTAATTTTACAATTAGAGAGGCAAATTCCGAAGATGTAGTGGTTTTACTAGAATTTATCAAAAAACTGGCAGAGCATGAAGTTTCACTTGATGATGTAGAGTGTACGCCAGAGGATTTAAGTCATTCGTTATTTACCTTAAAATCAGCAACAGCACTGCTTGCTTTTGAGGATGAAGAGCCTGTAGGTTTTGCAGTGTACTACTTTAGACTGTCCACCTATAAAGGTAGATCGGCACTTTATTTAGAGGATGTATTTGTTCGCCCTGATAAAAGGTGCAAAGGCTATGGTAGTAAAATATTCGAGCATTTAATGAATATAGCCATTAAGAGCGACTGTCCAATAATGGAATGGGACGCTATTAATTGGAATAGCACCTCTACTAAGTTTTGTGAACATATGGGAGCAACAGCCATAGAGGAGCTTACAAGGTATCGAATGGATTATAATCAGATTAAAGAGTATTTTAATAAAGGCTAGGGAGTTACAATCCCTAGGAAGTTATAATTTGAAACATTAAGCTGTTATAGGTAAATTTCGCCTATAACAGCTTTTTAACATTTTATAGTAGCTTCCCATATAATATATAGATAAGGGGGGATACTGTGGAAAGAAGTATAGTGGAGGTAGAGCTTTGGATAGAGGAAGGTAATTTTTGTGGGTTAATACTACAAAGGGGTAAGCCGATAAAGAAAGTTCAAATAGATATATGGGACGAAGAAAAGCAGTTATCTATTACAACATTAACAGATCATAAGGGAGAATTTCAGATTGAGGGCATAGAAGATGGTTATTATAAGGTGGAGATTTATAGCGAAAGCCTAGAGTTGTCAAAACAGATTGATATATATGTCCAGTATGGTGAGATAGCCCAGATGTTACAGATTAATGAGCTTACCACCGATGAAGAGGGGGAGATTAGTGGATTTGTAGATAATCTACAAGGGGAACCTTTATCAGGTTGCCTTGTAAATTTATATAGACTACTACAAGGACAGCAGTTAGACACACCAATAGATTATACATATACATCGGAAGATGGTCAGTACATCTTCAAAAGATTAGCTATAGGAAATTATCAGGTAATAACCAAGCTAGAATAAAATATATACAAAAGCAATATACTCTTAGCTAAACTAGCTTAAGAGCATATTGCTTTATTAATACTATAATGGTAGCTGTAATATTACCTTACCTTAATGGACTGTATACCTAAATCCATAATTAAGCCTCTTATAAGGGGGGTGTACATAAACCAGCGTTTATATATTTTAAGATACATTTTAATTTTAAGGGATAGGGCTGATTTTTTATATTTTTTTGCAATGTTATTAGGTGAGTTTTGGCTTTTAAATGCCTGGGCAAGTAGGCTACCACTTTTAATAGCACTACTAATACCCTCAAAGGAGCTTGCACTAATAAATCCAGCTGATTCACCTAGTAGATATACAGAGTTTTCCCCAGTGATAAAATCCTTAAAGGAACGGGGGCGATAGGTGATACAAGCCTCACGCTTTACTACAGTGCCAAAATCATAATTTAGAAATTTAGATAATCGTTCTTTTTGTAGATTAAACTGTTTGCTACAATCCTTAGGGTCAAAACATCCACCAAAGATAAGGTGTTCATCTTTATGGATTGTCCATGAACAGCTATCGCTGGTTTTAGGGTCAAATATACAGGAGTAGTATGGTACCTTTTCAGAGGGGGTATTATACCATTCCTGTATAGCCACATAGTGGGAAATTTTTCGGCTGAAAAAACTACTGCGAACTACTGATTTAGCACCATCTGCCCCTACAATGGATTTAGCCTCATAGGAGAAAGTTTTGCCTTTATAAGAGCCTTCCACTGTAAATATATCACCATTACGGGTGATTTTAAGGCATCTGCCTGAGATAATATCCACTGTATTAGGAATAAGGGAAACTAGCCACTTATCAAAGGCATATCTATCCATATTAAGGTAATGCCTTTGGTAATAGGATACATTATTGCGGTTAAGGTCAATAACCTTTACTGAGAATATTTGGGGATCTACTAGTACACTTTTAGGCAGGACCATATTAAAATGTGCTAAGGCTTTCTGTGCATCAGGAGCAAGAAGACCACCACAGGGTTTTTTATTCTCTTCGCCCTGTCCATCTATTAATAAAACTTTAAATTTAGGATCAATTTCCCTACAAAAGCTTGCACCAGCAGGGCCACCACCTACAACTATTATGTCATATATCATTTATATTATTCCTTTTAAATATTCGTTTCTAATAGTAAGTTTATCTATGAAAAATTGTGTCAGCTCATAATTAGAAGCAAATAAATAGCCAGTATTTCCGCGTCCTATATTATTAAAAGGTGCATATTTTTTTGGCTGTAAATCGAGTATGGAAGACATATAATCTGATGTTATGATAGGATATTGAATCTCTATGTATTGGCAATCGACCATATATCCATCATCTTCCCATAGCTGCTCTTTTTTTAATTCCTCAGGTTGGTTTGCTGAATAACAGCCAGAAGTTGCAATACTGATTGCTCTAATATTTTTATTTACACTATGGATAATAATATCACCTTTTTGTACTTCTTCCATCATAACCCAATGTGAAACTTTACGTCCATCTTGATTTGATTTTGGTGCCCACAGGTAACCACCACGTCTTTCTGCATCAAATGACTTGTTTTGAAAAACAAAGAAATATTGTTTGCTACCATTGCTAGACTTTATTATCAGCGGCTTATTAATAGTATTAGTGGTGGTTTCTTTAGTACTTCTCTGTACTGATTTAATATAATCATCTTTTTTTACTGTTTGAATATTTAAAATATCCTTCTGTATTTCATCATCTATGGAATCGTTAGTAGCCTTAATAAATCCTTTAAAAGCATCCGGATATATAAATTTCTTTTCGCCTTGTGAGAAGGTAATAGTTATTTGATTTGCTATATGTTCACTTATAATACCTATTCCAAAAGATTTGTGTTTAACTTCAATTCCTTTTAATACCATACATTACTCCTTTTGATTGGGATTTTGATAAATTTATATCTCAATTAGCTAGAACATTCTTTAGTAATATACCTATGAATATTTATAGAAGATATAATATGTAGTGGAAAGAGGTTACCCCATTATTATTTACTCATCAAAGCCACACACTCTACATGGCCAGTTCTTGGGAATAGATCACAGGGAACAGCTTTCTCCAGTTTATAACCATTCTCTGCAAGTAGCTTACAATCACGTGCTAGAGTAGAGCTATTACAGGAGATGTAAACTAGTTTCTTAGGTGACATTTTAACAATGGAATCAATAACACCTTGATCACAACCTTTTCTAGGTGGATCCACTACTACTATATCAGGCTTTATGTTATCTTCTACAATCTTAGTTGACGCAGTAAGTGCATCCTCGCAGATAAAGGTAATATTATTAATATTGTTTTTCTCAGCATTGCGTTTTGCATCTTCTATAGCCTCAGCCACAATCTCCACTGCAATGACTTCTTTAGCTTTTTTTGCTACTGGTAGACTAATAGTGCCAGCGCCACAGTAAAGCTCCACTACAGTTTCACTGCCTGTTAGTCCCATTTGGGAAATAGCCTCAGCATAAAGTAGTTCTGTAGCATCATGATTTACCTGATAGAAGGCTTGGGAGGATATATCCACTCTCACTCCAGCAAGCTCATCGGTAATTCCATCTTTGCCATAGATAACATGGCTGTGGTCACCTAGTATAACATTGGTGTTATCAGGGTTTGTGTTTACTACAACAGATACAATTTCACCAGTTATATCAAGCTTAAGGAGTAATTCTACTAGCTTATCTATCTGAGGGATGTTCTTTTCTGTTGCAACTAGACAGACCATAGTTTCCTTAGTAACAGCACCTTGCCTAATGTAGATGTGACGAACAAGACCTTCGCCGTTTTTTTCGTTATAACAGGAAATATTATTACTGTTTAAAAATTCAAGTACCGACAATGTTATAATCTGAAAATCATTAGGTTGTAGTAAACAGCTAGTGTTAGGGATAACATCATGACTGCGCTGAGCGTAAAATCCAGCTCGTATTTTACCATCAATAAAGGCTAGAGGGTATTGGGCTTTGTTGCGATAAGCTGTAGTAGCAGGGGAGGGGATAATGTCATCACAAACAAAATCCTTAAATCCACCAATCCTACTAATGTTCTGGGATACCCATCTGCTTTTCACCATTAATTCTTCCTCGTAGGAGATATGGCGTAGGGAACAGCCCCCACATCGATTGTAAACAGGGCATTTGTTCTTTTCTCTAGAAGGTGAAGGAGTAATAATTTCCTCAACTCTACCAAAGGCGAAATTCTTATTGATTTTTACTATTCTTGCGTTTATTTCATCACCTGTTGAGGTCATTGGCACAAACACTGCCATACCATCATGTCTACCGATACCGTTACATTCATGGGTAATGTCGGTTATAGTTAATGGTATTATTTGGTTTTTATGTAACATTTATAGCCACTCCATTATATATAATTCTTCATACTTACAATTAAGTATAACAAAAAAACAATAAAAAAGATAGATATTAGATTAATTTTTTTGGATAGGAGGGAAAAACTATTGCAAGTTATATTAAAACAGTATATAATAACTAATGACTAAAAATTAACTATTTGGTGGTAACAAAGTGAAAAAGATAGAAATATATACAGATGGTGCTTGTTCAGGCAATCCTGGCCCAGGAGGCTGGGGCACAATACTGCGCTATGGAACTACTGAAAAGGAGCTTTCTGGTGGCGAAGGTGAAACCACAAATAATCGCATGGAGCTAATGGCTGTCATTAAAGGACTAGAAGCCTTAAAAGAGCCTTGTGAAGTTACGCTTTATAGTGATTCAAAATACTTTATCGATTCGGTGGAAAAAGGTTGGGTATATGGATGGCAGAAAAAAGGCTGGAAAAAAAGCGATAATAAACCTGCTCTTAATGTAGATTTATGGGAGCGAATACTTCCTCTTTTGGCTAAACACGCTGTGAAACTTGTCTGGGTTAAGGGACATTCAGGTCACCCAGAAAATGAGCGATGTGATCAGTTAGCAGTAGCCCAAAGCGAAAAATTTAAAAAATTTTAATTTAGGTATTGCAAAGTGTACCGAAATGGTATACAATAGTCTTGTAAAAACTTTTACATTTAATTATATATAAACTCAGCAATGAAAGAAGAGAGATAGTTTGAAACAAAGTTTCAAACATCGGTTTTGTGTTTGTGGTCATTATAACACCCGAAATTTTCTTATAAAAAATTATGAGAAAATCACACAAAACACCAAGAAAGGAATGAACATTTTTATGAGTAAATTCGTTTATCTAGATAACTCGGCAACTACTAAGGTTTCCGATAAAGTATTAGAAGCAATGCTTCCTCATCTAAGAGAAGGCTATGGTAATCCATCCAGTGTTTATTCCATAGGTAGAGAAGCTAAGGTTGCTTTAGAAGAAGCAAGAACAAAGGTTGCCACAGCAATCGGTGCACAGCCAGGGGAGATATACTTTACAGGTTGTGGATCTGAGGCTGATAACTGGGCTATTAAATCTGCAGCATATGCTCAGAGAAAAAAAGGTAAAACTCATCTGATAACAACAGTTTTTGAGCATCATGCAGTGTTACACACAATGGAAGCGCTAGAAAAACAAGGTTTTCAGGTTACCTATCTACCAGTTAATAGCGAAGGCCTAGTAACAGCACAGCAGGTTAAAGAAGCAATTAAAGAAGATACAGCACTTGTATCTATTATGTATGCAAATAACGAAATAGGCACAATCCAGCCAATAGGTGAAATTGGTGCTGTTTGTCGTGAAAGCAAGGTGCTATTTCATACAGATGCTGTACAGGCAATCGGTAATGTTAAAATTGATGTAGTAGCAGAAAATATTGATTTATTAGCACTATCAGGACATAAAATCCATGCACCTAAGGGTGTGGGGGCTCTATATATTAGAAAAGGTGTGGTACTACCAAACTTTATGGATGGTGGAGCACAGGAGAGAGGCAAGCGTGCTGGTACAGAGAATGTATCAGGTATTGTTGGTCTAGGTGTTGCAATAGAAGAAGCATATGCTAATTTTGAGGCTAACACAACTCATAAGAAAACCCTAAGGGACAAGCTAATTACAGGGCTAAAAGCTCTGCCTAATACCTATCTAAATGGTAGCTTAGAACATAGACTAGTAACTAACTGCAACGTCTCTTTTGAAGGTGTTGAAGGTGAATCACTACTACTAATGCTAGACATGAAGGGCATTGCAGCTTCTTCTGGTTCTGCTTGTACATCTGGCTCACTAGATCCTAGCCATGTACTAATGTCACTAGGACTATCCCATGGTATCGCTCATGGTTCATTAAGACTTTCTGTTGGTGATTATAACACAGCAGAGGAGATTGACTATGTACTAGAAACAATCCCACCGATTATCGAAAGACTAAGAGCTATGTCACCAGTTTGGGAAAAAATTCAAAAAGGCGAAAAATACGAATAGAATTAACATATACAAGGAGAATTACAATGTATACAGAAAAAGTACTTGACCATTTTACAGCACCTAGAAATGTAGGTGAGCTAGAAGACGCTAACGGCGTTGGCGAAGTAGGTAATGCTAAGTGTGGGGACATTATGAAAATGTACCTTAAAATAGAAAATAATATTATTACAGATGTTAGATTTAAGACATTTGGTTGTGGTGCAGCAGTAGCTACAAGTTCTATTGCAACTGAGCTAATTAAAGGCAAGTCCCTTGATAATGCTCTTAAGCTTACAAACAAAGCAGTAGTAGAAGCACTAGATGGTCTGCCACCAGCAAAGATACACTGTTCTGTACTAGCAGAAGAAGCTATTAAGACAGCAATTGCTGACTACTACACAAGACTAGGAATTGATCCAGGTCCAATAGTAGGCGAAATAGCAAGCCACTGTGATGGATGCCATCACTAATTTTGTGAAAAGCTGTTATAACTATTGACAAATAACAAAACTCACTATATAATAATTATGATAACAAAATAACAGTCTGTTTCAGGGCGGGGTGTGATTCCCCACCGGTGGTAAAGAGCAACTAGCTACGAGTCCACGAGCTTACAAGCTGATTTCGGTTAAATTCCGAAACCGACGGTATAGTCCGGATGAAAGAAACGATTACATTAGTGTATCCAAAAACATTTTTGTAACCAAAGCCCTCGAATTTTATTCGAGGGCTTTTATTGTTCCTCAAAACAGACAAAACAATTTTTAGGAGGAATTTACAATGAACACAATCACAAGAAAAAAACCAATGGAACTTAGAAAGCTAACAGGTACAGCTATGTTAGCAGGGCTGGCATCAGTACTGATGTTTATTAATTTTGTACCACCACTAATGCCCTCGTTTATTAAAATGGACTTTTCTGAAATGCCAGCACTACTAGCAACTTTTGCTTATGGGCCATCTTATGGGGTAGCAGTTTCCCTTATTAAGAATTTGATTAATCTGTTTTCTTCGTCAACAGGTGGGGTAGGGGAGCTTTCAAACTTTATACTGAGCATTACCTTTATTATTCCAGCAGGGCTTATCTATAAGAAAAATAGAAATAAGAAAGGTGCGGTAGTTGCTTCTTTAATAGGAGGAGTGTTAATGGCGCTAATGAGTGTGCCATCCAATCTATATGTGGTATATCCAATCTACACAAACTTTATGCCTATGGAAGCAATTATAGGAATGTATCAGGCTATTCTGCCAACAGTAGATAATCTAACAGAAGCAATACTAATATTTAATATGCCTTACACATTTATTAAGGCTATGATAAATGCAGGAATTGTTGCACTTATCTACAAGCCGCTATCACCAATTCTACATAAAATGTAATGAATATTAATAGGTAATATTTGTCACTACTATCTGTTATCTAGTAGCAGAATTATTGATTATTATACAATGAATATTGTGCAATAATTCTATTGACAAATAGACTATACTAGTGTATAATCAATTTCGACAAGTAAATACCTTATCAAGAGTGGTGGAGGGACTGGCCCTGTGAAACCCGGCAACCTGCGTAGCAAGGTGCTAAATCCAGCGGAAAACCGACAGATAAGACATATATATATGCTCGGTTTACACCGAGCATTTTCTTTTGTCTAATTTAGTCTACAAAGGAAAGAAAAGATAAACTTAGGAGGATTTTTAAAATGGCAAAATATCTATTTACATCAGAATCAGTAACGGAGGGACATCCAGATAAAATTTGCGATCAGATTTCTGACGCTGTACTAGATGCAATACTTGAAAAAGACCCATACGGCAGAGTAGCTTGTGAAACAACTTGTACTACAGGTATGGTAGCAATCATGGGTGAAATATCCACTACTTGCTATGTTGACATTCCTAGAATTGCTAGAAATGTTATTAAAGAAATCGGCTACACAAGAGCAAAATACGGCTTTGATGCTGATACTTGCGCTGTTCTTACAACGATAGATGAGCAGTCTGCTGACATTGCACTAGGTGTTGACAAATCCCTAGAAGCAAAAAATGAAGGCGAATCCGATGAATTCATTACAGGTGCTGGTGATCAGGGTATGATGTTTGGTTATGCTTGTGACGAAACACCAGAACTAATGCCTATGGCAATCTCTCTATCTCATAAACTAGCAAAAAAACTAGCAGAGGTGAGAAAGAATGAAACTCTAGGATACCTAAGACCGGACGGTAAAACACAGGTAACAGTTGAGTACCAAGATGATACGCCAGTTAGAATTGACACAGTGGTTATCTCTAACCAGCATGCACCTGAGGTTACAACTGCACAGATTAGAGCAGATATCCTTGAGCATGTAATTAAAGCTGTTATTCCAGCAGAGCTACTAGATGAAAACACAAAATTCTTTATTAACCCAACAGGTAGATTTGTAGTTGGTGGCCCACAGGGTGACTCTGGTCTAACAGGTAGAAAGATTATCGTAGATACATACGGTGGTTACGGTCGTCATGGTGGTGGTGCTTTCTCTGGTAAGGATCCAACTAAGGTTGACAGAAGTGCTGCATATGCTGCAAGATATGTTGCAAAAAATATCGTAGCAGCAGGTTTAGCATCTAAGTGTGAAGTACAGCTTGCTTATGCAATTGGTGTAGCTAGCCCTGTATCTATTAATGTAAATAGCTTTGGCACTGGTAAGGTTTCTGATGAGAAGTTAGCAGAAGCTGTATCTACAGTATTTGATCTGCGCCCAGCAGCAATTATCAAAACTCTAGATCTAAGAAAGCCAATCTACAGACAGCTTGCAGCTTATGGTCACCTAGGTAGAGAAGAACTAGGTGTTAAGTGGGAAAACACAGACAAAGCAGATGAGCTAAAGAAAATCTGCCTATAATAAATAATTTAAGAGGTGTAGTCTACTATTTTTAGTGGCTATGCCTCTTTTTCAGAAGCCTATAGATTTCTAACCTTGTACACAATCTAAATACCCCTGATTTAATAAACTTTTAGGAAAGAAAATAGCTTATTTTACTAAAAAATTAGTGAAAGGGAATTTAAAATAAAAAACCAACCTATTGTTATTTTATTTTGTGTTATATTTGCTAATTGCTATTTTTCTGTAAATAATGTAAAATCTATATGTAATGACCGTAAAGTATTTTATTGTGAGGTGACACTATGAATTATCTATCTTCTTCCTATTGCATTTTTAATCTAGGGGATAGTAGCATAATTTTAAGGTCTTCTATAGAACTAACGGTAAAATTACTGGATTAGTATGTCTTAATGAGAGGTTGCGCTTTTTTGCAACCTCTTTAATTTTTTTATTTTTTGGAGGATATTGAATATGAACACTAAGAAAATTGCAATAGTTATGGGAAGTGACAGCGATCTGCCAGCACTTAAAGATCTTGGAATAGAAACATCAGTACATGTAATGTCAGCACACAGAACACCAGCTCAGGCATGTGCTTTCTCAAGTAGTGCTAGAGAAAATGGATATGGTGTAATTATTGCTGCTGCTGGTAAAGCTGCACATCTTGCTGGGGTACTAGCTGCACATACAACACTACCAGTAATCGGTATCCCAATTAAATCTTCTACTCTTGATGGTTTAGATGCGCTTCTTTCTACAGTACAGATGCCTAAGGGTGTACCTGTAGCTACAGTTGCTATTGATGGTTCTTATAATGCAGCACTTTTAGCAGTGCAGATGCTAGGTATCGAAAACCCAGAAGTTGCTACAAAGCTTGCTGAAATGAAGAAAACTATGGAAGAAGAAGTTATAGCTAAAGATAAAGCCCTACAGGAAAAACTATAATCTTATATAGTTACTACCTAGCTTAAGCTGTGATAGTATAAATAGCCTTTGTTTTTATTGCCACAGTAGTGGCAATAAAGTAGGCATATAAAATTGCGTTTATTATATCCTAGTGGGATTTAAGGAGAATTAGAATGTTTGATAAAATACATGAAGAATGTGGAGTTTTTGGCATATATGACTCAGCTAATCATACAGATGTAGCAGCCTGTACCTACCTAGCACTATACGCACTACAACACCGAGGACAGGAAAGCTGTGGTATAGCAGTAAATGATCGTGGTGTTATTACAATGCACCGTGATCTAGGACTAGTTCCAGAGGTTTTTGATAAAGATACATTAAATAAACTAGGGGAAGGCCATATTGCAGTAGGTCATGTTAGATATGCTACAACAGGTTCAACAAATCGTGCCAATGCACAGCCTCTACATATTCAGCATGTAAAGGGATCCATGGTATTAGCCCATAATGGTAACCTTGTAAATGCAGCAGAAATAAGAAAAAGATTAGAGTTAGAAGGCGCTATCTTCCATTCTACAAATGACACAGAGGTGCTTGCATACACAATTACAAAAGCAAGACTTACTTCTTCATCTATTGAGGAAGCTGTATCCAGAGCTATGGAGGAGATTAAGGGTGCTTATTCTATAGTGGTAATGTCTCCACAGAAGCTAATTGCAGCAAGGGATAAAAATGGATTTAGACCTCTTGTTATTGGAAAACTAGGGGAAGCCTATATATTCACCTCAGAAACCTGCGCACTTGATAGTATGGGTGCTACCTTTGTTCGTGATGTAAAGCCAGGTGAGATTGTTATAGCTGATGAAAATGGTCTGCGCTCTATTGAGACCCACTGTGGTGATAAGGGTAGCGTATGTGTATTTGAATATGTGTACTTTGCTAGACCTGACTCAGTTATTGAGGGTGCTTCAGTACATGAAGCAAGACTAAGAGCAGGTAAATTCCTACATGAAGAAAGCCCAGTAGACGCTGATGTAGTAATAGGTGTACCAGACTCAGGGCTAGATGCAGCACTGGGATATTCTAGAGCCTCAGGAATACCATATGGTGTAGGTTTTATTAAAAATAGATACATCGGTAGAACTTTTATACAAACAACCCAGTTACAGCGTGAAGCATCTGTAAGAATTAAGCTAAATGCAGTTGCTAGCACAGTAAAGGATAAAAGAGTTATATTAATTGATGACTCCATTGTTAGAGGTACGACTAGTGGAAGAATAGTTAATCTAATAAGAGAAGCAGGAGCTAAGGAAGTACATGTGAGAATATCTTCACCAGCCTTTGTAGCCCCATGTTTCTTTGGTACTGATATAGATAGTAAGGAAAATCTAATTGCATGTCAGCTTGAGCTAGACCAGATTAGAGATCATATTGGAGCAGATAGTCTTGCTTACCTAAGTGTAGATGCAGTTAAAAAGATTGCAGTAACAAATGGCAGTGGCTTTTGTACAGGATGTTTCACTGAAGAATATCCAATAGAAGTACCAAGGGATATAGAGAAGAATAAATTTGAGCAGAAAATTGCACCTAAGAAGAAATAATCTGTTATATACTATAATACAAGGAGATTAGTTATGGAAAAAAGTTTTAGCGATAGCTACAAAGCAGCAGGGGTTGATGTTACTGCTGGATATAAGGCAGTAGAGCTGATGAAATCCCATGTGGCAAGAACAATGATACCTGGAGTATTAGAGGGTATAGGTGGTTTTGGTGGAATGTTAGAGCTAGACTTAGAGGGTATATCTAAGCCTGTTCTAGTATCTGGCACCGATGGTGTTGGAACAAAGCTAAAGATGGCTTTTCTAGCTGATAAGCATAATACAGTAGGTGTTGACTGTGTTGCTATGTGTGTAAATGATATAGTATGTTGTGGAGCAAAACCACAGATTTTTCTAGATTATGTAGCAGTAGGTAAAAACTTCCCAGAGAAAATTGAAGCTATTGTTTCTGGTGTAGCAGAAGGCTGTGTACAGGCTGGCTGTGCCCTAGTAGGTGGTGAAACTGCCGAAATGCCAGGACTGTACGAAGAAAATGAATACGACCTAGCAGGTTTCTCTGTAGGTATAGTAGATAAAGCTAAAATCATCGATAAAGAAAATGTATCCGAAGGTGATGTAATTATCGGACTAGCATCTTCTGGGGTTCATTCTAACGGATTTTCTCTAGTTAGAAAGGTTTTCGATGTGGAAAATAGCGATTTAAACAAGGTATACCCTGAGCTTGGAATTAGCCTTGTAGATGAACTGCTTAAGCCTACAAAGATATATGTAAAACCTGTGCTAAAGCTAATAGATTCTATTAAAGTAAAGAGTATTTCCCACATTACAGGTGGTGGATTTTACGAGAATATCCCAAGAGCATTACCAACAGGAATGTCTGCAGTAATTAAGAAGGATTCCTTTAAGGTACTACCAATTTTTGAACTAATTTCTAAAATAGGTAATATCCCTGAGAGAGATATGTATAATACCTTTAATATGGGTATTGGTATGTGTATAGTGGTAGCTAAGGAAGATGCTAGCACAGCACTATCCATACTAGCTGAACAGGGTGAAACAGCTTACGAAATGGGTTATATCCAGAAAAGCGAAACTGCTGTTGAGTTTATATAGCAGTAGTTGGGGGATAAGATGAAAAAAATTGCAGTTTTAGTTTCTGGTGGAGGAACAAACCTACAAGCACTTATTGATGCTCAAAAAAATAATATTATTAAAAGTGGTGAGATTTCACTGGTAATATCCTCTAAAGAAGGTGTATATGCCTTAGAGAGAGCAGATAAGAATAACATTAAATCCTGTGTAATATCGCCTAAAGCCTATAATTGCCCAGAGGATTTTCACGAGGCTTTACTAGCAGCTTTAGAGGAAAATAATATTGATTTAGTAGTATTAGCAGGCTATCTGTGTATACTGCCACCACTGGTGACACAGGCATATAATAATCGTATTATTAATGTACATCCTTCACTGATACCATCATTTTGTGGGGAAGGATACCATGGTTTAAAGGTGCACCGAGCAGCTTTAGAATATGGGGTTAAGATTACAGGGGCTACAGTACATTATGTAAATGAAATTGTAGACGGTGGCAAGATAATAATGCAAAAAGCCGTAGATATAAAGATTGACGACACTCCAGAAATCCTACAAAAGCGAGTAATGGAAGAAGCAGAGTGGGAGATACTACCACTGGCTGTGGAATTTGTATGTAGTAGTGAAGTGTAAAACTTAAGTTAGGTTTTGTACTTTCCAATGTATTAAAAATAATGAGGGATAATTCTTATGAAAAAAAGAGCTTTACTTAGTGTATCAGATAAAACAGGCATATATGAATTTGCTAAATCTCTAATGGAGATGGAGTACGAATTAGTATCCACAGGAGGCACAGAAAAGTTCCTTAAAGAAAAAGGACTGCCAGTAACTAATATAACCGATGTTACAGGATTTCCAGAATGCCTTGATGGCAGAGTAAAAACTCTACATCCACTAGTTCACGCAGGTATACTAGCTATTCGTGATAATAAAGACCATATGGAACAGATAGAGAAGCTAGGTGTTGGACTTATTGATGTAGTTGCAATTAATCTATATCCATTTAAGGAAACAATCCTTAAGGAGAATGTAGAGCTAGAAGATGCTATCGAAAACATCGACATCGGTGGCCCTACAATGCTAAGAGCAGCAGCGAAAAACTGGCAGGATGTAGCAGTAATTATTGACCCTAGTGATTACAGCCCAGTAGTAGAAGCACTAAAAGCAAATAGCCTAAGCCCACAGATGAAGTTTAAACTATCTGCTAAGGTATTTGAGCATACAGCAGCATATGATGCACTTATTGCTAATTACATGAGAGAGCAAATAGGTGAAACACTGTTCCCAGAAAAACTAACTGTAACCTATGAAAAGGTACAGGATATGAGATATGGGGAAAATCCACATCAACAGGGTGCTTTCTACAAAGAAGTATCTACAGCTACAGGTAATCTAACAACTGCTAAACAGCTTCATGGTAAGGAATTATCCTTTAATAATGTTAATGACGCCTCTAGTGCAGTAGATATTATTAAAGAAATGGGTAGTGACAAGCCATGTGCAGTAGCTATAAAACATACAAATCCATGTGGAGTAGGTATGGGAGAAACACTTTATGAGGCATATATGAATGCTTATGAAAGTGATCCAGTATCTATATTCGGTGGTATTGTAGCCTTAAATAGAGCTGTTGATGAAGCTACAGCTAATGAGCTAGGTAAACTATTCTTAGAGATAATTATTGCACCTTCATTTGAGGAGAAAGCTTTAGAAATACTAATGGCAAAGAAGAATATCCGCCTACTAGAAATTACAGGACTAGAAAAGCCTGTTAATTCTAAGAGCATGGATATGAAAAAGGTTGAAGGTGGACTACTTTATCAGCAGAGCAATGGTGTACTATATAAAGAGGAAGATTTAAAGGTAGTAACTAAGAAACAGCCAACTAAAGAAGAACTAGATCAGTTAATCTTTGGTATGAAGGTTGTAAAGCATGTTAAATCTAATGCTATTGTTCTAGTAAAAGACTACAAAACTGTAGGCGTTGGCCCAGGTCAAACAAATAGAGTTACAGCCCTAGAGCTAGCAGTAAAATACGCTGGAGAAAAATCCACCGGCTCGGTAATGGCATCTGATGCCTTCCTACCCTTTAAAGACTGTGTTGAGATGGCAGTAGCTAATGGCATTACAGCTATTATACAGCCAGGTGGCTCAATCAGAGATCAGGAAAGTATTGACGCTTGTGATGAGGCTGGAATTGCCATGGTATTTACAGGTACAAGACATTTTAAACATTAATTACTTTTTAGGGGGAGGGGAAACCCTCCCCCTAAGAGCTTAGGATTTATCTAATCACTATGAATATAGTGAAGTGTTTATAATCAGAAGAAAGGCATGGATAAGTTTGAAAATGGATTTTCAAACAGCAAGTTTTGGGGCTTATCACTGAGAGTGAGTGATATTTTGCAAAAGCTAGTTTACTAGCAATGCAAAACCGCCCAAAACATTGCAGATTAAGAGAAAGGCATGGATAAGTTTGAAAATGGATTTTCAAACAGCAAGTTTTGGGGCTTATCACTGAGAGTGAGTGATATTTTGCAAATGCTAGTTTACTAGCAAAGCAAAACCGCCCAAAACATTGCAGATTAAGAGAAAGGCATGATTATATATGAAAATTTTAGTAGTAGGTTCGGGTGGTAGAGAGCATACAATTATAAGAAAATTAAAGGAAAGCAGTAGAAACCCTGAGGTTTTTGCAGCACCAGGAAATGGTGGTATCTCAAAAGATGCAACCTGTGTTAACATAGATGCTAAGGATATAGAGGGAATAGTAAATTTTTCTAAGGCAAATGCTATAGATTTAGTTGTGGTGGCTCCAGATGATCCACTGGTACTAGGAATGGTGGACGCACTAGAGGCTGAAGGTATTATGACCTTTGGCCCAACTAAAGCAGCAGCAGCCATAGAGGGAAGTAAGGTTTTCTCTAAAGATCTTATGAAAAAATATTCCATACCTACAGCTGGCTATGAGGTTTTTGACAATAGCAGTAAGGCTATAGATTATGTTAAAGCTACTAATTCTTATCCTGTAGTTATTAAGGCAGATGGACTAGCTTTAGGTAAGGGTGTAATAATTGCAGAAGATGAGAAGTCAGCAGTAGAAGGCATAATATCCATTATGGAGGATAAAGCCTTTGGGGAAAGTGGTAACAACATAGTTATTGAAGAATTCCTAACGGGACCTGAAGTGTCAGTTCTTGCTTTTACCGATGGTAAAACTCTAGTGCCTATGATTTCCTCAATGGATCATAAGAGAGCTTTTGATGGAGATAAAGGTCTTAATACTGGTGGAATGGGTACAATTGCCCCTAATCCATGCTACACAGATAGTCACAAAGCAGAAGCAATGGAGAAGATATTCCTACCGACTATTAAAGCAATGGAAGCAGAAGGTAGACTATTTAAAGGCTGCTTATACTTTGGTTTAATGCTAACACCAAAGGGTGTATATGTTATTGAGTATAACTGCCGTTTCGGTGACCCTGAAACACAGGTAGTGCTACCTATGTTAGACAGTGATTTAATCGAAATAATGGAGCATATTTATAAAGGCACACTATCTCAGATGGAGATAAACTGGAGAGAGGGTGCAGCAGCTTGCGTTATTATGGCAAGTGGTGGTTATCCTCTTAGCTATGACAAAGGGAATGTAATCACAGGACTAGATGCTAATGGTCAAAGTGAAGATGCAGTAATTATTCATGCTGGAACAAAGCTTGTAGAGGGTGATTTTGTAAATAATGGTGGTCGAGTGCTAGGTATCTGCTCAAGAGCAAATACATTAGAAGAAGCGTTAGAAAAATCCTACAAGGCTTGTGAAACTATAAACTGGCAGGGTGCATTTTACCGTAAAGATATTGGTAGCAAAGCACTAGAATTAACAAAAGCATAATTTATCTAATTTATAAGAAGTTCTTCTGTATAATCATATTTGATATATTCTAAGGTTAATATATAAATTGTTGGTGGGTGCCATAAGATAATTTTATAATAATATTGATTTAATAAGGCTATCAGTAATCATTTAGATTGCCGATAGCCTTTTGTAATATATAGAAGTGATGGTGTAAAACAAAGTTTCAAAGACAGTTTTTGTCTTTTTTAATCACGATTACACCAGAATGTTCTCATAATAATTATGAGAAAAACACACAAAAACCGAGAAAGGAATAAGCATTTATATGGAATTATATCTACAAGAGTTTACACTGACTCCACTATATAAAATAGATACTGTGCTGCTACTAGATTTTTATAGCAGAAATAAAGATTTTCTACAGCAGTATGAGGCTGTTAGAGAAAATCATTTTTATACTATAGACTATCATAATAACCTGCGACTACAAGACGAGATAGCCTATCATAATAAATCTTCTATTAGGTTTGCAGTGTGCCATAAAGATAATACAGATAAGATTATTGGGATTGTTGGCATAAACAATATAGTATGGGGGAGCTTTCTATCAGCATTTCTAGGGTATAAGATGGATAAAGATTATATTAACAAAGGCTATATGACAGAAATTATTAAGGTAGTGGTAGATTATGCCTTTGATAATCTTGGATTACATCGAATAGAAGCTAATATTATGCCAAAAAATCTACCATCTATCAGAGTGGTAGAAAAATGTGGGTTTAATTCAGAAGGCATTTCAACTAAATACCTAAAGATTAATGGTATATGGGAAGACCATATCCACTATGTAAAACTAAATGAAAAACTCCATTAAAAAAATGGCTCTATATTAATTGTTGGGTAAAATTCTGTTGGGGTACTGTCCCTCGCCGTTGGCGAGGGACAGTACCCCAACATTTGCTATAGAACCAAAAAAATCCACTGGCGTAAAAAATACAGCCAGTGGATTTTTTATAGTTTTAGGTTAAGTTATTCTGTAGAGTGTTTTTAAAGTAATAGTGAAAATCATACAATAACTAAGGCTAAATACATACTTTAATGATACTCTACCACTTAAGATTGCTGTGTTCAACTATACCATCTCTAAGCATTAGACCATCAAGAGCCTCCATAGGATTTTTATCTTCAAATAGCACCTGATTTATAGCTTCTGCAAGAGGCATACTAACACCGTGTTTCTTTCCTAGCTTAACTGCTGCTTTAGCAGAGTAGACACCTTCAACAACCATTTTTACTTCTTCTTGGGCTTGTGACAGTGTAAGACCAGTTCCAATTAGATAACCACATTTTCTATTACGACTGTGAACACTTGAACAGGTTACAATAAGATCACCAATACCAGCAAGTCCAGCAAATGTTTCAGGTTTTCCACCCATGGCAACTCCTAGTCTAGTAATCTCAGCTACACCTCGTGTAATTAGTGCAGCTTTGGCATTATCTCCACAACCTAAGCCATCAGCAATACCAGCAGCTAAGGCAACGACATTCTTTAAAGAACCTCCAAGCTCGATGCCTAGCATATCAGAGTTAATATACACCCTGAAATTTTTATTCATAAAGGCAGATTGTAAGAGTTTAGCAGTTTCACTATCCTGGGCACCTATTACTACAGAGGTAGTTAGGCCTTTACCAACTTCTTCAGCATGGCTAGGGCCAGACAGAACTGCAACATTTGCCTGTGGGATTTCCTGTTTAATCTGCTGGGTAAGTGTCATGAGAGTAGTATCCTCAATACCTTTAGAAACATCTACTAAAATCTGGTCTTTTATAACATAAGGTGCCATAGTTTTAGCTACATTTCTAATAAAAGGGGAGGGAACAGCAATAACACAGAAATCCATTCCTGTTATAGCTGACTTAATGTCACTGGTGAAATTCATATTATCTGCAAGGTGTATACCAGGCAGTTTACTGACATGCTGGCGATTTGTGGTTAACATATCTATTTCTTCTTGACTATAGGACCAAAGAGTTACACTGTGTCCATTGGAGTTCAGTAGTACTGCAAGAGCTGTACCCCAGCTACCTGCACCGATTATACCGATATTATACATAGGCTATACCTACACTTTCTATTGTGTTAATTTATGGTTACAAATGATATTATAATAAGTAATTCATATAAAATCAAGGGTATATTCATAAATAAATATGAACTATATTTAAAATCCTTATTCATAATATATTCGTTAAGCATCTATTAATAGGCTTAAAGAAAAGAAACTGTAGATAATTACCACAGTTTCCAGTTAATTTATATTGGCAGCAGTGCCAAAGTGTATATCCCAGCAACAAGGCTTAGGAAATTAGCAGTGATTACATAAAAGAAGGGGCGAACTTTACCATGCTCTTTAAGGAATATGTAAAATAACACAAGCTCGGCAATAACTATTATAAATTCAGCGAAAAATAACAGTAATATCCATGCATAGCTTGATATAGTCATGGAAAGTAGGATATTTAAACCACCTTGGGTAATTAGATTAATAATTAAGAAGGTAATCCAGCTTTTTTTATTACGGTATAAGAATATGTAGAAAATAGCTCCCTCTATAATTAGGGTAAGTGATAAACGGAGAGATATAAGCAAAACTTCTCGTAATAGGGTTGTACTATCGGTAAATGTCATAGTTTCAATATCCAAGGTCATTCTACCATTATATTGGTTAAAGGCGTCCATAGGTAGAGGAGCGTTATTATTAATGCTACTACTTTCCACATTTATGATTAAATCTGACAGATTCATATTAGCTCTCTCTAAATCATAACTAAATAGATGGTAAGTATATTCCCAGCTAACAATGGTAGGCTCTAGTAGAAAGGATTCCCCACTAGAAGATTGGACGGAAAGTTTAATATCCTCTGGTGGGCTATTAATAATAATAGTGAGAACAGGTGGCTCTGCTGAGTTAGCAAAGGCGACCACGGAAGACATAATTATCATTATGATTGACAGTATTAGCGTAAGATATTTTTTATTATTCATAATATATCTCCTATAATTAAAATCTTGTAATTAGTATAGAATAATTGTCAACTTTAGTCAAATAATACACTTATCTAGGAGGATAGTATACATAATAAACAATAATGATTACTATTTACTTTAAAAGTTACTGTAGAATTATATATAATACATTTACAATTTTAGCAGTTATTTATGTAAATAAATGAATTTTTTATTAATAGTAATTTGTCGTTGTATTAATAAACATAAGGTGTTATAATGATAAAAGATTTAAAAAAACTTAGGTACTTATTTAGGAGGACTTTACTATGGCACATGCTCCAACAGGGCAAACAACAAATGTTTCGGTAACATCCGGAAATCCATCTGCAATCGGTCTACTAGGACTATCAATGGTAACACTAGTTGCTGCATCTCAGAAACTAGGTATAACAGACGGAACTTCTCTAGTTATTCCTTGGGCAATTTTCCTAGGTGCAATTGCACAGATTTATGCTGGTGCAATTGATCTAAAGTTAAATAATGTTTTTGGTGCGACAGCATTCTTTGGTTACGGACTGTTCTGGCTAGGAGTTGCTAGCACATGGGCAATTCAGCATGGTGTTTTTGGTGAATCTATGCAGGCATCAGCTGATCCTCGTCAGTTAGGTTTTGCTTTTATCGGTTATCTAATCTTCACACTGATTATGACTGTAGCTGCTACTGAAACTAATAAATTCCTTCTAATAGACTTTATCTTAATAGATTTTCTATTTATAGGACTAGCATGTAGCACACTTGGCTTTATGCCACACTTCTTCCATAATCTTGCTGCTTATGTAGAACTAGCAATTTCTCTAGTTTCTTTCTACGGTGTAGCTGCTAATGTTATGAACGCTACATTCGGTTATGAATTCCTGCCAGTAGGTAAGCCACTAGGTATCTTCAAGAAGCCAGCTACAACACAGCAAGCTTCTAAAGCTGCATAATTAATACATAATACAAAAACTGCTTAGATTATATCTAGGCAGTTTTTTTCTTTTTATCAATAGTTGTTGTAAAATTCTATAGGGGTAAAACCAATTTATGTTGGGATAATACTCTAACATTTATTATAAATCCTTATAGTTAAGACAGAGTTAAAACAATAGTAAACTATACTGTATGGTGAAACTATAGTGGTATTTCGCAAAAGTTTTATTTAGCGAAATAACTATCTAATAGCTATCTCAATAAATGGTGGATAGGTTTACTGGAAATAAAAAAATGCAACCGTAAATTGATTGGACTTTACATATTAAGTAAATATGGTTATATAGCAAATGTTGGGGTACTGACCCTCGCCGTCGGCGAGGAACAGTACCCCAACAGAATTTACCCCAACAATTAATATAGAGCCGTAAATATCGCTAGTGAAGTTACAAGGATGTTAATTTAGTAGAATTTATATTGTGGCTATATACTAACTGTTTTTATTTTTTGCTATATATACAGATGAGCAAACAGCATAGACTATAACTACCACTATTAGCAGATTAGATATAATAAATAACCAGTTTAATCTAAGTTGCTGAGCTAGTCCTAAAAATCCACACATTAGCCCCAATAGTAAAAATACAATGGCGCTCTGTTTAAAATATGGTCTTTTATCGCTATCTGCCATATTATCTCTATCATTCTTACTAGCCCAGATATACTCATTATTTAAAGGTATACCTTTTTCTTTAAACTGGAAAACACTTATAATCACACAGATAAAAGACATAGCAAATAATATAAAATTTTCTATATTCATAGGGTATCTCCTTTAAAAAAGTTTTATTCTACTTCCTTAAGATAGCTTTCATAGGCTTCGTTAATGTATTTCTTCATAGCCTCATAGTAGGTTTCATCATATGGTAGGAATAGATATTCTTCTTCCTGCATTTCAGGAGGCTCACCACCGAAGTAATCTACAGCGTAACTGTCTACATCTTGTGGATAGTGGGGAAGACCATCATCACCACTATAATAGTAAGCGGTAAAATTCGCACCTTCATCATTAAATAGGTATATAAATAATCTACCATTAAATACAGTATGTAGGAAAATCCTCATATCAAAATCAGGTTTATTTTCCTTTACATTTGCTACTACATCGGGATAATATTCAATAAATTTTTCATGTACCATATCTTTCTCAATAAACCATCTTAGATAGATAGCAATATGATTAAGGGCGGACATTTCATCGATTTGTAGGTTTTTCTCGTAGATTGCCTCAGTATGAAAATGTGCTGAATCCACAACGCCTTCCAGCACTTCATATTCATCTACAGCAGATTCTCTATGAATGTCAACGACTAAAGAGAAATCCTCTAATTCTTCTAATCTTTCCATAAGAGTTTCCCCATTATTATCAACCTTATAGGACATTTCTTCTTCGTATAGCGGTATAAGAGCATAGAAATTAACTATATCATCATTTTCTAGCTTACAAAGACTACTTTCACCATTAGCAAAATCAGCTTCTTCTAGGATAAATCCACATAGTGAGGTATTATCTGCTAGTACATCGCCTGAAGGAATAGTGTGGTAATGTCCTAACCATGTATCATTATTCATTGGCAGTCTAGCAAGGATTTTTAGCCATCTGAGTGGCCAATACCACTGTTCATCACTGTCATTTATCTTCCAGTCAGAAGGCAGATATATACATAGCTCAGCACGATTTTGATCTTTTAGTTCTGGTGGAGTATTCATACTGTGAGCACCCATACCCATAGTTACAAGAGTATAGAAATCTCTTTCTGGGGTAGGGTTAATAATACAAATATCCACATGGATATCAGGGGATACAATCTCATGCAAAACATTATCAAACTTACCAAAAGACTTTTCTATATAGGTCTCTAGGATAGAAATATCCTCTGGGCTATAGATTTCACAGTTAAAGATCTCATTCATAGTCATTCCTCTATTTTCTTAAGATTTATATTAGTTTGTATGATACTACTGAGTATATAGGCTATAGGGTGGCTCTACTAGGCCTATTTCCTTAGCAGAGATAAACTGTAGTTCCATATTGCCATATTCATCAGTTGACTCTCTAAAGGTAAGCTCTGCTAGATGAATATCACCAAAAATCTCAAATTCTCCTGTAAACATCTGTAGTAGCATATATTTAAAATCATATAAAGTATGGTCATATATAATATAAAACTCAGCTGTAACTAAACCGTCCATAGTTGTAGTTTTATCATGCAGTATGTAACTAAAGCTAGCAGGGCCCCAGCCTGTACTAGTTACTTTTCCACTGTCTAATACTTTTGTAAGCTCAGTGTCATAGTCATCAATAGTTTTCCCAAAAAACCTTAAAGCCACATCGTTTAGATACTGGGTATCTGCGCCAATTTCAAGATTTGGATTTTTAGTATTGGTCATCCAGTACATCATAGTAAAACCAGCAATATCATCATCTGAATAGCCATTTTCTGCATCTTTGTACAGGAACTGATAGGGTATATCTTTAAAGTAATCATAGTATTTAGTAACTTCATTAGGGGCTAAATCATAAATCTCCTCAAAGGAAAGATCAGTTGTGAAATCAGAATAAACAATCCCACCTAAACCAGGTTCAGTAGGGAGAGTGGGTTCTTCTGTCTGACAACCAACTAATGTAAGCATAGCTAGTGAGGTTAGTAGTATTTTTGTTTTTGTAAGAAAATTCATTTATAATAATCCTTTCTATAAATAGATAGTAAATAAATCCTTAGATACCAAATTAAAGCTATGTGTTTATTATATCATAAATACGAAGTATTTTGATATAATTATCCATCACTTTTGGTTGCCACATTTGTGGCGAAAAAGTGGGAATATAAAATATAATAAACACCTCGAACTACTAATATTTGTAAGATATTGTATTGTGTTTATTATATCATAATACAAAGTATTATGATATAATTATCCATCACTTTTGGTTGCCACATTTGTGGCGAAAAAGTGGGAAT
>CAYJEQ010000015.1:0-8364 GCA_964369235.1 uncultured Oscillospiraceae bacterium | reverse complement strand
ATAAAATATAATAAACACCTTGAACTACTAATATTTGTAAGATATTGTATTGTGTTTATTATATCATATATATATGTAAAGTAAAAGAGAATAAATAACTAATAGTAATACAAAAAGGCTATCTAAACAGAAATATCTATTTAGATAGCCTTATAAAATTTAGTTTATGTAAAAATTACAATAGGTTTTCCTAAGCATTTCTTGTAGCTACAATATCCACGCCTGTGTCGGCTACATTGCTGATTATAATATCCCCAACTTTAACAGGGGAGGACACTACAACATCTTTAAGGGCTTTTACACATTCAAATATTTTACCTTTAGGAATATCGTCCTTTGTTTTAACTGATACCATTTCTACATCACTACCAGTAACTCTAACTGTAGAAGTAACAATTCTAGTAGGATTAGTTAATTCTTTTTTAGCGTAAACTTCACCACGCTTACAGGTGTTTCCTGTAACACTACCAATATTTACACCATCAAACTCTACCTGTAGGGGACAGCCTAGAGGACAGCTAATACATATAATATTTTTAATTTCCATAAATACAACCATACCTTTCTTTAATCAATATTCTAGTGTTTAGACCGGTATATTGATTACTTTAAGTTTTATGCTTCTGCTATTTTAATAGTGATTTTTTTAATACTTGGGTATTCTAGAAGTTTACTACGCAGTAGTTTAACTTCTTCCATCTCACCAGGTGCCATAATAATCTTCTTTTTACGAGAGATTAACTCATCATCAAAATAAACCTCAATATAGCTGTTGGTGTAAACAGCCCCAACTCTAAATCTCACTATAAGATTATCCTCCATACGCTGAGGATTAATAGTTGCAGGTACGGTATAACGAACACCACTTTCACCACTTAGGACAATACTTTCTCCTGAGGTGATAGTGTTATTGCCTTTAACATAGTTAGCAGCATTTTTACCAGCAGCAGCAGCTTCTTCTGATACGAAATCCACTAGGTCATGCACATGAAGAACATTACCACAAGCGAATACACCCTCAATATTTGTTTCAAGGCTCTCGTTTACAATTGGGCCAGAGGTTATTCGGCTCATTTCTATACCCATTCCATCAGAAAGCTCATTTTCTGGAATAAGACCAACAGAAAGTAGTAGAGTGTCACAGGTATATTCTTCCTCAGTGCCTGGGATAGGTTTTAGATTTTCATCAACTTGGGCAAGGGTCACGCTTTCCAGTCTTTCTCTGCCTTTGATATCCACTACAGTATGGCTTAGTTTTAGTGGAATATCATAGTCATCAAGGCACTGTACAATATTTCGTTTAAGTCCACCAGAGTAAGGCATTAGCTCTGCTACAACTTTAACTTTAGCTCCTTCAAAGGTCATTCTTCTTGCCATAATAAGACCGATATCACCCGAACCTAGTATAACAACCTCTCTGCCAGGAAGGTAACCTTCCATGTTTACAAGACGCTGTGCAGTTCCTGCAGAAAATACACCTGCTGGGCGATAACCAGGAACATTAAGTGCACCACGAGAACGCTCTCTACATCCCATTGCTAGAACTACAGCTTTTGCCTGAATGTCAAAAAGACCGTCTTCTTTGTTCATTGCAGTAATGATTTTGTCAGGGGTTATATTCATTACCATCGTGTTTAGCTTATAGGGGATATCCTTTTCTAATAGTTGTTCTACATACCTTGTAGCATACTCAGGGCCAGTTAATTCTTCTTTAAAAGTATGTAGTCCGAAACCGTTGTGGATACACTGATTAAGGATACCACCTAATTCCTTATCACGCTCTAATACTAATATACTATCTATTCCACTGTCTCTAGCAGCAATGGCAGCAGCAAGACCAGCTGGTCCACCACCAATTATTACTATATCATATGTTTTCATTGTAAATTCCCCCTATAAAGAATCTTTATTTGTGCCGACAATTATCTTAGAATTTCCACCCATTTTGGTTATTTCAGATATTGGGATACCACACTCTCGGCTGATAATCTCCATAACTCTTGGGCTACAGAAACCACCTTGACACCTACCCATACCAGCTCTTGTTCTTCGCTTAACACCATCTAGGGATCTAGCGCCTAGTGGACGGGTAACTGCATCGATAATTTCGCCTTCGGTAATCATCTCACAACGACATATAATATTGCTGTAGGATGGATTTGTTTTAATAAGCTCTATATTTTCTGTTTTTGTTAGGTGAGCAGGGTTAATTATACCTTTTCTGCTACCATTAAAATCAGCTTTTTTCTCTAGGGATAGTTTCTCACTAACTATATCAGCTACCATTACACCAATAGCAGGTGCACTTGATAGGCCAGGGGATTCTATACCAGCGCAGTTAATAAAGCCTTCGGCACCTTCAGCTTCTCCAATTATAAACTCATGACCATCTTCATGGGCACGAAGTCCTGAGAAGGAGGTAATTACCTGTCTAAGATTTAGATTGGCTACATTCATACCTGCCTTAATATTAATCTGACCAATACCATGAGCACTAGTACCTACATCATTTTTATCAGAAATATCATCAGCAGTAGGGCCAACAAGCATATTGCCATGAACAGTTGGTGTAATAAGTACACCTTTACCTAAAGCAGTTGGTAGAGCAAAAATTGTTCTAGTAACATGGCTACCAGCGCTTTTATCTAGTAGGAAGTACTCTCCACGACGAGGGGTAATATTAATTTTTTTATCACTAACCATATTGTTAAGTTCATCAGCAAAAACACCAGCAGCATTAACAATTACTTTAGTTTCAATATCATCTTTATTTGTTTTGATAATCCAGCTATCCTGCTTTTTTTCAAAGCCTGTTACACAGGTATTAAAAGCAAATTCTACACCGTTGGCATAGGCGTTTTCTGCAAGGGCAAAGTTCATATTAAAGGGACATACTATACCAGCTGTAGGAGCATAAAGTACTGCAATTGTGTCAGGGGATAGGTTAGGCTCCATCTGGAAAAATCTTTCCTTATCGGTTATTAACTCTACAGGAACACCATTAGCCTCAGCTCTTTTTTCTAGAGTGTCAAGGTTATGTAGGGAGGAAGGATCGGTACAAACTACAAAAGATCCTCTTTGGCTAAATTCAAAATCAAGTTCCTTTGATAGTTCTGGTAGCATTTTATTACCTAGAACATTTAGCTTAGCCATAAGGGAACCTTCCTTGGCATCATAGCCAGCGTGGATAATAGCACTATTAGCTTTGGTTGTGCCACAGCAGATATCTTCTTCCTTATCAATTAAGAGAATTTTACCATGGTATCTAGATAGTTCTCTTGCACAAGCGGCACCTGAAATACCTCCGCCAATTATAACAACATCATACATATCGGTCATCCTTCCTTGTGGGTGTGAATTTTTAAAATTATAGCTATTTAACCTGTGGGTAAAACAAAAAGAGCGAAACAAGTAAAGTATGTTTCCATACTTTCTTGCTTCGCTCCAAACTCTAGCTTAATATTTAATTTACTTTATTATACAACTAAATTAACCCTTTGTCAATTAGTCTTCTTCTTTTGCCCAACCATGAGCAAATCTAACAGCTTTATTCCAGCCTTTGATCATGCTATTGCGCTCTTCTTCGTCAATATCAGGGGTGAATACTTTATCAATAGCCCAGTTTTTGATAACATCTTCTTTACTTGCCCAGTAGCCTACAGCTAGACCAGCTAGGTAAGCGGCACCCATAGCAGTAGTTTCGATACAAACAGGTCTATTTACAGGTGCATCAATAATATCTGCCTGTCTTTGCATTAGATAGTTATTAGCACTAGCACCACCATCAACCTTAAGAGCAGCTAGGGAAATGCCAGAGTCAGCTCTCATAGCCTGAAGAACATCATTTACCTGATATGCTACTGAATTTAGTGTAGCTCTGATAATATGGTATTTATTTACACCACGAGTAATACCAACTATTGTACCTCTAGCATACTGATCCCAATGTGGAGCACCCATACCTGTAAATGCAGGTACAACATAACAACCATTAGTATCTTTTACCTTAGTAGCCATGTACTCAGAATCAGCAGAGGATTCTAGAAGTCTCATTTCATCTCTAATCCACTGGATAGCAGCACCAGCAACAAAGATAGATCCTTCAAGTGCGTATGTAACTTCACCGTCTAGTCCCCAAGCAATAGTTGTTACTAGGCCATTTTTAGAGAATACTGGTTTTTTACCTGTGTTCATTAGCATGAAGCAACCAGTGCCGTATGTATTTTTAGCTTCACCAGGCTTAAAGCAAGTCTGACCAAATAGTGCAGCCTGCTGGTCACCAGCAGCACCAGCAATAGGGATAGGGCCACCAAGTAGTTCTGGATGGCTATCGCCATAGATGCAGCTAGAAGGTTTAACTTCAGGTAGCATACATTTAGGGATATTTAACTCTGCTAGAATTTCATCATCCCACTCTAGAGTGTTGATGTTATACATTAGAGTACGGGAAGCATTGGAGTAATCTGTTACATGAACAGCACCCTTAGTAAGTTTCCAGATTAGCCATGTATCAATTGTACCAAATAGAAGTTCACCTTTCTCAGCTCTTTCTCTTATACCTGGTACATTTTCAAGGATCCATCTTAGCTTAGTTCCAGAGAAATAAGCGTCAATAACAAGACCTGTTTTTTCTCTAAACATATCGTTTAGACCTTTATCTTTTAAAGAATCACAATACTCAGAAGTTCTTCTACACTGCCACACGATAGCATTGTAAACTGGTTCACCTGTAACTTTATCCCAAACTACAGTTGTTTCTCTCTGATTAGTAATACCGATTGCAGCAATATCTTCTGCCTTAGCGCCAATTTTAGCCATAGCTTCTACAGCTACACCTAACTGTGTTGACCAAATTTCGTTAGCATCGTGTTCAACCCAGCTTGGTTGAGGGAATATCTGTTTAAATTCTTTCTGTGCTACACTGCACATTTCACCTTTTTCGTTGAAAAGTATACATCTGTTGCTAGTAGTACCTGCATCCATTGCCATTACAAATTTACCCATATTGTCCTCCTTGATTTGTGATTCATATTTTTTATATAGAATTGCAGTTTGTTCTGCAATAAAATATCCTTACATATTCCAAACATTCTCATTAGTAGTTGACACAGCTATTGCACCTGCAGAAAGGGCTGCTACAATATCCTCTTTATCAGATATTAAACCACCTGCAATTACAGGCACCTTGGTTCTATTTGTTATTTTAGAGATAACCTTAGGCATAAGTCCAGGGAGTATCTCCATAATATCAGGCCGTGCTAGTTTAAGTTGCTTATCAATATTGTCATAGGCTAAAGAATCAAGTACAAAAACCCTTAAAGTAGTATATAGGGATAATTCCTTAGCTCGTTTTAGTAGGCTAGGGCGGGTTGATATTACTCCATCGGCTAATGTGTTAGTTTTAATAAAATCTACCACTACCTCACGATTACTAAGGCCAGATACTAGGTCTAAATGTACCATTGCTATTTTACCTGATGATTTTACCTTTTCTACAATACTAGCAATGTTACACACATCACCATATAGTATGAAAACTATATTGATATTATTATTTTCACAGCATTTTAAAAGACCAGTATCGTCTTTTATTGCAGCAATTACAGGGGTTTCTTCGATTAATCTGTATAGATTTGAATCCATGTTTCACCTTTATATTCCTATTGGATACTGGTAATGACTAGACTTAATCATAGTCACATTAATATCCAATTATTTACTGTTATATTAACACAGTAAATTGACAAAATCAAGAACAATATATATTTAGATGGTAATTTTTTGTATATTAACAGAAATTTCACCTTGAAAATTGTAAAATATATACAAGGTATTTTTTGAGAAAATTAAATCCCTATTGCTAAAAAAATTCCTTTAATATATAATTAAAGCATAAAAAAGATAAATAGATAGACCTTAAATAACGAGGATTAAAGTTTAAAAATAAATTTTCAAAGAGAAGTTTCGAGAAAGGCGTGGTCATATATATGTGGAAAAAAGATAGCGATGGCGCTAGTGTTATACCTACTATGGGTAGAAATAACTGTGGTAGTAAATGTGTCATTAGGGCTCATGTTAAGGATAATAAAATTACAAAAATTTCAACTGAAACAGCAAAAGAAGTTACAGATAGACCACCACTTACTGCCTGTGTAAGGGGGATGAACTATCATAAAAGTTTTATTAATGATCAAAGGCTTTTATACCCATTAAAGCGTGTAGGTAAAAGAGGAGAAGGGAAGTTTGTAGAAATCTCCTGGCAGGAGGCAATAGACACTATATACTCAGAATGGGTAAGAATTAGAGATACCTATGGAGTAGGTTCACGCTATGTCAACTATGCCACTGGAGTAGATGCCTTAGTAAGTGGCAGAAATATGGTAAAAAGATTACTATCACTGGATGGTGGTTTCTTAGATTATTATAATAGTTATAGTACTGCCTGTGTAAATTACACAACACCATACTTATATGGAACTACATTAACAGGAAGTAGCTCAGATACTCTTCTTGATGCTAAGTTAATTGTATTATGGGGGCACAATCCTTCAGAAACAAAATTTGGCGCACACACTAATTATTATCTTAAAAAAGCGAAAGAAAAAGGTATCCCAATTATAGTAATAGACCCTAGAAAAAGTGATACAACTAATGATTTAAATGCAAAGTGGATACCAATAAGACCAGCAACTGATAGTGCGCTAACAGATAGCCTGTGCTACATAATATATACAAAAAACTTACATAATGATGACTTTATTAATAAATTCACTATAGGGTTTTCAGAGGAAACCATGCCAGAGGATGTGGATAAATCTCTTAATTATTTCGATTATTTATTAGGTAAAAAAGACAACACACCAAAAACACCATCATGGGCATCTAAGATTACAGGTATACCAGAAGATGTAATTTACCAGTTAGCATTAGATATTGCAGCAGCAAAGCCCTGTGCAATTATACCAGGATATGGCCCACAACGCCATCAAAATGGAGAGCAAGGCACAAGAGGGATTATAGCTTTAGCAGCCCTAACAGGGAATATAGGCATAAGTGGAGGTTGGGCAGCAGGTAGTGGTTATGTTCCATCTAATCCTATGCCATATATACCTTCTGTAGTAAACCCATTTAAGGGAAAGATACCTTCATTTCTGTGGACAGATGGGATTACCCATGGTAGCACCATGACAAAATTAGATGGGGTAGAAGGCTTAGAACAGTTACCAAGTGATATTAAGATGATATTTAATCTAGCTGGCAATATCTTAATAAATCAGCATGGGGATATAAATAAAACCAAAGAAATACTATCTGACACAAGTAAATGTGAGTTTATAGTGTGCAGTGATTTATTTATGACACCTAGTGCAAAATTTGCTGATATTCTCCTACCAGGTACATCTATGTTTGAAGGAGAAAATATCGCACTGCCATGGAATTCGGGAGATTTCTTTGGTTTTCATAACAAGGTGATGGAGCCACTGGGACAATGTCGATTTGAGTATGACTGGTTGGTTGAGCTTTCAGAAAAATTAGGGCTAAAAGCTGAGTTTACTCAAAGCAATGATACTACCTCAAGCTGGTTAGAGTATTGCTATAATCAGTTAAAAGAAAAAAATGCCTTAATGCCATCATATCAAGATTTTAAACAAGATGGTATATACAAATATCCAGAGCAAAAAAATATAGTTGCTTTTAAAAAGCAGATAGAAGACTTTGCAAATAATAAATTCCCAACGGAAAGTGGGAAGATAGAGATTTTCTCAAAAAGAATACACAGCGGGCAGTTTAAAGAATTTGTACCAGCTATACCAATGTACATTCCAGCCCAAGAAGGCCATGAGGATACACTCATAAAAGAATATCCACTACAGCTAATTGGTTGGCATACTAAGAGGAGATGTCATTCTACCCACGATAATAATTTAGAGCTACATAAAGTAGATCCACAGCTACTATGGATTAATAAGCAAGATGCCAATCAAAGACAATTAGCTGATGGGGAAATGGTAGAGGTCTACAACCACAGAGGTAAGATTATAATTCCTATTAAGATAACAGATAGAATTGTAAGTGGAGTAGTGGCATTATCTCAGGGTGCATGGCACAATACTGATAATGATAATAATGATATAGCAGGCTCTATTAATGTGCTTACTTCCCATATACCATCACCTTTAGCAAAGGGGAATTCTCAGCATACTAATCTAGTACAAATTGGAAAATTACCAGATACTAAGGTTTAAAATCAAATAGTAAAAAAGCACTTGCATATTTATGAGAAATAGTGTAAAATATGTAAGTGCTATATGCCGGTGTGGCGGAATGGCAGACGCAGATGACTCAAAATCATCCGGGCGACCG
>CAYJEQ010000014.1:41974-48340 GCA_964369235.1 uncultured Oscillospiraceae bacterium | reverse complement strand
TAAATCTTCTGTTCTGTTCATTTTATCGGTTTTCCCTTCTTGTTTTATTGGGTTACTTACAAACAGTTTTGCAAAATCTATGTTTTTATCCATAATATTTGTGCTTCCCAGTAAAACAACTAAAAAGCACAAATATATTAAACAATAAAATCCTATAAATAATCTAAGTTACAATAGGCTATTTATCATATTTTTTAAGGTACTCTTCCACCTGTTCTTTACTATACCCAACCATTGTAGACAGTATCTCTGCTGTATGCTCACCATGAAGTGGTGCATGACCAGCTGGGATTTCATCTTCTACAGCAATGGAGCTCATTTTAACAGGGTTACCAGCAATCTTAACCTTACCCATTTTAGGCTGATCTACCTCTACAAGCATATTTCTCTGGGCAACCTGTGGATCGGTAAAAAGTTTATCTATTGTATTAATAGGCCCTGCTGGGATACCTTTAGCTAGGCATATTTCCATCCATTCGTCGGTGGTTTTTTCTAGCATCTTAGGTTGGAATAGATCTGTAAGCTCATGCATTCTCTTAGCTCTTTCCATATTGGTAGAGAATCTTTCGTCCTCTATTAGCTCCTCATTGCCTGTAACCTTACAAAATAGCCCGAATAATTTATCGTTACCAGCAGCAATAATAATTCTGCTATCCTTTGTTCTATATGATTCAAAAGGGGAGATAGAAGGATGCTTTAACCCTAGTGGGCCTGGTGCCTTACCTGAAATTGAGGTTTTAGCAATAGCATTTTCCAAAATAGAAAGCTGGCAGTCAAACATTGCAATGTCAACTTTCTGGCCTTCGCCTGTATCTCTGCGATTATATAAAGCTGCCAGTGTGCCGTAAGCACCATACATACCAGCAACAATATCACCGATAGAAGCACCTACTCTTACAGGATCTTTCCCAGGTTCACCAGTAATACTGATAATACCACCCATACCCTGTACAATCATATCATAAGCAGGACGGTCGGAGTATGGCCCTGTGTGACCAAATCCAGACATTGCTGTGTAGATAATACTTGGGTTAATTTTCTTTATCTCCTCATAACCGAAGCCTAGTTTTTCCATTGTGCCTGGTTTGTAGTTTTCTGTAATAACATCTACCTGTGTAAGAAGTGTTCTAAATATCTGTTTGCCTTCATCGCTTTTCATATCTAAAACAATACTCTTTTTACCACGGTTAATGCTTAGGAAATATCCACTTTCTCCATTAACATGAGGGCCAAAAGCTCTGGAATCATCTCCTAGTCCTGGCATTTCGCATTTGATTACCTCTGCGCCCATATTAGCAAGCATCATTGTACAATAAGGCCCTGCTAATACCCTTGTCATGTCTAAAATCTTAATCCCCTGTAGTGGTTTACTCATATATTCCATCCTTTCACATTTAAGTAGGCTTTATTACAAAAACCTACACTGTAATTATTTATCTATTATATATGCATAATACCCATGCCACATCTTTGATGACCTGTAAGCATATGCATACTAGATTCTCCAAAGGTTGCAACTGCAATCCAACCATCTTTTCTAACAATTGCTATTTTAAGTGCTAGATGAGTGGAGGAGGCTGCATTTACTAAAATTCCTCGTTTAGCTTCCTCAGCTGCGTGTAGGAGAGCATGGACCTCTCTGCTGTTTTTTACTATAATTTCTCCATTTAGGGCTGCACCGATAACTCCTTTGTTTATCTTTGACTGAAAATCATCATCAGATCTACCTCCGATTTCAGTAACTACCACCTTAAACCCCAGATTAAATAATGCTTCTTTTAATCGCTTTTCTTCCTCCAAAGTCTGGGTTAAAGCCAGTAACATCGCATGATAACCAACCGAATTATTTGCCTGTCCTACCATATTGCATGGGGATATACTATCTAGATACTTGTCCATAAGCTCAAACCTCTCACACTCTCATACTTATATTGTTTTTTATTAATTATTTGCTGCTAACCAAATATTGCATTTAGCATTAGATATCCTATAGACGGGCAAAGAAGTGTCCCCAGCCCTGTATAGAATGTTGCTGTCATAGCACCATATGGCACTAGTTTAGGATCGGTTGCAGCTAGTCCACCAGCAACACCACTTGTTGTACCAACCATACCACCGTATACTATAGCAGCAGATGGGTTATCAAGTCCGATTTTCTTAGCAATTAAAGGTGTAGCTATCATTGCCACAATAGATTTTACAACGCCTGCTGCAATTGATAGAGCAATAACATCGGCAGAAGCGCCTAGTGCGTCACCAGTTACTGGACCTACTACAAAAGTTACAGTTCCAGCACCTATTGTAGCCATGTCCACAGGGGAGGTATATCCCATTGCCAAGGCAATTAGCGCCCCTACAAAGAAGGAGAAGAATATCCCAACAATTAGGGATACAGCCCCAGCAAGTCCAGCTTTTTTAAGATTTTTAAGGTCAGCTCCAAAAGCTGTGGATATAATAGTATAATCTCTAAACATAGAGCCACCTAGTAGTCCCATACCAGCAAATATTGGTATATCGGACATACCCTTGCTACCACCAGTTGAGATACCCGCCACATATGCAAGAATAAGACCTACAATAATTGCTATAGCAGATCCCATTCTTTTCTGCTTAATAGCTGCTGCAAAAGTATAGGATCCCATCATTATAACTGCAACTAGTACAAATGCTCCTACTAAACCATAGGAGGTAAATATTTTTTCTATAATTGTTATCATATATTCCTCACCCTTTCAGTTATGTATTATTTAGATAATTTACTTATAAGTGGAACTAGCATTATTGCACCTACTGTGGCAATAACTCCAGCTGCAATAGGTACTACACCACTTTCAATAGCAACTACTACATTCTGATTAGAGGACATTGCAACTACAACTGGTATGTATAGTGCACTTAGAAAGTATATGCCGTTTTTAGTCTTGTCACTTAGACCCTTGCCTCTTTTTTCTAGATAATCAGTGGACACAATCAGTAGTATCATAGCAAAACCTACACCACCAACATCGCCTCCGATACCCATTAGCTCTCCTATCATTCTACCGATAAAAGAACCGATAAACATACAAGCCCCTACTATGCCTAATCCGAAAATTTCCATACCTAACTCTCCTTATGTAATAAAATTGGATGATTTTGACATTTTATTGTAACAAAAAAAGCGCACTACCCTAGGGCATATGCACTCAAACTCTCATTCTCTGTATATATTGTTACAATTTTATGTTATTTCTCTCATCCTCACCACTATGTTAACATATTAATTTTATAATTTCAACATTTTTTTAACAATTTCCCTTTGATTTCTACATATTACATAAATTAACAGTATTGTATATATATATGTTTACTATGGGGGCATAAATATTTTTTATAGAGAGGGTTAGGGTGGATAGGAATCTATCTGTTACAATCCATCAAACCACCATAGATTTTAATAAACTAGAGTGGTTTGATGGATATTTAATTCAGACTTAATTTTTCATAGCTACAGCCAGTTTACAAAAATACCTGCTATTAATACTGATAGTGTTGTTACTGATACAAATCCAGAAACAACAAATGCAGGTGTCAGTTTCTTTACTACATAGTCTTGTTCAGCTTGGGTTTCTCCAACTGCTGTTGCAACTTCATTTACAATTAGCATTGTATATGGGAATCCTAATAGCTGAGACATAGCTATCCCAATTGCAAGGTTTCGTGATCCAATTAGTTTCCAACCTGGTAATATGTATAAAACAAGGAATACTGCCACTATAACTGCAGCAAATATTAACACAGTTTTAAATGCTAATGAGCTTAAGTCAGATATCTCAATAGCAGCTAAAGATGGAACCATTGAAGCAATTGTACCAGCCATTAAAATACCAGATACTTTAGCATTATCTAGTATTTTATTTGGTAGTACTCCTAGCTGATTTAGTAGCATGGATAGTATAAGTACCCATATTGAATAAGATACACCAGTTAGAGAAGATACATATACACTAGTAACTATAGTTAAAGATGCGATAAACATTGATGTATAGGTAGTGTAATACTTGGAGTATTTCTGGCTAAATTTAACTTTCTTCTCTTGAACCTGGTCAGTTTCACTGACATCCTTTAATAGGTCTATACCTTGTGCTAAACTTTCGCGATATTGCTTTACTAGAATTTTACCTTCATTTAAGCCACATCTTGAAGCTGGTACTGAACCAAAAAACTTCTGTACAGCATAAACAAATAAACCAAGTGAAGCAATTATAGGTAGCCCAGCTTCGGTAGCAGCATTGGTCATTGTAAGTGCTGCTACAATACCACCATTAACAATTGGAATTGCCACAATAGCTTCTTGAAAACCTATAATAGGGGATATTACCAGAACTCCTGCAATTGCAACTGCCATAGCAAATATAGCCATTACAACTATCTTCCATTCCTTGATCATCTCACGAATATTAATGTTAGATCCCATATTGAAAATTAGATATCCAGCAGATAAGCTGCCTATTTCTGTTAGTTTTGCTTTGGCGATGATGTCATCAGGCAGTATCCCAGTTAAAAAACCTACTAAGAAGACTAACATAATAACAAATACTGAAGATAACATTGCTTTTGTAACTATTCCTAGATAATCAGCCAAAGCTAATATTCCAAATACTATTGCTAGACTTAACCACACTTCCATAATAATCCTCATTCCTTTCTCGGTGTTTTGTGCGGGTGTTATAATGACCGTAAAGCACAAAACCCATGTTTGAAACTTTGTTTCAAACTAATCTCCTTTTACTTTACAAATTCCTCTATTCTCATAATGCTCTTATAATATAACTCTATTCTATTTAGCATACCATCTACATAAGCAACCTCCCTAGGGGAATGATTATGCATACCTGGTACACCACCAGCACATATAACTGGTATTCCTTGATTAGAAAATTTTGATGCATCAGATCCACCACCTAGATGTACATGACCTGTTAAAGGTGCATCTGTATCCTTAGATACCATTTCTAAAAATTCATATAGTCTAACTACATCTTCGCTACATTCAAAGGCATCCATATTATTTATATGAGCAAATGATATTTTGGTACCTTCTATTACAGATTTGCTACAGATATCTTCAATTTTTTTAATAGTTTCCTCAGCATCGGATTTTCGTACAAATCTCATGCTAAAATCGATTTGGCAGTTATCAGCTACTGTATTCATGGCTGTACCTCCCTGAACCACTCCAATAGAAACAATAATGCCTTTATCTAGTTGTGTCAGAGATTGTACTTCTATAATTTTGTGAGCCATTTCTTCAATAGCACTTTTTCCATCGGTGAAATTCGCCCCTGAGTGTGCTGAAACACCAGTAATGGTGATGTTTCCTGAAACAGCTGATTTCCTACTTGTACACAGCTTATTATCAGGTAGTCCAGTTTCCATATTAAATGCACAAACTCCCGAATTAATTTTTTCCTGTAATAAATGTATAGGACGGGTGTTTCCTGCTAGTGGTGGACCCTCTTCGTCAGAGAAAAAGAATACTTTTATTGGACGATCGGTGTATCCGATTTTCTTAAGTGCTTTAATTACAAAAAGAGATATTACAATACCGCCTTTCATATCTAATGCACCTGGTCCATATGCTTTGCCATCTTCAATTCTAAAGGGATTATCTCCAAAGTGTCCCTTTTTATATACCGTATCAAAATGACCAGAAAAAATAATAGGTTCTTTGGTGGATTCTTTGTTTAGGACACCATAAACATAGGGTGCAATGCCGGGATAGGTTGGTATTAGCTCCATCTCCATGCCAACTTCTTCAAACTGAGCTTTGATAAAGTTAGCAACTTTAGTCATGGCTTGCTCTTCAAATCGAGTGCCCTCTAGGTTGACCATGTCTTCCCAGATTTTTAGGATGTTCTCATACTCATTAGCTAGAAAATCTTTAATTATGAATTGATTATTCATAATACACCTCCTCTTATTTTGTTATAATCTAAGTATAGTATAAATATGCACTTTAGCATAATACATTGTATTTATATACCAGTTATAAATATTGTTTATAGCGAGATAAAGTGTTAAATTGTTAAAATTATTAAAATAACAATAATATTCACCCCTAAACAAAAGGTTAGATAGGCAAAAAATAAATATACCACTATGCCATCTCTGTTAATGGTATAGTGGTTATACTTTAATCAATAAAAGTTATTATAATATTATCACAAGGCTATTTATTTAAAATACTTGTTACTTCAGATTTAATATAGTTGATAAATCCTTGTGAAACTTCAGATAGTTGGCGATTTTTTTTAGTTAGAATACTAATATATATCCTCATATCACAATCCTTAATAGGTATGCTTTTGATTCCGTATTCCAGTA
>CAYJEQ010000014.1:0-41921 GCA_964369235.1 uncultured Oscillospiraceae bacterium | reverse complement strand
CGAAGAAAGTCTAGGGCCAAATCTTACAACATCAGAATTTTTGATTATATTAATTATCCCTAGTGTACTATCAACATGAATAATATCAATATCCTTTAGCTGTGTTAATTCTATACCTGCTATACTAGAATATACAGATAAATCAGAGAAATAATCATCACTAAAGCGTATTGTTCTTGTTTGAAGGATTTCTTCCATAGTTACATTATCTCTATTGTAAAAACAACTTTTTTCACCTACATTTAATATCCAAGTATCTTCAGCAAAAGTATCCATATGTATTTTTTTTATATCACAAAATTTAACTAAGTCTTTGCGTTGAGATTGGTTATACATAATTAGCCCTATTTCATGTTCTTCACTTGCAATATAATCAATAATACTTGATAGACGACATTCTTTTAGAATAATCTTCAACTTATCATTAACATGCTCATTTTGAAAATCTATCATCATCTTAGATATATTTATGATTGGGTAAGAGCATACTGACAATGTCTGTGGTTTATCTACACTGGAGATATTTTTTATCATATCAAAATGATTGATGATAGTTTTAGCATATCTATATAGGTTTTTTCCATCCTCGGTTAAAAAAACCCCTTTATTCGAGCGAGTAAACACTGTTATTTTTAGCTCTGCCTCAAGATTGGCAATGGCTTTACTTATATTAGGTTGGGTAGTCAGTAATAGTTTGGCGGCTTTATTGATACTCTTACTTTCTGAAACAGCTATAAAATATTCTAGTTGATGTATCTGCATAGTTGTACCTCTTATATTCTAAATAATTTTTGTAGTCACACCTTATTTGTAAGAAGCTGATAAACTATCTACACAATATAAATGTACCTTTTCCCCCTTGTCACAAGGTTACAAGAGCAAGGCCACTAAAACTGCTTATGTTTATATAAATAATCGAAACACAGTGGTAATTATTATATTATATCAATTTTAGCAGATTTTGCAAATTGCAAATATTTTTAATTATACCGATAAATTCAGAAATTGACGATTACTTTGATAGGGGTAAAAATATCATAATCATGCCAGTGGGTACAGTACAATAGAATTTAAATAGGCTATATCTTATTTAGACTCTATTGTTAATTATGTACATTGTGCATAGTTTGCCATACAGGTAGGCTATTTAAGGTTTCATGGTACATATCCTAAGTTCCCTCATATATGGCTGTTGCAGTAAATGTAGCTATTATAAAAGGAGATGGATCTTCCAATTCACGGGATTGTTTTCTCCTTATCTTTTGTATGTGATCTCCTAAATACCAATAGTCAGGTCTAAACTCCTTTCCCCATGTTGTAACAATATGAGATTCATCTACAACAAACATACTTATTTTTCTCCTGCCTATTAATAGATATAATCCCTCAAGACCACAAGCTCTTGAGGGATTATCAAATATATGGACTTTGTAAAACTATACCGTTCTACTTAGTAGTTTGGTTTTTAATTTGACCTGTTGGTAATTGGCGAATAAGTTCTTTAGACTTGCCAGCAGATAGAATATAGCTGTCTGCTTTGTGACCAACCATTGTTTCAATTTTCCTTGCAATGTCCATCATCTTATCAAGATTAATTCCACTATTAACACCCATCTCATCCCACATATGGATAAGATCTTCACTAGAAACATTACCCACTGCTCCTGGAACAAATGGACAACCACCTACTCCAGCAAAAGAACCATCAAAACGACTAAAACCAGCTTGCATTCCAGCTAAAATATTTGCAATACCAAGTCCCCTTGTATTATGGAAGTGAAGCCACCATTTTACCTGTGGAAATTCTTTTGCCATTTCATTACATATATCATAAACCTGTGTTGGATATGCCATGCCAGAGGCATCTGATAATGATATTTCATCTACACCTACTTCTAGGTATGATCTAGTGATTTCTTTGATAGTTTCTATTTCTATCTGTCTATCCCAAGGAGAACCAAATGCCATTGATATTGACCCAGATATACCAATATTTACTGATCTAGCCAGCTCAACACAACTAGCAAAACTAGCTACACTCTCAGAAGGAGTTTTATTGAGATTAGCTAGATTGTGAGAAACACTTGCAGATACATTTAACTTAACCTTTTTACAACCACAATCAATAGCCCTCTGGACACCTTTTTCATTGGCGATTAATGCACGATACTCCACTCCATCTTTTTGTGTAATACCTTTAAAAACCTCATCGGTGTTTGCCATCTGAGGCACTGCCTTAGGGCTGACAAATGAGCCTACTTCTATAACAGGAACACCTGCATTAACTAGATTATCTACTATTTCAATTTTTTCCTCAGTAGTAAATAACTTTTTTTCATTTTGTAATCCGTCTCGTAGTCCTACTTCACAAAAAGTAACAGAAGAAGGGATTTTCATAGCTATTTCTCCTTTCAAATTCCAATTATAAATATGCTCATAGGTTAGTCAAATTAACCTATGAGCTATACATTTGTTTTGTTATATCATCTTATAAATTAACTGCTAATTTTTAGATAATTCCTTTATCTTTTAAATTTGCTATTTCCTCGGATGTTTTCCCTAATAGATCCCCATATATCTCAGAATTATACGATCCTAATTCTGGACCTATCCACTTAACTTCACCTGGTGTGTCGCTAAATACAGGGGTAACATTAGGCATTTTAATTGTGCCAAATTTATCATGGGGCATTTCGATAATATTATTTCTTGCCGCATAGTGAGGGTCATTAGCAATATCTTCCATAGAATATATTAAACTTACAGGCACCCCTTCTGTAGCACAGGTATGTTTAATATAACTCCAGTCATGACTGCCCATCCAGTCAATAATAAGCTGATCCATATAGCTATCATCACGAAGTCTATCAATATTTTTAGCGTATTTATCCATAAGTTCTGGCATTTTCATGGCTCTTGTTAGATATTCAAATGTTTTATCTGTAGAGCATACTAGCACAATCCATTTTCCGTCTTTAGTTTGATAAGTTCCACCAGGAGAGGAAGTTCCACTTAATTTTGGCTTTCTCTCTCTAACCACACCATTGGTAAAATAATCAGCTACAAGTATTTCTTGCATTCTAAAAATACCTTCATATAAGCTAACATCAACTTCCTGTGCCTTACCATTTAAACAATCTCTATGGTAGATTGCCATCATTGCTGACATAGCTGCATATAGCCCAGCAATATAATCAGCTAATGAGAAGGAAGGACTAACAGGTGGTCTGTCTGGATGACCAGTTATATAAGTCATCCCTGAAAAAGCAGTAACTGGTGTTCCAAATCCTGCCATTTTACCATAAGGGCCAGTTTGTCCATATCCTGTTACATGCACTACTATAATATCTGGATTAGCTTCACGAAGGATATCGATTCCTAGTCCCCATTTATCAAGAGTTCCTGTTCTAAAATTCTCAAAAATAATATCGCTTTTACTTACCAATTCAAGAAAAACCTTTTTTCCTTCTTCATAATGTAAATCTAAGGTTATGGATTTTTTATTTCTTCCCATGGCTGGCCATCTAACACCTTCACCATCATGGTAAGGGCCTAAAGATCTAAAAGGATCACCTTTGCCAGGCATTTCTAATTTTATTACCTCTGCCCCAAAATCGGCCAGTAAACCTGCTGCAAAAGGTGCAGCAATAACAGTGGACATGTCTATGACACGAACTCCTTCAAGTAATTGCTTTTTCATTATGCGCCCTCCAAAATTTCATTGTATAGAATAGATTTTCATATGATGAAATATTATCATAAAAACAAATACAAGTCAATATGATATTCCTCCAAAATAATCAGACTATAATATACATATTAACCATATTATGTAATTCTAGCGTAGCTTATATATTCGTAAAATCAATATATTTACAGACATATAATTACATATAATTTATGGTATTGGAAGATATTTCACTAACTTATATTGCATTATAGCTAAAATCATGCTATTATTGTTTAAAATAACTATTAACTTGTATATCGCTAGATAATGTATTAAAAATAAAGGAAGAAGGAGATTTTTAATGTCATCAGAGAATAATGTTCGTGCCATAGAGCGAGCAATACAAATACTTAACTGTTTTACAAAAGGTAAATCCAGTTTTACACTTACTGAGATTGCAAGGGAGATAGAACTTTCTCCAAGCACCACCCTTAGAATTCTTACAACATTAGAAAATTGCAATTATATATATAGAAATCCTAGTAATCTAAAATACTATTTAGGATATCAGCTAATTAGACTTAGTAATATATCCTTCTCCAATATTGATGTTGTAACTTTAGCAAGACCTTTTTTAGAGGATCTAACAGAAAGGTATAAACAGAGCACAGGTATCTATATTATGCGCGGCGATCAAAGGATTTGTGTAGACAGAGTAGAAGGAACCTCCTACCTAAGAAGTATTGTTGAAATCGGAACTACACTACCTTTAAATAGAGGGGCTTCAGGAAAGATGCTTTTAGCTCATGCTCCTGATGATGTGAGAAACAAAATCCTTGCCACCGATACTCTAATTAGCGAAGATAGCCTTAAAAAGGTTAGGCAAGATGGATATGCTGTAAGTTTAGGTGAGCGTCAGCAAGGGGTTTTCTCTGTGTCAGCACCTATAATTAACGCAAAAGGCGAGATTGAGGCAGCTATATTTATATCCGGTGCCCAGAATATGTTTGATGATTTGTATGATCAGGTAGTAAATGCAGTTAAAGAAGCAGCTGAAAAAATTTCTGAACTAATTGGATATAGTTATGACTAAAATTTAATAAAGATATTTACAATATAGGGTGTATTTCCTTTGCTATTAGTGAGGAAATACATCCTTTTTTACTAGTAAATATTTATAAAATAGTAATCCATATAGTTATAGCTTAATAATTAACCTCAAGGTGCAATGGACATTTTAAAGTGATAATCCCTGTAATTTTTTAACAACTCTACCATAAATGCAACGTGTTTTTGAACATAAAGTAGAAAATCGCAAGATGTATTGCAAATTCATTGACATGGTGTTAAGCATATGTTAATATTTCATGTAATGAATTATGTTTTCACACAATGGAAATATAATTGGTGAATAAAAGAATTATTGGAGGATTTAAAAATGAAAAAACTATTGGCATTAGTACTTGCAGCAAGCATGTTAGCATTTACTGCTTGTTCTTCAAGCGAACCAGCAACATCTACTCCTAATGATGACAGTGATACCACTACCACCGAAGGCACAGGAACCGATATTTCTATGTGGAGAATCGGAACAGCAAGTATGACTGGGAACTTTTACACTATGGGCAGTGCAATAGCACAGATGGTCAATGATAAATTAGAAGGTGTTGAAGCAGCTGCACAGGCAACAGGTGGCTCAGCAGATAACTGTTTCCTTCTACTTGATCAGGAAGTTGACCTAGCTCTTAGCCAATCAGCCTCTGTAAAAGAAGCAGTTGAAGGTACTGGCGCATTTGAAGGTAATCCAATTGAAATGATGCGTGGCGTTGGAGTTTTGTATATTATGGAATTCCATGTAGTAGTTAATAATAATTCTGATGTAGATACTATAGCTGACATAGCTGGCAAGAAGGTTGCCGTAGGTTCTATGGGTGGTGGCGTTGAAGTAAATGCTAATATCCTACTTGAAGAATTTGGTGTAACTGAGTATGACCGTATTTACGGCACTATGGGCGAAGCAATAGATGCAGTAAAAAATGGTGAAGCTGATGTTCTAATTTACGCAACTTCAAAGGGTGCAGCTAATATCTCAGATGCTCTTAACAGTGGAAACTGTAAGCTAATAGGCATGAGCGAAGAAGATGCAAAGAGAATCACCGATGAAAGAAGCGAATTTGGTATTGCAGTAATTCCGGCAGAAACTTATCAGAATCAACCAGAAGATGTACATACAATAGCAGGTTCTGCACTACTTCTAACAAGAGAAGATGTCAGTGAGCAAAGTGTATATGATTTTACAAAACTATTTTATGAGAATAACGAATTCCTACTTTCCCAAAATGCAATCTTTAGCGGATCACAACCTGAGAATGCTTTAACTGGTATGTGTGTTCCACTGCATCCAGGTGCAGAAAAATATCTAAAAGAAATAGGCGCAATCTAAAAAATAGCTTTAAAGAGGTGTATACATGTTGAAAAATCTTTTTAGAAAAAAAGACCAACCAGTTGATGAAAACACTGTGGATCTTAGTTCTCTAACTCTTGAAGAAATCGAAAAAATGGATGATGAAGAATTAGAGAATGTAGGTGCTAAAAAGAAGAAAAAAACTAAAAGGCGTAAGCTAGAGGGAAATCTAGGTAAGATGATTACCATTATCACTGTATGTATGTCAGCTTATCATCTGTATGCTGCAGTTTTCTCCATAAGCCCAATGCTTCAGCGTTCTTTTCATCTAATGTTTGTTCTGCCCCTTGTTTTTTTACTCTACCCTGCAACAGCAAAGTCACCTACCAACAAGCCTAGTATTATTGACTGGCTACTTAGTATTATCTCTCTAGTTGCCGTTGGTAATATTTCTATAAATTTCGAGCGACTGGCACGATCAGGTGGTCGTGGAAATGATATGGATTTAATACTAGGTGTAGTTACTGTGCTACTTGTATTAGAATGTGCAAGAAGAACAGTAGGGTATATATTACCATCAATGGCAATTTTCTTAATCGCTTATGGTTATTTTGGTGCCTATATCCCAGGGCCACTTAAACATGCGGGCTTCTCTACTAGGCGTATCATTCAACATCTTACACTAACTACCGAAGGAATTTATGGGCAAATATTAGGGGTTTCTTCAACCTTTATTTATATGTTTATTTTGTTTGGTGCTTTCTTAAGTGTTACAGGAATGAGTGCAGTATTTAACGACATTGCACTAAGTTTAGCTGGAAACTCTCGTGGAGGTCCTGCAAAGGTTTCAGTAGTTGCCAGTGGATTAATGGGTTCTATTAGTGGTTCTGCTTCAGCTAATGTTGTAACAACTGGAGCTTTTACAATTCCGCTAATGCGTAAGATAGGATATAAGGGTTATTTCGCAAGTTCTGTAGAAGCTGCTGCTTCTACTGGTGGGCAGATTATGCCTCCTGTTATGGGGTCTGCGGCTTTTCTTATTGCTGATTCACTGGGAATACAGTTTGTCGAAGTAATTAGAGCAGCACTGCTACCTGCAATTTTGTATTATGTTAGCATCTGGATTATGATTGATTTCCGTGCTAGAAAAGAGAATATCAAAGGTCTTCCTAAAGATGATCTACCTATTCTTAAAGAAGTACTGCTTTCTAGAGGACATCTTCTTATTCCTTTAGTAGGTATAATATTTATGCTACTTTCTGGATACAATGCAATGAGAGCTGCAGTTATCGGTATTATACTTTCTATCTTTTCCAGCTTACTGAAGAAGGACACTTGGATTAAACCTAAAGAGCTAATTAAAGCAATGGAGTCCGGTGCTCTTTCTGCTCTTTCTGTAGCAGCTGCCTGTGCAGTTATTGGGATTCTGATTGGTATCGTTTCTCTAACTGGTGCTATTCTAGCAATGGGTGCTGCCATCCTTCAGATGAGTGGTGGAGTTTTAATCACAACTTTGATTTTAACTATGCTTACTGCAACAGTACTAGGAATGGGACTTCCTACAACTGCTTGCTATGTTTTAACTAGTACCATTGCTGCTCCAGCAATTATTGGTTTAGGTGTTCCAGCATTAGCAGCACATCTATTTGTATTCTACTATGGAATACTTTCAGCAATTACTCCTCCTGTTGCTACAGCAGCATACACAGCTGCAGGTCTATCTGGATCTTCCCCAAACCAAACAGGATTTAGTGCAGTTAGACTAGCAGCCACAGGATTTATAATCCCATATATGTTTGTGTTCTCTCCTGAATTACTACTTCCTACTGGAATTAATGTTTTAGACGCAGCTCGTGTTATTGTTACTTCCCTAATTGGGGTATTTAGTCTTGCTTTAGCTATTGAAGCTTTCTATTTCAGAAGACTAAATGTAATAGAGCGTGTACTATGTGCAATAGCAGCCATATGTCTCATAAACTCTATGATTATAACCGACTTTATAGGTATAGGTATTATCGCATTTATGATGTTTGTACAGTATACTTATAAGAAAAAATATAATGTTGTAGTATAATTTTAAAAAAACCAACCTCTTTTACTAGATATTACTAGTTATAGCAGGTTGGTTTGTTTTTTATTATTTATTTATATTGCTACTATCTATAAATCATATAAAATATCTCTCCCTTTAAATTATACACTTTAAGGGCTGTTTCATGCTTAGATATTTATATATTTCAATAAAAAAGAGCGTAGCTTTTATCTCCCCTCTGCTTTGTTCTGTAAAGTTTTAGCTAATTTTACACTTGTACTTAGTTTTCCACATAATTTAAAGAATGTAGGGCTGTCACTAATGGTTTTTGCCATTTCATTCATGGCAGCTTCTTATTGGTTATTTATTAAATACTGTGGTGTATAACTAGCACAAACATCCCGTAATCCCTGATTAGTAGAAGGATTACAGGCTGTTTCAGTATTTTTGATATTAAAAATTATATTATAGAGTTTTGATAGTGTATAGCTCTCTGCTTGCACCAGATAGACACTCATGTCCATCTGGAGTTACTACTTTGCATCGGTTTATCTTTGCTCAATCTCTGTAAAAACGCCACTTATTCTCTATCATAGTGTAAATGGTAAATCTAACACTCCATTTTACAGTATTTTCTTATGATTAGGAGTTCCACCATTTTTTATAAGTAAAATTTCTGACATAATAGATATTGCAATTTCAGCTGGCTTTCCACTTGCTATATTAAGACCTATTGGTGCATAAACCTTTTTAATCTCTTCCTGTGTATAATCAGGATTTAGACTAGAATATAGGGCAGTAACTTTTTTTGTGCTACCAATCATACCAATGTATTTAAAAGGTTTATCCATACAAAACTTCAGCGCCTCATTGTCGCCAGTATGACCTCTTGTGCAAATAACAGCATAGGCATTACGAGAAAGATAGATTTTATCCTTAAATGTATCTGCTGTGGCTAAAATATAATTAACATCTGTAAATTCTTTCTCATATTCTGGTCTATCTTCTATTACAGTTACTGTAAATCCAGTAAGGGTGGCAACTTTAGCAAAGCTCTGGGCTATATGTCCACCACCAAAAATATATATATGGTTTTCATTGCCAAATATTGTACCAAAACCTTCCATACTGCCACCACATACCATACCATTTTCACTGTGGTCATAGTAAAAGTTAAAGAGCTTATGGCCATTTTTAATAGCTTCTATAGCTTGGGTGATTATCTTAAACTCCGTTGCTCCCCCACCTACTGTACCAAAATTACTACCATCCTCACAGACTGCTAACATCTGCCCTATTGAAGCAGGAGAGCTTCCGTTAGTTTTAGTAACCGTTACTAAGCATACAGAAAATCCTTCTTCTGTTTTTCTCTTTACAAAATCTAAAACACTACACATTATTATGTCCATACCTTTCCCTAATCTAGTTTTTCAAGGGTTTATATAGGAAATTTCTCTTGGGGCTTAATAGTAAAACCTTAAAACTTATCTCCTATGTGATTTTATTAATAAAGCTATATCTTTTTCCTAGATAAATATAAAAATGCTTCTAAGGCACTACCACCTAAACAACGAGCCTTATCAGAAATTGTATTGTAATCAACATCAGTTCGTGGGTCAATATCAGCAATTTTCATGCCTTTTTTAACTGTAATACCCTGCTGTAACATCCCTCTAAGTAGCCCTGTAAATGGTGCAACTACCTCTATATCAGCCACTCTAAGTATAGCTTGTCCTTCTATAACTACATCACCGATTTTGCATAAAGGTGTAAATACCCCACTTGTTGGTGCATGTATTACCCGTTCATTGCTCTTGCCTCCGATTTCCCCTGGTATGCCTGTATTCTCCATAGCTTTACCATTAAAAATCAACCTACCTAAATCATGACCTCTCATTGTTTCAATAACACAGTCTACATCTTCCCCAGCAGTAAATCCTGGCCCTAGTGCAATTGTAATATTTGACATGGTTTTTGATGTACCTAGGTTTCTCTTGGCAATAATAACATCTATTACTGCAAGGGGGACAATCTCATTTAGACAGTGGCAGTGGGGGTCAATAATAACAGGGATTTCATTATTATTAAAGCAACTTTTAATTTGGTTTATGTCCTCTACAGCTCTTGCTGTCATATCTTCTACTATAACTATTTTATCATAAATTGCCTGACTAAGTGCAACTGTGCGACGGATGGTAGTGGGCTCTTTTACCTCTGTTACTACTACATTATATCCACTTCGGTAAAACTTCTGTATTACTCCAGTTGCTAGATCTCCCCCACCTCTTATTAATATAATATTATCCATATCTATTACCACCCTTCTCCCTTAGTCCTAGTGTTTAATACACTGCTAATCTTTTATCTTGGTCCAACAATTATTTATAGCTGACCCATAGGCAATATGTGTAAACATATCCTTATAATTTTCATTTATTATTTTAATAAATGAGTTGGCTTTTTCTTCATCTTCCCTAGTTTCTATCTTACTTACCAACAAACTCTTTTCCCCTACAGCATTTTTAAACATACCATCTTTAGAACAAACCATCTTTATTAAATCCTTTTGGGTAATAATATCATTTTCCTGTAAGCCTGTTAGCTTTTTAAATTCCTCTTTACGGAATACAGTTTCATCTGATACAGCCTTATCCAGTGCTTGTAAAGTTACTATACCTATTGTATAGGTTGTATTATTGTAGATAACAGGCTCTGTATCCTTCCAACCCTTACAGGGTCTACCTGCTGAACCATCTGCTTCAATAATAGTAAGGGAATAATCACCTATTATATCTTCTAAATCCTCTAATGGCATAGCAGTGATTTTCCCTAAGGTTGTATTTAGTATCCCTAGACACTGTACACCAATTATAGCTTTGTGAGATCTTATGCTGTCTAAATCAGTCTTAAAAATCACATTCTTATAGGTGATATTAGCTATTTTAGTTGATGGTGTAACTAATACTTTATAGTTTTTACATTCATTGGCTAATGTGTTAACAAAAGTCGTCTTACCACCACAACCAATTACCGATAAAACATAAGCTTTATCCCCTAGTAAATCCATATTTAATATCTCTCCTATGGTTTTACTCATATGGTAATCACCTTATCTGCTGTAGTGATTTTTTCCGTTAACTCCATCATATTGCAGACTTCAATGTTAGAAGGTAGATTTTCTATTTTATAATGCTGTATACATGTACCACAAGCTGTTACCCTAGTGCCTTTGCCGATAAGCTGGGTTAAATCTTCTAGTACTGCACCTTTACTCTTTAATAATTTTACACCACTATTAACAAATATAATTTCCTGTGGAGGGCTATCAAGCTGGGTAAGAGAATAGATAAAGCCCTTTATAAGTAATGAGCCTAGTGCTTTATCACCAGTACCAAATCTTTTACTTTTAATCAAAATAGTGTTAGAGCTACAGTTATACTCTATTTCTTTAAGCTTATTTTCTGCTATAACATTATCTTCCCTATTTTCTGTATACTCATCACTGGTATCTGCCTTAGAAATACATACAAAAAAATCATCTTCCTCATGGTTTGTATGTGTAAATGTATAACCTAAGCCAGTAGCTAGTTTTTTAAGGTTCTCTACTGCTGCAATGTTATCAACTAAAAGTGAAACTACTCTAGTTTCTGTGTTTGCTAGCTCTTTTTTCACAGTAACTACAGGAATAGGACAAGGTTTACCCCTCATGTCAAGATTAATCATAAATACCTCCTGATTTCACATATCTTTAAGAAATTATTAAAATACCACTACACTGCTATTTTTTGAGGTAATTTCTCCTACTATTTCAGCAGAGGAATCCTCTGCTTTTATCTTTGCTAATAATTCATCTCCATCAGTGGCAGATACACTAATTAGTAATCCCCCAGAAGTCTGTGGGTCAAAAAGCACCTCTTGTACTCCAAAGGGTACATTATCCAGATTTACATCTGTAGAAAAATGACTTCTATTACGCTGCCCTGCTGCTGTTAGTATATATTCCTCTGCATATTCTAATGCCTCTGGTAAAATCGGTAGCTTATTTACATAAATTTTAGCCGATACGCTATCACCACACATTTCAGCTAGATGTAATAACAGCCCAAATCCTGTTATATCAGTACAGGCATGTACATCATAATAGGACATTTTTTCCGCTGCATATTTATTAAGGCGTTTCATACTGTCAGTTGCAGCTTTAATAGCTATATCACTTGCCAGTGAAACCCTAGCTGCTGCCATTATTATTCCCACACCTAATGGCTTTGTAAGTATTAGCTTATCTCCAACTTGTGGGGTGTTATTGCGGATAATCTCAGATTTTTTTACAACACCTGTTACAGATAGCCCGTATTTTGGCTCTTTGTCATAGATGGAGTGTCCACCTGCAATAATACCCCCAGCCTCTGACACTTTCTCACTGCCACCTTTTAATATTTCTTTAAGTATCTCCTGTGGAAGTTTCTCTGGAAAACATACTATATTAAGTGCATACAAAACTTTACCACCCATAGCATACACATCGCTAAGGGCATTAGCAGCAGCTATCTCCCCAAAATCATAGGGATTATCCACCATTGGTGAGAAGAAGTCAAGGGTTGAGATAAGGCAGTTTTCCTCATCTATTTCATAAACTGCCCCATCGTCAGAGGTGTCATAGCCGACTAGTAGCCTATCAGAGGGCAGTTTAGGTAAATTATGTAGAATATCACTTAATGTTTCGGGATCTATTTTTGCCCCACAACCTCCACTTGTACAGCTGGACAGTATGGAAAAATTATCTGACATTTATACTCCCTCCAGATATGTAAATTTGCTTTTTGAATTTTCTTCTGTTCTTCGGTATATGCTTTCTATTTTAATACTGCTACCTACTAATATTTCTTTTGCCTTTGCTACAAAGTTTTCTGATACCCTTAGACATAAACCACAACCAGCTTTAATTTCAGATGGAAGGGGCATTATCCTAATAGGTATATTTGATTTTCTTAAGGTTCTCTCTGCCTTTATAGAATAATTAGTAGTAGCAAATGTAAAAACTATCTCATTAATCATCAAACTACCTCTTTGATATGGTGTTAAGTGCAGATATCACCTGATATATTTCCTCCTCAGTATTAAATATATTTAGTGAAAATCTTGTCATCCCACGATTTTTTGTACCAAACTGCTGATGTAGTAATGGTGCACAATGTGAACCAGCCCGAGTAGCAATCTGATATTTTTCCCATAATATCAGTGATAAATCCTCTGAGGATAAATCCCCAATATTTAAGGATACTATAGGTAAACTCTCCCTATCATAGTCTGTATATATTCTTATATCACTTATTTTTCTAATCTCTCCTAGAAATATTTCTAATAAATCTTTCTCTATTAATTTAATCTTTTCTATACCCATATTGTTTATAAAGTTTACACCTGCACAAAGTCCTGCTAATCCATGGGTATTGATAGTACCTGCTTCAAATACATCTGGCATCTGACATGGGTGTACTTTATCAAATCCACTGTTACCACTACCTCCTGTTTTAATAGGTGTAAATCTTATATTATTATCAGATATAATGCCACCAGTTCCCATTACTCCAAAAAGTCCTTTGTGTCCTGTAAAACAAATTACATCAGCAAAATCTGCCCTTACCTCAGTTGCCCCAAAGGTTTGGGATACATCCATTATAAAGGTAATATTATGGGCTTTGCAGAGATTTTGGATTTCTTTAACTGGTAGAACTGTCCCTGTAACATTAGAACCATGGGTACAGATGAAAAATTTTGTATTCTTTTTAATTAGTTTATCTATTATTTCTAGCTGTAATCTGCCACTACTATCACAGGGGATAATGGACAATTCACAGCCTATAAAATAAAGTGGTCGTAGTACGCTATTATGCTCAAATACTGTTGTAATAACATGGTCTGTTTCTTTAATAAGACTGTTAATAACTAAATTTAAGCTTTCTGTAGCACCTGAGGTAAAGGCTATATTTAGTGGATCACTTGTATGGGAAAGTGCTGCTAAACTCTCTCTTGTATCATAGATAATATCATTAGCTAAGGTAGATGGAAGATGAAAGGATCTGCCAGCATTTCCAACTGTACCAATAGCATTTAAAACAGCATTTTTTACAGTTTCTGGCTTAATTAATGTTGTAGCGCTATTGTCTAAGTAAATCATGATTACACTATTCCTTTATAGATATTTTAAGTATATTCTCGTCCATAATACCATCTCACTAATTACAAGTCCTCTGGTGTATCAATATCACAAAGCTCCTCTGGATTTTCTATCTCGTATACAAAAATATCCGATAAATCCATATCCTTTATAATCCCTTTACCACCTTTATCCCCATGTAAAGCTAGTAATTTCTCTCTGTGACAACCTAGAAATATCGAGGGGTTACCTAGTTTACCTTTAGAAGCTACAAAACCTATAGTCTTACCACTATCTATAAAGTCTTTTACAAAGCCTTCTATGGTTTCTTCCGTTAAATTAGGCTGATCACAAACTATAAACATATATCCTTCGCTATTAGGTGAGGAAGATAGCACCCCTAGTTTAACACTAGAGGAAATTCCTAAACTAGGATTTAGGTTCTCCACTGTATGATAGCTGTTTTTTCTTTCTTCTAACAGTATTTCCTTATATTGTGTGATAATGATTTTTTCATAAAAAAGATTTGATTTAGCCAGCTTATCTGTTGTGTGTTTATAAAGGCATTTCCCCTTATAATTATATAATAATTTATTACCCTTAAATCGCTTACTATTGCCAGCTGCTAGTATTATTAGGCTAATCTTCATATTACACCCCTTTTGTTGACAATTTAATGTCACTCTTTAAAAGAGTTATAGCCTGATGAAAATAGCCTATTAAATTTAAGACTATTTTCACCAGACCTATATTGTATATACTTTAATGGTTTTTCAGTGATCACTACTGATTATGGCGTATTACTTTACCATTTCTTACACCTGTATGTTCCCCATTTTCCACTGCTACTGCACCGTTAACCAGTACATAAGCAATGCCTTTTGGATATGATATTGGCTCTATATAATCCCCAGTATCAATAACTGTGTTTTCATCAAAAATAGTAATGTCTGCGTAATAGCCTTCTTTTAGTAATCCTCTGTCTACAATGGACATTGCCTGAGCTGGTTTAGATGTCATCTTCATTACAGCTTCTTCTAGGGTAAATGCCTTTTCTTCACGGCAGTATTTACCTAATACTCGTGGGAAACTCCCATAAAGTCTTGGATGTGGTTTACCTGGGCAAAGTAGCCCATCGGTACACACATTCATCTCACTGCGAGACATAAATAATTTTACATGCTCCTCTGTACCATAGAAGTCCACCATGCCTACTGCATTTTCTTCTTCCATTAGTAGATCAAAGGTAGATGTGTATACATCTTTTCCACGAAGTTTTGCAAGTTCTGTTAAGCTAAGCCCTACTGCATCTTGGTTTTTTTCTGTTTTAACAGAGGTTGTATATATATTGTCAAATCCAGCAAAGTCAATAAAGTTATCCCAGCCATAGATACCATTTTCCATATCATGTTTCATCTTTTGGCGTAGGTCATTATCTTTTAAACGCTCTATAAGTTTATCTGTACCACCGTCATGTACCCATGGTGGCAAAATCGCCCCCATCATGGTACTGCCTGCAACATATGGATACTGATCAAAACTTACTGTAGTTCCCTCTACTTTTGCTTTATCCAGTAGTTCTAGCACTGCATCAATTTTATCCCAGTTTTTCTTACCTGCCACCTTAAAGTGGCTCCAGTGAACTTTTACTCCACTTTTTCTACCGATTTCCACTACTTCTTCCATGCTCTCTAAAATAGTATCAGCCTCGCTTCTTTGATGAATTACAAATACTCCATCAAATTCTGCAACTACCTTACACATCTCGATAATTTCTATGCTTTCGCTATAGGCACAAGGTATGTAGATAAGACCTGTAGATAATCCGATTGCACCTGCCTTCATCTCACGACGGGTAATATCCCTCATCTTCTGGATTTCTTCTTCTGTAGGCTGACGATTGTCAAGTCCCATTGCCTCCATGCGAATATTACCATGGGGAACAAGATATGATTCATTTAAGCCTGGTTTTGCTTTTTCAATCATATTAAGATAATTTTCTGTGGTTTCATATCTCCAGTCAATGAAATCAGTATCCCCATCAAGACCTGCAATGTTTTTTCTCCATGAACTAATATGTTCCTTTGGCAGTGGTGCCATAGAAACACCATCCTGCCCCAGCACTTCGGTGGTAACACCCTGCATAATCTTAGGCAGAACCTCTGGGCGAAGCAGCACATCTAAGTCACTATGGCTATGGGTATCGATAAAACCCGGTGCAACACAAAGACCTTCTGCGTCAATAACCCTTACACCAGCAATTTCATCAATACTGCCAATGGCTGTAATACGCTCATTCTGGATTAAAATATCAGCAATAATTGATTTGTTACCACTTCCATCAATTACCTTTCCCTTTTTAATTAATATAGCCATAATAACCTCTCTATCATTTTAATTATACTAGTAGTGCCTTCATTACGCCACTATAGCAGTCACATACCTTAACTAACTGGTCAATCTCAATGTACTCATCTACTGTATGAGCAAGGTTTTCTCTACTTGGGCCAAGACCTATTGTTTTAATCTTAGCTTCGCCAGCATAGTGGCTACCATTTGTGCAGAAATTGTACTGAGTAATCTCTGGTGTGTAACCCATAGATTTTAGCTCATTGTATACTGACTGAGTAAATTCTTCTTCCTCACTATATAACCAACCTGGGAAGAAACGCTCACCTTCGATAACATTACCTGTGTGGCAATCTTCTTTACCTACTGCATAGGATGCTTTTACCTTAAGGTCTTTATCCTCAGCCATCATTTTTTCTAGTAGCTCCTTAATTGGTGCAATTACACTTTCTGGTGTTTCGTCTACTAGCAGGCGACGGTCGTAGGTTGCTCTACAATACTCTGGCACTACAGAAGCACCTGGGTATGGAGCTGATTTAATATCTGTAAGTTCTAGTATGCCATAACCTAGCTCTGGGTGATATGTTGGCTCTAGTGTTCTAATAGCTTCGATTACCTTTGCCATTTTGTACACAGCATTTAGGCCTTTTTCCGGATTAGCTGAGTGAGCTGGTATACCGAAGGTTTCGATAACAATCTCACCACGGCCACGCTGACCGATTTTTAGATTAAGCTGGGAAGCTTCACCGATAACAACATAGTCTGGCTGTACATATGCGCTAATTTCTCTAGCTGCAATACCTTCAAAGCACTCTTCATGTACTACACCTGCAAGGTAAATCTCACCAGCAAAGTCCTTATTTGTTGCCTCAGCAAAGTTTGCAATTGCACAAGCCATTGCTGCTACTGAGCCCTTCATATCTGTTGTGCCACGACCGTAGATTTTGTCATCTTCGATTACTGCAGCAAATGGATCGTGTTTCCACTGGGAAGCATCGCCCACTGGTACAGTGTCAATATGTCCATCAAATAGAATTTTCTTACCTGGACGATTACCCTTCATACAACCGATTACTGAGCCGTATTTGTCAACATGTACACTGTCAAAACCTTTGGATTTAAAGTATGTGGATAGTTCATCAACTACTAGATTTTCCTGTCCACTATAGCTTTGTGCCTGAATTAATTTTTGGCATAGCTCAATTACCTCTTGTTCTTGTCTTTTATCTAACATGGTTATAACCTCTTTCTTTCTATTAATAATTTGAGTGTTTCCCGCCCCATACAATGTCCTTGTATGCGTTTTTATCTGTGTCACCCTCTGTGCTTATAAACATCAGTACAGAGTTTTCATCAATTTTTAGTGCATTTTTCATGTGAGCTAGTTCTGGCTTTGTGATAATGTTTGCTACACAACCAATACCTGCTGCGCCACTTTCACCAGATACTATTTTCTTATCTTCCCCAATTGGTGCTGCTAGCATTCTCATACCGTCTGCTGCTGTGTAATCAGGACAACTAATAAATGCATTTGCATAATCTCTTAGAATATCCCAACCAATTGTACAAGGCTCACCACAAGCAAGACCTGCCATAATTGTATCCATATCACCTGTTACAAAGTGGATTTTGCCATCATTTGCCTTAGCTGTTTTAAATACACAGTTTGCTTTTTCTGGCTCCACTACTGTAATAATCGGTGCATCTTTTTCATCTTTATATAGATTTCTAAAGAAACCACACACAGCACCAGCCATACTACCAACACCTGCCTGTAGGAAGATGTGAGTTGGTTTTTCTTTTTTCATCTCTTCTAGCTGTAGCATGATTTCATAACCCATTGTCATGTAACCCTGCATAATCCATGTTGGAATATCTACATATCCCTCCCATGCTGTATCCTGTACCATAATATAGCCTTCGCTGTCTGCTTTGCTATTTGCCAGTCTTACTGCTTCGTCATAGTTCATATCTGTAATAGAAGCATCTGCGCCCTCAGCTTTAATATTGTCTAGTCGCTCCTGTGAGCTACCCTTTGGCATATATACTACTGATTTTTGTCCTAGTCTATTAGCTGTCCATGCCACACCTCTACCGTGGTTACCATCAGTAGCTGTAACAAAGGTAAGCTCTCCTACTCTGTCCTTAACTTCTTTGGATAGCATTTTCTGTGCAGAAAGGTTTGTAATGTCTTCACCAATGGACTGTGCAATATAGTTACCAATTGCATAGCTACCACCTAGCACCTTAAAAGCATTTAGTCCAAAACGATAACTTTCGTCCTTAACAGCTATGCTCTTAACTCCTAGCTCTTTTGCCAGTGCGTCTAGGTATGTTAGTGGTGTTTTTTCATATACATTAAAGCTAGAGTGGAAACCCTGTACCTTTGCACCTGTATTAACATCTAAAAAACCGATGTCAAATTTACCTTTTCCCATTGCTTCATTTAATACTAATTCAAATTTTTCCATTATTATAATCTTTCCTTTCTATATGTTTACTGTGATTACATCTATAATCACAGTAAACTCTTAGCTTAAAATTAATATTTTAAACTATTACTTCTGTTCTTTTGGTAGCACTAGATTTAGCACTACGCTGATAATTGCTACAAGTACAACCTGACTTTTGCCAAAGACATTAACAAACCAGTATGGAAAGCCCTGTAGAACACCCCCTGCATTTAGCTGAACAATACCTATAGCCATTGCTACTGATAGTCCACAGATAAATACAGATCTATTAGATAGCCCTTCTTTAGATAACATTCTAACACCTGTCATTGCCATACTAGCAAATACTGTTAGTGTAGCACCACCTAGTACAGGCTGTGGCATTGTTAGTAGTAGAGCAGATATTTTAGGTACAAAAGCAGATACTAAGATTAGTCCACCAGCAATAGCAAATACTGCTCTGTTAATTGCTTTTGTTGCAACTACGATACCAACATTCTGTCCACAAGCTGCTACTGGAGCACCACCTAAAACAGAACCAATTATACTTGAAATGCTATTTGCTACAACCCCACCAGAAACTTCTTTAGACTGAGCAGCTCTATTATATGCTGCCATTGAAGTAGCCTCAAACTGCCCTATATCCTGTACAGTATTTACAGCAAATACAATACCTAGCATAATAATTGCAGAAGGCTCAAACTCCATTCCAAAGTACATAACCTCAGGGAACTGTAACCAAGAAGCATTAGCAATACTATCAAAGCTGATATTTCCCATAACCATAGACGCACCATAACCTACTGCAATCCCTATTAGAGTTGAGCAGGATCTGATGGTGCCTTTACCAAACTGTCCACAGATAATTACAGTAATTAGTGTAATCATAGCAATAGCCCAGTTTTCTACCGAACCATAGGTAGGTGCTGACGCCACTCCACCAGCCATATTGCTAATAGCTGTAGGATATAGAGAAATACCGATAGTAATTACCACACTAGCAGTAACTAGTGGTGGGAATAAGAATCTGATTTTATCAAAGACAAAACCTATTAGCAGTGCAATGATACCACCACATAGCTGTGCACCTACCATTGCTGCCATTCCAAATTCTGAAGCAATGGAGATTAGGCTTGGCATAAATGCAAAACCTGCACCAATCATAACAGGAAGCCCTGAGCCTACACCCTTAGGATTAAAGGCTTGTAGTAAAATACCTATTGCTGCCACAAGCATTGTAGCCTGTATCATAATAATCTGTCCCTGTGCATCTACACCTGCTGCTGCAGATACAATCATTGGTACAGTAATACAACCAACTACCATTGCAATTACATGCTGAAGTGCCATAGGTAGTGCTGCACCAAAAGGTACAGCACCGGATCTATTTTGTAGATTATCTACGCTTTTTGTAACATTACTCATATTAAAATCCACCCTTATTTCTTATAAAAAGTATTGGCTGCTGGTAGGGTTCTTCTTACCACGCCATCAATTTTACTCAGTGCGTGAATTGCCGCTGCTGCTGTAGGAATTGTAGAGATTTCTCCTATACCCTTAGCACCAAATGCTTCATTATCTTCGCTGGATTTTTCTATAAGTATTGTCTCAATTTCAGGTGTTTCTGTAGATCGGATTAACCCTAATGTGCCATATTTAGATTTAACATATCCGTTTTCCATAACGAAATCCTCTGTTAAACTATAACCCATTCCCATTAAAACGCCACCCTCTACTTGGCCTTCACAGGATTTGCGGTTTACAACTCTACCCACATCATGAGCTGCCACTACTTTAGTAACCTTCTTATTCTCGTCCATAATTACAACCTGTGCTGCATAACCATAAGCAACATGGCTTACTGGGTTTTTCTTATCAGAGCCCATTAGATCAGTTATACCAGAGTATTCACCGTAGAACTCTTCACCCTCTAAATCAGCGATTGTTTTACCATTGTCTAAAGATTCTTTTAGTTTAAGGGCTGCCACTCTTGTAGCCTCACCAGTAAATACTGTCTGTCTGCTTGCTGTAGTTGTTCCAGCATTAGGTGTTGTTTTAGTATCAGGGCGATCAACTATTACCTGACTTGGTGCGCATCCGATTACCTCACAGACCATATGGGTGCATACAGTTGCTAGTCCCTGTCCAATACATGCAGCAGAGTTTCTAACATGGATTTTACCATCTGCAATGGATACTATACATCTACTAATGTCTGGTAGACCTACACCTATACCTGCATTTTTCATAGCCCCAGCAATACCGGAGTATTTATTACTTTCATAAGCGTCTCTTACTGCTTCAAGACATTCTGCATATCCACAGTCATCTCCAGCAATCTGTCCATTAGGTAGCTCCTGACCTGGACGAATTGCATTTATGTATCTCATCTCCCAAGGGGTAATGCCTACTTTCTCTGCTAGTTCATTAATATTTAATTCCTGTGCCACATTGCTCTGGGTAACCCCAAATCCTCTAAATGCTCCACCTGGTACATTATTGGTGTATACACAGGTACCTAGAATATCAATGTTCTGGAAATTATACGGACCAGCAAGATGTGTACAAGCTCTCTGTAAAACTGGGCCACCTAGTGAAGCATAAGCACCACAATCGGATACAATCTCAGCCTTAACCCCTAGAATAATACCCTTATCATCACAGGCAGTAGTTATGTCAATCTCCATTGCATGTCTCTTAGTATGGATGTTTAAACTTTCCTGTCTGGAGAATTTAACCTTAACAGGTTTTTTAGTAATCCAAGCCATAAGTGCAGCGTGGTGCTGTACACTCATATCTTCTTTACCACCAAATCCACCACCTACAAGTTGGGACTGAGAGCGAACCTGTTCTGGATCGATCATAAGCATTCTTGAGATTTCTTTCTTCTCATCATATACAGACTGGCTACCTGTGTAAAGAAGTAATCCATCATCACCTTCTGGTATAGCAATAGCACATTCTGGCTCCATAAATGCATGGTCGGTCATTGGTGTGGAGTAGTGATTTGTCACTATATGAGCTGCCTTTGCAAAAGCTGCTTCCACATCACCACGAACAAGATGCTGTCTTGAAAGAATATTGCCTTTTTCATGTAGTAGTGGAGCATCCTCCTTCATAGCTACAAGTGGATCAGTTAGTGGTGTTAGCTGGGTGTAATCCACCTCTACTAAGGAAAGAATTTCATCTAGGCTTTCCTGCTTTGTGCTTGCTACTAATACTATAGCATCACCGATGTATCTTGTGTTGTCTCCAACCTTAATCATAACATCCCAGTCAGGAATAATATGACCTGTTTTGTTAAAAGGTACATCCTCTGCTGTAAGTATCTTTACTGTATCAGGGTGAGCTAGAGCTTTCTCAAAATTAATAGCGTTAACTGTTGCTCGTGGGTACTTAGTTCTCAGTGCTTTTGCGTATATCATGCCAGGGACTTTAATATCATCTACATAATCACCTGTAGCTAGCACTTTTTCTTTTGTGTCAACTCGGTGGATGTGTTTTCCAACTCCACCCTCAGTTTCAGTATTTTCTACCTTGATATCTTCTCTAAAGTATTTAGCAGCTAGTAAGATAGCTTCTTCAATCTTCTTATATCCTGTACAGCGACAAATATTGCCTTTAATAGCCTGCTTAACATCTTCAAGGGTTGGGTTTAGGTTATTATCAAGAAGTGCCTTAGCAGAGATTACCATACCTGGTATACAAAATCCACACTGTACTGCACCTGTATCACCAAAGCAGTGTACATACACTTCCTTCTCACGATCGGATAGACCTTCAACAGTTATAATGCTTTTACCTTCTAGTTTTGAGGTTTTAAAGATACATGCCTTAACCTTAACACCATCAACCAATACTGTACATGTGCCACAAGCACCAGCCCCACATCCGTCTTTTGCAGATGTAATATCTAACTCCTCACGAAGGTATGTAAGTAGGTTAATATCCTTCTCTGTACTGTGTTTAATCCCGTTAACTTCAAATGTAAACATTATATTTCTCCTCTTATAGAATTTCTTTTAATGTATTTACCATGTTTTTCATCTGTAAAACAGCCATTATCCATTGCTATTTCACCATTTACAATTACGGTCTTTACTCTTGATTTAACTTTAAACCCTTCATATGGAGTGTAGTCCACATTTTGATACTGTGTTTTAGCTGTAATAGTGTCATTAACACCTGTTTCTAGCAGTACAATATCTCCGTCGTATCCCACCTGTATTTTACCTTTACAGTTTCCTACTCCATATATTTTTGCTGGTGTTTCACTTAATATTTTAACAAAGCTTAACATAGGCATATTGCACTCATCTACAAGCTTTGTGTACATTAGATTTACCCTGTGTTCAATACCAGGGCCCCCATTAGGTATCTGGGAGAAATCAGCTCTACCTACAGTTTTTTGACTGTGGAAATTATAACTACAGTGGTCGGTGGCAATTGTGTCAATTTCCTCCCATAGCACAGCACTAGTCAGTGTTTCCATGTCTTCTTTTTTCCTTAGTGGAGGAGATAGCACATATTTAGCCCCTTCAAAGTCAGGCTTACTGTAGTTACTATCATCTAGTAATAGATACTGTGGGCAGCTTTCTACAAAAACTTTCTGGCCATTTTCTCTAGCCTGTCTAATCTCCTTTAACCCCAGTCCACTACTTAGATGAACTATATTTACAGGGTAGTCTGCTAGCTTTGATAGGTAAAGGAATTTATTAACTGCTTCTGCTTCCACCTCAGCTGGTCGTGATAATGGGTGATAGTCAGGGGTGGTGTTGCCATTTTTAATATTATTCTCAATTAAATAATTTACAACATCACCATTTTCACAATGAGCTCCTAATAATCCACCATGTTTTTTTACCTCTAGCAAAATATCCATAGTTTCATAGTCATCTACCTTTAGAGCGTCATAAGCAAAGTAAATCTTAAATGAGCTTACCCCAGCATCTAACATATCCTTTATTTCGCCTTTAACATCTTCATTCCAATCTGTTATTGCCATATGAAAACCATAGTTAATATAGGATTTATCCTTTGCTTTTTCCTTCCACTCACTAAGGGCTTTTTTAAGTGTTCCACCCTTTTCCTGTGTGGCAAAGTCAACAAGCATAGTTGTTCCACCTGCTAAAGCTGCCTTGGTTCCTGTTTCAAAGTTATCTGCTGTAACCATCTTTCCATTTGACATATCCAGATGTGTATGTCCATCTATAAATCCTGGACAAACATAGCAGCCAGTAGCATCTACTATAATATCTTCTTCACTAGGTTTAATATCCTCAGCAATCTGAAAGATTTTATCAGCTTTAATGCTAACATCCATATGTACTACACCAGAGGGTGTGACAACACGACCATTTTTTATAATTTTCATTTAACCACCAACAATTATAAACAAAATTTGTAATCTCTTATAATAGTATTAACCACTGCCTTAACATCGCTATTTTCTATATCATCTACTGCTATCTCATTTACTGCACCATCTAGTCTAAGGGTAATAGTTTTACCATCGCCCATAACTACAAAGCCATCGTTTTTACTATCATTTAGATCATGGGTATCATTAAACAGCGTAAATTTATCATGGTAAGGTGTGTTTTGGAAAGGACAGAACTCTGTACAGTTACCACATTCATTACACATCATATCAACATGTAATAGCATAGCTTTTCCATCTATTTTTAGACCTAGGTTTGCTCTGTTAGGACAGACATCCACACAGTTATTACAAGCCTTTACACAAGCTATACATTTATTTTCTCTTGCTGCCTTTGCTTTAACAGGTGTTTTCATATAGTTCTTATCACTGGTTGCCTTAGTAGCTAGTTTTTGTATTTTATCAGTTGAAATTCCTAGATTTTCATATGGCATTTCAGCTAGTTTTTCAGCCATTGGTTTTAATAGGTTGTAACCACCTGTTCTAAGTAGTACTGTACATACTGTTATTGGCCATATACCACTGTCATAAATTTCAGCTATATTATTTATATCAGCACCGCCAGAATAGGATATTGGCAGAGTGCCATTAAATGCGGTTTCTAATTTTTCAGCTACTGAAATTGTCAGTGGATATAGGCTTTTACCACTCATGTACATATCACTGCCAGCAAGCTCATTATTCATAATTTTTACTGGGAATGTATTTGTAAGTTTAGCGCCAAATTCTAGATTGTTTTCCTTACCTAGATCCATTAGCTTTTTAAGCATATCTACTGCATCACTAAACTGTAAATCTGCCTTAAAATGATGATCATCAAAAGCAATATAGTCATAACCCATACTATCCAGAGTATTTCTTACAAAATCATAACCTAATAAAGTTGGATTGCATTTTAGGTATGTATTTAGTTTTTTCTCCTTTAGCAGGTAGCTTACTATTCTCTCAATTTCATCTGATGGACATCCATGCATAGTTGATAGTGTAATGGAGGTACAGACCTTAGGGCTTATTGAGTTTATAAATTCTTCATCAATATTTTTAAATCTATGTAGATTGGACTTTGCCCAAGCAATGCATTCTTTAAATGCGTCTGTATTAGTGGCATCCTTTAGTCCTTCAATAAAGTTATTAACCTTTTCTGATTTAATACCCTCAAGATTATATCCAACACTCATGTTAAAGATAAATCCATCAGCACTACCTAGTCCGTATTCTTTGGAGATTAGTTTTAGAGCTACCCAGCCTTTAATATACTCAGCCATTGCCTCAGGAATTTTAAGCTCGGTGCTCCACTCTGTGTTATAAGCTTCATCATGGGTAAGAATACAAGGTTTCTGAATACCTAGCTGTTCTCCTTCTAGTATCTGAACTGTTTTAAGCTCAAAAAACCTTGATCCACCAGCATAAGAAGCAATTAGGTTTTGTGCAAGCTGAGTGTGTGGGCCAGCTGCTGGGCCAAAAGGTGTTTCTAGTTTCTCACCAAAAATCACTAATGATTTTTCACCTTGATGGCTGTAAATTTTGTGAACTCCAAAGATTGTGTTTTTGGTTTCATACTCAGCCATAACCCAATCCATTAGATTATCAAAGGGGATTACTTTCATAATATCACTCATTGTTTACTCTCCTAAATTTTATTTATACTATTCCATAGTTTGCTTGCTTGTTCTCTTGAATTAGCGTGAACTTTTTCTTTATCTATGCCTATAAGTATTCTATCTTCCATCTTAACCACACCGTTAATCATAGTAGTTACAACATTAGCTCCATGAACTCCAAAAAGGATATGTCCATTTATATTATCTTTGTTAAGTGGTGTTGTAGGATTGTAATCGACTACTATAATATCTGCGTATGCGTTTTTTTCTAGTATGCCTATTGGCTTGTTATAATATCTTGCTGCCATCTTTCGGTTGTTTTTAAATAGCATTGTTGATATTTCGCCCCAAGCTACATTTGGATGACAATTTTGATGTTTATGTAGTATATTTGCTACCTTCATGCTTTCGCACATATCGTTGGTATATCCATCTGTTCCCAGTCCAATTAATATACCTTTTTCAAATAACTTAAGAACTGGTGGACATCCAACTGCATTTCCCATATTACTTTCAGGGTTGTGTACTACCATAGTATCGGTAGCTTTTACAATGTCCATCTCATCTTCATTAATGTGGATACAGTGGCCTAAGATAGTTTTATTACCTAAAATATCTAAATCATGTAAACGATTGATTAATCGCTTATTGTATTTTTTTAGACAGTCATATACATCTTCCATACCTTCTGCCACATGAATATGTATACCTACATCTGCTGGCTTTTGTGACATTGCATATTCCATAGTTTCATTTGATAGAGTAAAAGATGCATGCATACCCATCATTGCTTTGACCATATCGCTATGGTCATTTTTAATGTGGTTTATAAAATCAACATTTTCTTTTACAGATGATACCATCTTATCCTGTCCATCTCTATCACTTATTTCATAACATAGATTTGTACGAACACCAAATTCCCTAGCACTTTTCTCTATTTCAAATAGGCTTCCCTCTATTGCTCCAAAGCCAGCATGATGATCAAACATTGTTGTAACACCATTTTCGATACAGTTTAGATAAGATACATCTGCACTAGCCTTTGTGGACTGCAGTGTTAGGTTCCTATCAATATTCCACCACATTCCCTCTAGTACATCGATAAATTTCTCTGGGCTATATCCATTAACAGTAATCCCTCTAGCTAAAGCAGAGTAGATATGGCTATGGGCATTAATAAAGCCTGGCATTATCAGTCCACCTTTGGCATCGATAAACTTAGCAGTAGGGTGCTTTTTTCTTAGCTCATCTGTGGTACCAACCTCTGTAATAATATTTCCTTCAACTACTACACAGCCTTTTTCAATAATCTGATTATCATTGTTTCTAGTTATAAGAGTTCCATTTCCTATTAGTGTCATAATCACTGTCACATACGCAGTTTCCTAAGCCTAATTAACCGCAAATATAAGCTTACTACTGCGTTCCTTTCTTTATAAATAATAGTTGTATATATGTTTTTGGGCATAAAAAAATAGACTGCTATTATGGGAAGACAAATCTAGCCTAAAGCTAGATCGCCCGCGCGTTCCGCACTCCCTTACAGCAATCATAATTGATAAAATATTTAATTTTTGTTAGACATTTATTTAACATCTCAACCTTTGACAATATGTTAACACAGATGTTTTCATCTGTCAATACAATAAAGCAAAATAGATTTTTTGCACTATTAATCTTGTAAATATATGTATAAATTCGACAAGGGCAGACGGGCGTGATTGTGGTTTGAGGTTTGTTATAGTCACTGTGACTACACCGCTGTTGTCAGCAGTATAATTATTTTCTAGTTTTATACATTATCATTTATATGTATAAAACTATACCTCTAATCTTTTGCCTAGAAATCCCATATGGATTGCAATCTACTAATTAGTGAATTTTTTAAAATACTCCCTTGGTGACATCCCAAACTCATGCTTAAATGCACGGTAAAAGGAACTGTAATTACCAAAACAATAATCGGTACAAATTGTTTCAATGGAGGCACCCTGTAAAATATCCTGTTTTGCTAGATAGAGTTTTTTCTTGGTTATATACTGATGAATAGTAATACCCATAAATTGGGTGAATTTATTGGACAGGTGGGATCTACTGACAAATAAATTCCCAGCAATATGATTTATAGTAATTGGCTGATCAATATGCTCAGCTATATAGGTAAGTGTTTCAAATATTAAGGTATTTCCTGCAAAATCCTTCTCGTTATAAAAGTTATTTTGGTATAGCTTTATCCTTATTATATGTATCAAAATTTGAGCAATGTAAAAATCAATAAGTAAATCTGCTCCAAACTCATTTGAATTAGACTGTACCAAAATATTCTGCATAAGACTTGTCAGTATAATCTGCATATCAGGAGAGGGATGTATACAGCTTCCTAAAAATCCAGTGGCATTAAAAGCAATAGAAAGATCAGTTTCTTTTGAAGACAGTGAATTTATGTAATCCTCAGTAATCCACAGTACATATCTTTCGTAGGATATATCTCCAGTTTCTATTAAGGCATAGTGTTCCTGTCCTGGTGAGATTAGTAGAAGGTCCCCAGGTCTAAGATGATGTACCACCCCCTCTATAGTATATGAAACTTTCCCAGAAACTAAAAAATATAGTTCATAGTGATTGTGTTTATTACTGTATATATTGGATAGGTGGGTATCTTTTTTATACCTAATTTCAAAATTTCCCTTTTTCATAGGTGATTTTGGCGCCGCTGAAATAGGTGGAATTTTTTTTGCCATAGTGCTACTTCACTCCCTCCTGGTTAAAATCTCTTATAAATTACATAATATCACAAGTAAAAAATATTGCAATAAGTATTATACATGAAAATATCATATTAAGTAAAATTATATAAAATTATAGAGTATTTAATGTAAAAAATGTGTATAACATGGAATAAATCTAAGTAAAATCTATATTACAATTATTTCACTAACTACAAAATGCAATGTTTTGTGGATTATAAACCCTTTTATTCCCATATTATAATAGTATAATAGGAATAGAAAAGGGCAAAAGGTGGTGAACATTTTGAAAATTATAGAAGAGTTTATAATGGGTAAAAAATCCCAAAGCCTCTGTGAAGATGATATTATTATTACAGATGATTTTATTGTGGTGGTAGATGGTGTTACAGCCAAGACCGATTTCACCTATAATGGTAAAACACCAGGAAAACTAGCTGGTGATATAGTTAGACTGGTAATAGAAAAACTCCCTAAAGAGTCCACTATAGCAGAGATTATTAACCTTTGTAATATAGAGATAGCTAATTTATATAAAAAAATAGATTTTACTGAAGATATTATTCAAAAAGGAATTAGTGCTGCTGTAATAATATATTCTAAACATTATAATGAGATCTGGATGATTGGGGATTGTCAGTGTATGGTTGATGGTAAACTATATACAAACCCAAAGAAAAGCGATGATATTTGTGGAAATATGCGAAGCCTTATTCTACATATAAATAGTGAGGAAAGTATTTCAGCAAGGGATTTAGGTAGAGAGATAGTTCTACCATGGATAATTGCTAGTACAAAATTTGCCAACAATCCTAATTCAATCTATGGTTACTCTGTATTAAATGGTAGTCCTATACCAGAAAAGCTTATTAAAAAGATTAAGCTTGACCGTAATATCCACAGTGTAGTTCTAGCTAGCGATGGCTACCCAGATCTTTATGACAGTTTAAAAATGTCGGAAGATGCACTAGCTAATGCACTAGAAAATGATCCCCATATGTATATACTTTATCATTCTACTAAAGGTATTTCCGCTAATGATAAAAGTTTTGATGATAGAGCGTATATAAAATTTCAAGTTTAAAGTAAAACACAGGATTAAAGAAAGGAATTATTATCTTATGAAACTAACTAAAAAAACACTATTAGCCTCCACTATGGCGGCAGCTTTACTGCTATCATCTTGTAGCAGCAGTACAGAAAGTTCTACAGCACAAGGCACAGAACCATCTACTGAGGTAGATGCACCTAGTATTGTTATTATTGGTAATAACCTAACAGATGGTAGAGGAGAGTGGCTTCGTGAGAAAGCTGGTGCAGCTGGTTTTAATATCGAGCTGGTGGAAGCAGGTGGTGGGGATACAACTGCTCGTGTTATCTCCGAGGTAAATAACCCGACTTCCAATGTGGTATGGGGTCCTACAGAAGACCAGTTTACTGCTATGATAAAGGCTGGTTCCTTAGCAGAGTATACACCATCTTGGGCGGCACAGGTTGAGGGCATATCCGAAGACAATGGATATTCATGGCCTTATGAAATCCAGCCAAAAATATTAGTAGCTAACCCAGATATATACACCACAGATACAGTGCCAAAGAACTATTCTGACCTATGGGAAAATGAAGAATTCCACGGTAAATACACAGTGCCAGAAACATTTACTGGTAATACTGACCGTGCTATAATCGGCGGTATTTTAGGACAGTATCTAGACCCTAATGGTGAGCTAGGTGTTTCTGAAGAAGGCTGGGCTGCTATAGAGATGTATTTTGACAATGGTTACAAAACACCTAAGGGAGAGGATGACTTTGGTAATATGGCCTCCGGCAAGGTTCCAATCACATACACCTATGCGTCTGGGCTACTAAAGAAAAGCCAGTCTTTTGATGTAACTCCAATAGTTGTCTACACTGAACTAGGTGAGCCTACAGGTACTAATCAGATAGGCGTAGTAGCAAATAGTGATCCCGCTATAGTAGAGGAGTCTAAAAGATTTGCTGACTGGCTAGGTAGTGCAGAGATTATCGGTGAATTTGCTAGCAATTATGGTAATCTAGTAGCTAACAAAGATGCAGAACAGTATATGATAGAAGAAATGAAGGCACTTAAAGAAAACTATAAGCCTATAGAACTAGACTGGGCATATATAAATAGTATGATGGAGCAGGGGGTTGCTAAGATTCAGCTAGAAATATTTTTGTTAAAACTCCGAAAGGAATGGTTGAAAATGATTTATTTTAAAGATATAGAGATAAAATTTGGGGACTTTGTAGCCATACAAAACCTAAACCTAGATGTGGCAAAAGGTGAGTTTTTCACCTTTCTAGGCCCATCTGGCTGTGGTAAAACTACAACTCTACGATCTCTAGTAGGTTTTATTGAACCTACTAAGGGAACTATTACTGTGGAGGATGAGGACATTACCTATAAGCCTATTGAGAAGCGTGGTATCGGCATGGTTTTCCAGAGTTATGCCCTATTTCCAACCATGACTGTAAAGGAGAATATCCAGTTCGGTCTAAAGGAAAACAAATGGAGCAAAGATGATATTGAGAAAAGAATAGATGAAGTGTCTAAGATGGTAAATCTAACAGAAGAACAGCTAAACAAAAATGTTTCCGAGCTGTCTGGTGGCCAGCAACAAAGGGTAGCTATAGCTAGAGCCCTTGCTCTTAATCCTAAGATTATCGTGTTAGACGAGCCTCTGTCAAACCTAGATGCTAAACTTCGTAAACAACTAAGAGTAGAGCTAAAAAAGATTCAAAAGGTATCAAAATCCACTATGATTTATGTTACCCACGATCAGGAGGAGGCACTGACACTTTCTGATAGAATAGCTGTATTTAATAATGGTTATGTGGAACAGATAGGCACACCTAGAGAGATTTATTATCATCCTAACTCTGAATTTGTAGCGAATTTCATTGGAGAAACAAATAGTATAAACAGTGAAATACTAGAGAAGATTAATTTCCCTACAGGATGCGAGGAACTTAAAAAAGAGCTAGCGTCTAAATCTGTTTATGTTAGATTAGAAGCTGTTAAAACCTCTATTGATCAAAGGGAATCTGATAAATACTGCACCATAACTGCATCCTACCAATCAGAGGAATTTTTTGGGATGACTACACGAAATACATTTTTAGTAGGTAATCATGAACTTAAAAACATATCCTCAGTTGATGAGCTGGAAAAAGCGCCTAATAAAAACATTATGTTATACATCCATATTTCTGATTTTATGAAATTTGATCTGTAACTATATACTGTAAAGATTATTTTATAAAATTATAGAAAGGATGTTTATTAGATGAAAAATATCACTCTAGGCTATAAGCAACAGCGAAAAATCGTAAATCTAATACTAGGGCTAGTTATTGCATGGGCTATATTTACATTTTTAATCTATCCCAATGCTACCCTACTTAGAATTACACTATTTCCTGATGGTGCTTTTGACTTTACCCCTGTGGCAAATATTATAAAATCCCAGCGTGTACAACAGAGCTTATTAAACTCATTTGTACTAGGGTTATCCTTTGCTATAACCTCTAATATTTTGGGTATATTCCAGATATTATGTCTTGATTACTTCGAGATAAAAGGTCGAAAATGGCTGAATATTGCCTATCACTCCCCTCTTATCTGTAATGGACTAGTGCTGGTTTTGGCCTATAACTTTATTCTAGGTAGTCAAGGATTTGTTACTGCTAATCTTATAAAGGTATTCCCTGAGCTTAATCCACTGTGGTTTAGAGGGTTTGGAGCAGTGTTATTGGAGCTTACCTTTGCTGGTACAGCTAACCATATCATGTTTGTAAGAAAATCTCTACATTCTATAGATTTTCAAACTATTGAAGCTGCCCTTAACATGGGGGTAAGTCGTGGAAGAATTTTATGGAAGATAGTTCTACCAACATTAAAACCCTCCCTATTTGCTGCTTCAATACTATCTTTTATAAAAGGGATATCTTCCTTTGCTACTGCACAAGTATTAGGTGGCTCTGAGTTTGAAACAATTAATCCACTTATCCACTCTTTTTCAAACACTCTAACTACTAGAAATTATGCAGCAGTTCTAGCCTTCTTCTTAGGTATAGTAACATTAACTGTTATGCTTATACTAAATCATATTGAGAAAAAAGGCAACTACCGTTCAGTCTCCAAGGTAAAAACACCTATTAAACGCCAGAAAATCCAAACTCCTATGATAAAATGGACTGCTACTATCATAGCTCATATAATTGCATTAATACAGACTATACCACTGCTGTTTATTATCTTGTTCTCCTTTATGCCTGTTTCAGACCTGTATGGTGGAAACTTAGACTTAGGTAATTTGACATTACAGCACTATATGACAGTGTTTAACTCCTCATCTGGCATTAAGCCTGTTTTTACTAGTATGGTATATTCTGCAATAGCATCGGTTTTAGTAGTGGGGATAATGCTATTCTTAGCTAGAATTATAACTAAAAAAAGCAATAAACTTACCTATTGGCTAGAACTTACTATTCAGATACCATGGTTTTTACCCTCTACCCTTATTGCACTAGGTCTGGTTATGACCTTCTCTCTACCTAATATCTTTACCTTTGGCAATGTGTTAACAGGTACTATATATATGATTTTAATAGGTTATATTATAATTAAGGTGCCTTACACATTCCGTATGATAAAGGCAGGTTATGCAAGCTTAGATGGCTCATTGGAAGAAGCAGCAAAAAATCTTGGTGCCTCTACACTGAAAACATATTTTAGAGTAATTCTACCAATACTACTGCCTACTGCACAGTCGGTACTGCTACTTAATTTTATTAGCCTACTATCAGAGTATAATACATCGGTATTCCTATACCATCCTTTATTCCAACCATTAGGTGTAGTGCTTAATGCCGCTAATAGCCCTACAGCATTTCCCGAAACACAGATGTTAAGCTTTGTTTATGCAGTAATTATTATGATAGTATCTGCAGTGACTATTGCTCTAGTACAGAGTAGCTTACTATCCTCTAAAAAGAAAGGGTGATATAGTATGTTAACCGATAGATATATGGTTAAATTTGACCAAGATGGACAGGCTATTCCTTATTATGGGAATACTATAGTAAGTATGCTATCACCAACCCAGACAGATACTGCTGATAAGGTGGCACTAGTACAAGAAAAACTATTACAAAGTTCCTTCTCTCACTGTTTAGCAGCTCTGCCTAAATCTTCCTTTCATATGACTATAATCCCATTATGTAGGGAGATTGACCGTGGCACAAAGTGGTGGCCAAACTACATAAAAGCTAATGCGAAATTTTCTGAAATAGACCTCCTAGTCAAAGAAAAAGTAGATATGGTTAAAATCCCCACTAACATAACTATGGAGGTAGACTATATAGATATTAATAAAATTGTTTTAAAGTCTGCCAATGAGCAAACAGAACAAAATCTGCGAAATTATCGTGATAATATTGCAGATGTTGTGGGTATCTGCCATGATAAACACTATGAATATAGGTTCCATATTACAATGAACTATGTTTACAAAGAGCTTACTAATGAGCAGATGGAAGAAGCAAAGGTTTTATGTAGATTTCTAGGAGAAAAGCTAAAGGAAAGCCTAGGAGTATTTACAGTACCAGCACCCTCCTTTACAATATTTAATAATATGCTTAGTTATTATAATGACCTTTCTAGGCGCGGAGAGATATTTTAGAGGATTTATATGACTTGAATTATATCTCTTTTCATTACTATGATAAGTTTTATCCTATTCAAAATTTTATAGTGCTATAATGGGGCCGTCACTAATGGTTTTATACCATTTGCGACAGCCCCTTTTGCTTGCTTAATTACTCTTTTAATCATAAAAGCAGGTAGTTTCCACCACCTGACTATATTCTTTTTTTATCCTCTACCCCAACTATTGACAAAAAAACTTTAATCTTAGCTCTATATTAATTGTTATAGAAGCTTTTTAAATTATATTAACCCCAAACCACCATCTCATAGGCTGAGACAGCGGTTTGGGGTTAATAAGGTAATGTATGTTAGGTTATTTGCCAAATTTTGGGATAAAATTATATGTTATTAGTTAATAGCGTTCTTTGATTTAAAGTCTGCTATTTCTTCTGCTGTGTAGCCAATAGCTTCTAGAATTTCATCTGTATGCTGACCTAGAACTGGTGCTGGACGCTCAATTGTGCATGGAGTTTTAGAGAATTTAAGTGGGCTACTTGGATAATGTAGCTTATCAAATTTAGGATGACCTGTAACCTCAGTAATCATCTCTCTTGATTTAATCTGTGGATCATTTACTACATCTTTAATTGTATTAACTGGGCCACAAGCTACTCCTGCATCTACTAGAATATCAATCCACTCAGCTGTAGTTTTTTCTCTAAATGCATTTGTAAGAATTTCTTTAAGTGCTGGCTGATTATCACAACGGTTAGCGTTGGAAGTAAATCTTTCGTCTTTAGCTAGATCAGGATTTTCAATAGCATTACACAGTTTTTCAAACATTGTGTTTTTCTGAACTGCTATTACAAAGTACCCATCTTTACTTTCAAATAGATCAAATGGTGTAGCTGTAGCATGACGGTTACCTACTGGTACAGGTACTTTGTCTGTTCCATAGTAACGAGCAATCTGGCCTTCTACAACAGCCACTAGACAATCTAGCATACTGATGTCAATGTACTGGCCTTCACCAGTTTTTGTTTTGTGATGTAGCGCACCTAGTACTGCATTACAACCAAATACACCTCCGAAAATATCCCCTACAGATGTTCCTACACGAGTAGGAATACCACCAGGATGACCTGTTACACTCCAGATACCACTCATAGCCTGAACTACTGAGTCGTATGCAGGTCGAGCAGAATAAGGGCCTGTCTGACCAAATCCAGAGATAGAACAGTAGATAACATTAGGATTAATTTCTTTTACAATATCATAGTCAATCTTTAGCTTCTGAGTTGTTCCTGGTTTAAAGTTTTCTACAACTACATCTACATCTTTTACTAGTTTGTAGAATATATCTCTACCTTCCTGTGTTTTTAGGTTAAGTACGATACTGCGCTTATTTCTGTTAAGAGAAACAAAGTACATACTCTCACCATTTACAAATGGCTGATTTTCACGGGAGTCATCTCCATGAGGGTATGCTTCTACCTTAATAATTTCTGCACCCATATCACCTAACATCATTGTGCAATATGGTCCTGATAGTATGCGTGTTAAATCTAATACTTTTATTCCTTCTAATGGCTTCATAATTATAATCTCCTTATTTATAGTGGTATATTGTCATGTTTTTTCCATGGTAATTCCATAGTTTTATTTTTTAATGATGCAAAGGCATTTACTATTTCTGCTCTTGTGTACACTGGATCAATAATTCTATCTAGATAGCCTCTTTTTGCTGCTGCATATGGATTTTGGAAATCATTCTCATATTCCTCAATCTTCTGTCTACGAAGCTCCTCTGGGTTTTCTGAGGCATCTATTTCTTTTTTATAAATTATATTAGATGCTTCTGCTGCACCCATTACAGCAATTTCACCTATTGGCCAGGACATATAGATGTCAGAGCGAAGTTCTTTGCTACACATTGCATTATGGGCTCCACCATATGCCTTACGAAGCAGTAGTGTAACCTTTGGTACAGTTGCTTCTGAATAAGCATACAGCATCTTTGCACCATGTCTAATTATGCCACCATATTCCTGATTAGTGCCTGGAAGGAACCCAGGTACATCTACTAGAGTTAGCAGTGGAATGGAAAATGCATCACAGAAACGGATGAATCTAGCTGCTTTTACCGAGGCATTAATATCAATACAACCTGCTAGGTAGGAAGGCTGATTTGCAATTACCCCTACACTCTCACCGTTAATTCTTACAAAGCCTGTAAGGATATTTTTTGCAAATTCTTTCTGAGTTTCTAAGAACTGGCCGTTGTCTGCAATCTCTGCTATTACCACACCCATGTCATAGCTTCTCTTACCTGTTGTCGGTATATAATCTAGCAGTTTATCATTTGTTCTACAGGTATCATCATCACACTCTATAGTTTCCACACTTTGGCGATTGTTAGATGGCAGATACTCAAACAATTCTCTTACTGACTGATAGCACTCCTGTTCACTATTTGCTAGGAAGTGTGCTACCCCACTAGTAGAATTTTGTACTTTAGCCCCACCTAGCTGTTCTGGAGTAACATCTTCACCTAAGGCTACCTTAATAACTCTAGGCCCAGTAACATACATATTTGTAAGTTTATCAACTGTAAAGATAAAGTCTGTTAGAGCTGGTGAATAAACTGCACCACCTGCACAAGGTCCAACTATAATTGAAATCTGCGGTACTACTCCAGACATAATGGAATTACGATAGAAGATTTCCCCATAACCGTGTTTGGCATCTACACCTTCCTGTATACGACCTCCACCTGAATCTCGTATCCCAACAACTGGACAACCGTTTTTCAGTGCTAAATCCATAACCTTGCAAATCTTAGCAGACTGCATCTCTCCAAGGGCTCCACCTAAAAAAGTGAAGTCATCAGCATATACATATACCTGTTTTCCACCGATTTTACCAAAGCCTGTTATTACGCCATCACCTGATTTGCGTTTTTTCTCCATGCCGAAATTATGGCATCTGTGTTCAACAAAAGCATCTATTTCGGTAAAAGTATAGGGATCTAATAGAAGCTCTATACGCTCACGAGCGTGTAGTTTACCTTTTGCATGCTGTTTTTCTATTGCTCTTTCTCCAGCTTCGCTTTTAAGGTTTATATCGTCTTCTAGTTTGCGAAATGCCTCTACGGCTTCTCTTAAATTTTCATATGTCATAATGCACCGCCTCTAAATTTTAAAATGGGAAGAATATTGGTATAAATATTAGACCTGCTATAGTCATAAGTATCTGAATAGGAGCACCGTTTTTTGCGAAATCTTTAAACTGGTATCCACCTAGTCCGAATGCTATTGTATTTGCAGGTGTTGCTATTGGTGTCATAAAGCAAAGGGAAGCTGCTATGCCTACTGCCATACAGAAAGGAAGAGGGCTTACACCAAACTGATTTGCACAGCTTATTGCTATTGGTGCTGCAACAGATGCTGAGGCTGTGTTGGACATAAAGTTTGTAAGTACCATTGTTACTATGTATATAAGAGCAAGTAATACCATTGGGCTTGTTACTACCTGACTAACATAGTAGGCTATCATCTTATCTGCTCCAGTTGCAACTAGCGCCTGACCCATTGCAAGCATACCAGCAAATAGGAATATTGTTGTCCAGTTAACTGATTTGTAAGCTTCAGACATAGTTACACAACCACTAACTACAACGATTACCATACCTACCATACCCGCCATAGGCGCAGCTAAAAATCCTGTAGCCATTGTAACAATAGTTACACCAAAGGCTAGAAGTGCCCATAACTGTTTGTCTGTACGGTCTGCTTTAACTGCTTCACCACTCTCACTAATTACAGCTGTATCTTCGATTATTGGTAGGAACTTCCAACCGATAAACCAATAGTAAACTGCTGCTATAGCAAATAGTACAATACCTATTGGAGTATATTCAAAGAAACCAAAGGCTTGGACACCCATGTTTTCCATAATACCGTTGATAACACCTTTAGATGATGCACCTAGTAAAGTCATATTACCACCTATACAGATAAAGAATGCCATAGGCATAAGAATCTGGGAAGGTTTAAGTCCAGATGCTCTAGCTGCACTTATAATAATTGGAGCAAATAGAGCCATTGTTGCTGAGTTAGATAGTGCTGCCGAGATAACACCAACTGTAATACCCATTACAACTATAATACTACGCTGACTTGTACCAGCTAGTTTTAAAACAGATTTACCGATTTTTTCTGCTACTCCTGTACGGAATATTGCGTCACTGGTGATAAAAATAGCCATAAAGCAAACTACCCAGTCATCACCGAAATTTTCAAATGCTGTTTTCCCTGAGAGAATTTCAATCCCTGGGAAAGCTAGTGCAATAGGAACTAACATTGAAGTAATTGCAAGGGGGAATGCTTCTGTAAAGAAAAGTATAAATGCAATAACAAGTATCGCTATGGATATGTAGGCGCCACGGATATCTACTCCCTCAGGCATACCGCTAGGGATGGCGCTGTCTGTAGCTGCAAAGCATACTACTGAAAATGCTAGAATCATAATCATGCTAATAATAAGACTAAATACCTTTTTGCTATTAGTTTTCACAAGACTACCTCCATTAAATTTTCTTTTTGAGAACTATTGTAATATTATCACTGCATCAATATTTCCCTTTAAATCCATCATACTACTTGGTATACCATATTGTCAATAGATTATCAAAAAATCTGCGATATATATAACAAATTATGTAAAAAATAGTTAATATTAATAAAATTTAATTAAAATTCATTAAATTCATAAAATAATTTATTAAAATAGATAATTAAAAATTAATTTGGTATGCCATTTTTATTAAATCTTTGTTTTTTTGGTATACCATTTTCAAATAATTAGCTAAGACTTGTCTTTTTTAAAAAATAATGTATAATTAGCTAAAGCCATAATAGTTTGCAAAACAAGTGATATCACTAAATTAGCCTTTGTGATTAACAAACTTAAAGCATATTATTATAAATTAAATTTTACCCTGTAATATTAAAAGTGATAAATCACCTAGACCCAGTGAAAGGTAAGGTAATATATGGATTTACAAAAAGGAACAATGGATAATCAAAATATGAAAAGAGATTTTGTAATCTCTAGTTTAATGCAATCAATACAAAATGGTGAATATCAGCGTGGGGAAGCACTTACTGAAAGAGCTCTCGCTGAGAAACTTAATGTTAGCCGTACTCCTGTAAGGGAAGCTTTTAGATGCCTAGAGGAACTAGGGGTGCTAGTATCCGAACCTCACAAGGGAGTAAGAATTTCCACATATTCAGAGAAGAAGATCTCAAACCTGTATGCAGTTAGAGAACTTTTAGAAGGTTTGGCAACTCGTGAGGCTACCGAAAACGCCACCCCAGAAGGCCTTGAAAAACTAGCTTCTATATTAGAGGAAGCAAGAGAGAAAATCAAAGTTAATGATATTGAGGCTTTAGCCTGTATTAATCAGCGCTTTCACTCTCAAATTGCCACTATGTCTGGCAATGACTATTTGATTAACTCCTTACGACAGGTTCGAGAAAATATCGGTCTTCTTTTTTCAAAATCTCTACATCACGAAGGTCGTCCCGAGCGTAGTATTGAGGAACATATAGTAATATATAAAGCTATGTCATTAGGTTATCAAACACTTGCAGAAGATGCAGCTAGACATCATATAAAAAGTGTTCACGACAATATAATAATGAGGCTGAATAATCAAATCCTCGATAAATAGTAGTGTGGTAAAATCACGAAAACTTATATTAAAAAATATTTATGATATAAATTAGAAAACAGTTAGGTATAAATAATTATGTTTATACCTAACTGTTTTTATATTACAAGGATTTGGTATACGATTTAAACTCTAGTAATTACATATATTTACCAATTATGTTGGTTTTGCATAAAATATTTAGGCAATTTTAGGGATAAAACAGAAAATTTCGTTATTCCATTGACAAAGATATGGATAGATGTTATTGTTTTGGTATACCATTTTCCACATTTACTAAACTATATTATAGGAAGATGTAACAAGGAGGAATTTATAATGACTAAAAAACCATTAGACGGTGTTCGTGTTCTGGACATGACAAGAGTATTAGCAGGTCCTTATTGTACAATGATGTTAGCAAATATGGGTGCAGAGATTATCAAGTGTGAAATACCTAAAACAGGTGATGACTCTAGAGCTTTTGGCCCACATGTAAACGGAGAAAGTGGGTATTTTCTAAGTATTAATCGCGGTAAAAAAAGTATCGTTATCGATATGAAAAGCGATGAAGGCAAAGCAATTTTTAAAACCTTAGTAACTCAAGTAGATATAATTACAGAAAATTTCAAACCAGGGACTATGGAAAAACTTGGCTTTGGATATGATGTATTAAAAGAATTAAATCCTTCTCTTATTTATTGTGCAATGTCTGGCTTTGGCCACTGGGGACCTTATTCTGATCGTCCAGCTTATGACATGATTGTACAAGGTATGGGTGGGATTATTAGTATTACTGGTGAACCTGGAAAAGATCCTGTGCGAGTTGGTGCATCTATTGGTGACATTATCGCTGGCATGTATGGTGCATACGGCACACTAGCTGCCCTTTACCAGAGAAAAGAAACTGGTACTGGTCAGAAGGTAGACATTGCAATGTTCGACTGCCAACTTTCTATTTTAGAAAATGCCATCGCTAAAACATCTATTACAGGTAAGGCACCAGGTCCACTAGGACTTAAGCATCCTGCAATATCACCATTTGAATCCTATCGTACCAAGGATACCAGAATAATTATTGCAGCTGGTAATGATAAGCTGTTTAGACTATTTTGCGAGGCTACAGGCAACGAGCATCTTGTAGATGATCCAAAATATTCAACAAATCCTGAGAGAACCAAGAGAACAGACGAAGTTACCGAACTATTCCAACCTAAAATGCTAGAAAAAACCACCGCAGAGTGGATGGAAATATTCATAGCAAAAGGTATCCCAGCTGGCCCTATTAACACTATTGATAAGCTTTTTGAGGATCCACAGGTAGAAAGCAGAAATATGCTTGTAGAAGTTGATCAGCCTAAGATGGGCAAGGTTAAAGTAGCAGGTAACCCTGTTAAAATGAGCAGTATACCAGCAAAAGATGAACTACCTACAGCACATGCACCTCTACTAGGTGAACATACAGGAGAGGTTTTAAAAACATTAGTAGGTTATACCGAAGAGCAGATAGCAGAGTATCTAGAAAAATATAAATTATCACAATAAAATCTATTGAAATGGCTTTTATAAATTTTGAGAATTGCTAATAAATAGCCTTGAGATTATTTGCAATAGTATGGTAAGTAAGGAGGATCTACAGATGGGAGATACCTTAAGTCTGGTATTATTGGGATTTGGT